>JBKJTI010000310.1:0-8687 GCA_046590425.1 Cypionkella sp. | reverse complement strand
AATGAATGACTAATATGACGCAGTTTTCCTATCGGCTCCATTTTGGTTGCGCTAACCCGAAATTGGTTGCGCTAACTGTGACCTCGCGTCCTATTCCGTGCAAAATCCGTATGTTATTAGGGAAGAGACGGGGCCCAAATCTTGGGTTTTCGCAGAAATGCTCAAGCTTTGGGCATTACGGGTTGGAAACTATACCGCCTTAGATTGGTGGGAACGGGAGCTTGCAGGATGACGAATGGACGCGTGAACCCATCGCAACGGTTGGAAGATCAAGGCATCAACGGGCTGGGGCGCGTCTATTATAACTATATCGAGCCTGCATTGGTCGAAGCCGCCGTGGCGCGCGGTGAGGGTAAGCTGGGCAAGGGCGGGGCGTTTTTGTGCTCCACCGGGCAGTTTACCGGGCGGTCACCGAAGGATAAATTTGTCGTCCGCACCGCTGGGGTCGAGGATTCGATCTGGTGGGAAAATAATGCCGCCATGGCGCCCGAGGCGTTTGATCGGCTGCACGCCGATATGCTGGCGCATATGCAGGGGCGCGAGTTTTTCGTGCAGGATCTGTTCGGCGGTGCCGACCCGGTTTACCGCTTGGACGTGCGGATGGTGACAGAACTGGCCTGGCACGGGCTGTTCATCCGCCACATGCTGCGCCGCCCCGAGCGCGCCGAGTTGGATACGTTCGTGCCGGAATGGACGGTGATCAACTGCCCGTCGTTCGAGGCTGATCCGGCCAAGCACGGCTGCCGCACCTCGACCGTGATCGCGCTGAACTTTGAGCGCAAGATGATCCTGATCGGCGGCACCGCCTATGCGGGGGAGAACAAGAAGGCGGTGTTCACGCTGCTTAACTATCTGTTGCCCGAAAAGGGCGTGATGCCGATGCACTGTTCGGCCAACCATGCGATTGGCAATCCGGTGGATTCGGCGGTGTTCTTCGGGCTTTCCGGCACCGGGAAGACAACTCTGTCGGCCGATCCGTCGCGCATCCTGATTGGTGATGATGAACACGGCTGGTCGGATCGTGGCACCTTCAACTTTGAGGGCGGCTGCTATGCCAAGACGATCAATCTGTCGGCGGAAGCCGAGCCCGAGATTTACGGCACCACCTCGCGCTTTGGCACCGTGGTCGAGAATATGGTGTTTGATCCGGAAACGCTGGAGTTGGATTTCACCGACAGCAGCCTGACCGAGAACATGCGCTGCGCCTATCCGCTGGAGTATATTTCCAACGCGTCGGAAACCGGCATGGGCGGGCATCCGAAGAATGTGATCATGCTGACCTGCGATGCTTATGGGGTGCTGCCGCCAATCGCTAGGCTGACGCCTGCGCAGGCGATGTATCATTTCTTGTCGGGCTTCACCTCAAAAACGCCGGGAACCGAGCGGGGGATTGTCGAGCCGACGCCGACTTTCTCGACCTGTTTCGGCGCGCCCTTCATGCCGCGCAGGCCGGAAGTGTATGGCAAGCTGCTGCAGGCGAAGATTGCGAAGTTCGGTGCATCCTGCTGGCTGGTCAATACTGGCTGGACCGGGGGTAAGTTTGGTTCGGGCAAGCGGATGCCGATCAAGGCGACGCGGGCTTTGCTGACGGCGGCTTTGGATGGCTCGCTTTCGGCGGGCGAATTCCGTCGCGATCCGAACTTTGGCTTTGAGGTTCCGGTTTCAGTGGCAGGGGTGGATGCGGCCCTCTTGGACCCGCGCGCGACTTGGGGCGACAAAGCGGCCTATGATGCGCAGGCGAAGAAACTGGTGGGGATGTTTGCCGATAACTTTGCCCAGTATGTGCCGTTCATTGATGCTGACGTGAAGGCGGCTGCGATTGGGTGAAACGGGATGGTCCCAACTCGGGACCATTTTCGGATGCTTTGATTTCAAAGGCTTACGCGGCCAAGGTAGGAATCTGTTAAGCTTTGGCTTGCTGCATTGGCGGCTGGGGGTTTTGCACCCCCAGACCCCCGCAGAGTATTGAGACCAAGATGAAAGCAAATTTTAGCTAAGTTTTAGCGATTAAAGGCCGACCGCCCGTCGCATCAGGTTTAGCCCGGTCAGCACCAGCAGGATTTGTGTCCAGCGGCGGAATTTTGACTGATCGAGGCGGTCTTGGATGGCCACTCCGAGCGTTTGGCCGATCATCGCGGGCAGCACGAGGACGGCAGAGAAGCTCATCGTGCTGGCGGTCATCACGCCGGAGTGCAGGTGGGCGGCCAGCAAGACTACCGCGCCGATCAGGAACACCACGCCTTGCACCCGGACGGTTTCCAGTTTGTCGGCCTTGATCGAGAGCAGGTAGACCAGCAGCGGCGGGCCCCATACGCCGGACAGGCCACCATAGAGCCCACCGATGGCCCCCAGAATCCATTCGGCGCGGTTGCGGTGTTCCAGCCGAAGCGCGAGGCCGACTCCGGCGAGTTGCAGGGCGGCGAAGGCGGTAATGGGCAGGCCCAGCAGCAACAGGAACAGGTCTTGCGGGATCACGCGGACGAATTGTGCCGAAATCACGATGAAGATCACGGTGGTGATGAGTATGCGTCGGTAGGTGATCATCGTGGCCCAGACGGGGGCGGCGCCCTGCCGGAAGGCTTGGCTCAGGTTTGAGATCAGGGTGGGCAGGATCAGGCCCGCGAGGGCGATCTCGGGCGGCAGGAAGCTGGAGAAGGCGGAGATCATGATCATCGGCATGGCAAAGCCGACAGCACCTTTGACGAATCCAGCGAACAGCGTGATCAGCAGCGCGGCGACAAAAGCCTGCCGCGTCAGGCCAGCCATAAGGTATTCCATGCGCGCCCTCCGTTCTGTGGCCTGTCTAAAGCAGGGCGCGGCACTGTGCATCCCGTAATCAGTCGCGACATTTTCAGTCTTTTGTGTGGCGCGTTGGGAATTAATATTGCGCTGCGGTTGCGAAGGGATTAGGCATTTCGCAGATGCAGCATGTGCGAGGGCGGGATGGCTTTGGATCAGAACTCTGGTGTTATGACCGATTTGCTGGGGCTGACAACCGAGGCTTTGCCGGAGGTTGAGGCGCTGTTTGAGCGCGGGCGCGCGGCTTTGCGCGGGCTGGTGATGGTGGGGGGCAAGGTCTCGGCCACTGCGATGGAGCAGCATCAGTTTGCGGCGCACAGCCTGTCGTGGCTCGCGACCTATACCGAAAGCCTGCGGCAGTTGCGGGCTTGGGCAGGGCGGTTGGCTGACGACGGCAAGTTGGGCGAGATGGAGCGGCTGATCCTGCAGATCGGCTTTGGCGAGTATCTGAGCCAGATCCATGGCGGGATTCCGATGTCGCAGGGCGAGATGGCGCGGCTTGGGGATTTGGGGATTGTGGCGGTGCCGGGGGCTGCTGCGGCGGTGTTGATGGCCGAAGGCAACAGTCCTGCGACGCGGATGCGCTTGGTGGCGTTGATGCGCGACAATCATGGCCGGGCGACGTTTGGGGTCACTGGGCTGGATGATGAGTTAGAGATGATCCGCGACCAGTTCCGCCGCTTTGCGGATGAAAAGGTGGTGCCCCATGCCCATGGCTGGCATCTGCGCGATGAATTGATCCCGATGGAGATCATCACCGCTTTGGCCGAGATGGGGGTGTTCGGGCTGACGATCCCGGAAGAATTCGGCGGCTTTGGGCTGTCGAAGGCCTCGATGGTGGTGGTCAGCGAGGAGTTGTCGCGCGGTTATATTGGCGTAGGGTCTTTGGGGACTCGAACAGAGATTGCGGCGGAGTTGATCCTGTGCGGCGGGACGGATGCGCAGAAGGCACAGTGGTTGCCGAAGCTGGCCTCGGGAGAGATTTTGCCGACGGCGGTGTTCACCGAGCCAAACACGGGCAGCGATCTGGGGTCTTTGCGGACGCGGGCGGTTGCGGGGCCGGAGGGCTGGGAAGTCACCGGCAACAAGACCTGGATCACCCATGCGGCGCGCACCCATGTCATGACGTTGTTGGCGCGGACCGATCCGGAAACGGTGGATTATCGCGGCTTGTCGATGTTTCTGGCCGAAAAGACTCCGGGGACCGATGAAGTGCCGTTCCCGACGCCGGGGATGTCCGGGGGCGAGATTGAGGTTTTGGGCTATCGCGGCATGAAGGAATACGAGTTGGCCTTTGACGGCTTTAAGGTGGATGCCGCGAACCTGCTGGGCGGGGTGCCGGGGCAAGGCTTCAAGCAGTTGATGCAGACGTTTGAAAGTGCGCGGATTCAGACGGCGGCGCGGGCGATTGGGGTGGCACAGAACGCTTTGGAAGTGGGCTTGGCTTATGCTGTGGATCGCAAGCAGTTCGGTAAGGCGCTGATCGAATTTCCGCGCGTGGCCGGGAAGTTGGCGATGATGGCGGTGGAGGTGATGATCACCCGGCAGCTGACTTATTTCAGCGCGTGGCAGAAGGATCACGGTAAGCGCTGCGATCTGGAGGCGGGGATGGCGAAATTACTGGGCGCGCGGGTGGCTTGGGCTGCGGCGGACAATGCGTTGCAGATCCATGGCGGCAATGGCTTTGCGCTGGAGTATCAGATTTCAAGGATTCTGTGCGATGCGCGGATTTTGAACATCTTTGAAGGGGCTGCGGAAATTCAGGCGCAGGTGATCGCGCGGCGGCTTTTAGACTAGGGTCTGCCGCGTGACGGGCGCAGGATACCCAAGCGCGGGTGCAGGCGGCTGGCAATGACATAGGCGGCACCAAAGGCGAGGCCCGAGGCCGCGAAGATGAAGTTCAGCGGGGCGACCCACAGCACCAGCCACGCCATGCCGGGGGTGGCGATGCCAGAAACATCGCGGAAGCTGGAGTATACGGCGGCCATCTCGGCCCGTTCCGAGGGTTTCACCGACATCATGAACGGCAGGCCTCCGGCAACGTCGAGCATGACAAGGCCGAAGGAGCCGAGGAAGAGGCAGGCGATGGTCAGCGTAGGGGCGAAAGCAAGGATTGTGGCGGCGCAAAACAGGATGGCGCAATAGGCCAAGGCGCGGCGCATGGCCACCCGCACTGATATGCGGCGCACCCATGCGGCCATGAAGGGCGACAGCAGCAAGGTGGCGTTGGATACCGACAGCATGAAGCCGCCGAGCTTGTCGCCCAAGCCGGATTCAATACAGAACACCGGGACATAGACCACATAGACCCACCAGCCACAGCTGCGGATCACCGCAAACAACCATCCGGCGATCAGGCGGGGTTGGCGGAAGAAGCGGCCTAAGTAGGCCAGGGGATTGACGGCAGGGCCTTTGGCGCGGGTGATCTGCTTGCCGGAGCCTAGGCGCAGATACCAGAACACGCCGAACAGGATCACCGCGAACACAGCAGCAACGATGAACGGCAACGGCGCCCAAAGCGCACGCATATACACCCCCGCCATCGGGCCAATCGCCCAAGGCGCTGCGGCATAGACCATTTGCAGGCTTTGCGTGCGGCCCAGATCCGCGCGGGGCACATAATCCAGCACATAGGCGTTGAAGCAGACAAAGCAGGTCACGGTGGCCATCGACATGATCAGGATGCCGAGTTGCACCGACCATTGCGTGCCCAGAACGAAAAGCACCATCGAGATCAGATAAAACACGCAGCCCGCCGAATAGACCCAGCGGCGGGGCCAGATCTGGGTCAGGCGCGGCACCATCAGGCCCCAGAACAGGGTGATGATGCCTGCGGTGAGATACACCGTGGACAGGTTCTGCGCCGAGCCAAACGCATCATAAACCGCAATGGGAATCGTTGAGATCAGGGTGCCGCGCACCGCGGCCTCCAACCCGGCCAAAAGCGCGAAATGCTGGAGTTTCGGACTGGCGGAGTGTTTCAACTCCAAGGACTGATACCGCAGGGCCATACCACCTTATGGCGGCGTCCGGGCGCCGGGGTCTGGCTTACGCGCGACGGCCGTTGGGCTGTCCGCGACTAATCTTCTTTTGGCGCTGGGTTTTTCGCCAAGATGGCCAAAAGTCGCGCACGCGCTTCGGGCAGCGGTTTGCCGTTCAGCAAGGGCTCCATGGCGCGGTTCAGAAAATGGCCAGTCAGGGCGAGGCCTTGGGCAATTTCCAGCGGGCTGGCAGGCCCCTGCCCCAGCAAAACCGGCGGCAGCGGCAACAGCCGCCCCGCCCATTCGCCCGCCGCATCGCGGTTCACCGCGCGGCCAGTTTTCGGGCTGACAAAGGCAAGGTCTTCGCGGCTGCCAGTGAGGGCGCAGGACGAGAGATCGAGCGCAAAGCCCAATTCCTCCAGCAGTGCCAACTCCCAGCGCAGATAATCGGGTGGCCAACCGGGGGTTTGCAGCGCATCGAGCAAAGCGATGGAGCGGGCATAAAGCGCCGGATGCGGTTCGCGATCTGGCAAGGCGGCGTGCAGCATGGCGCAGATCGCATTCAGGCCCGCAAGATTCAACCTATCCGCCAGCACCCCGGCGCGGCTGCGCAGGGGTTCGACCTTGAAACTACCGATCTGTTCCGAAAGCCGCGCCTGCCAGACCACATCGACCTGAGTGCCCGGCTGCAACACCGCCGCCATCCGGCGCGAGGCACCACCGCGCACCACACCGGCATGACGTCCATGCGCATGCGTGAACACCTCGATGATCGCCGATGTCTCGCCATGCGGCCGCACCGAGATCACCGCCCCCTGATCGCGCCATTCCATCAGTGCAGTATCGACGCAGCGTCACGCCAGAGCAAGGCTTGCCACGCGCGTGTTTTGCGGCAGATTGCGCAGATGTTTGCCCGCCAGATCTTCACCCGACTATCGGCCTTTGCCCTTGCCATTGTTGGCCTTGCCGCCTTGCGCGCACAGTTTGATGCGCTGACCGGGGGTGCACTGGCCGTGGATCGGATCTGGGCTATGGCCGGCTATTTCACCATCCTGACCAATGTCTTGCTGGTGGTGCATCTGCTGGCGATCACCAAGGGCTGGCAGATTTCAGCCTCGCGTGCGGCAGGGTTGATGGTGGCGATTGCCACAGTGGGGATTCTATATCATGCACTGCTGGCAAGCCAATTTCCAACCGAGGGTCTCGGTTGGTGGGCTGATCTGGGGCTACATACGGTGATGCCTTTGGGCTTTACGGCATGGTGGCTGGGCTTCGCGCCCAAAGATGTACGTTGGCGTGATGTGCCGCAGTGGCTGATTTGGCCCGCGATCTATGCAGGCTACGCGGTAATCAGGGGGCAACAGACCGGGGTTTGGGCCTATCCATTCTTGAACGCCGACGCTTTAGGTTGGGCCCATATGGCGCGCAACATGGCCGCGCTGCTGCTGGCGCTGGGGCTGCTCAGCCTTGCCATCGCGGCATTGGCCCGCATCCTTCACTCGGCCAAACCGGGCTGATCCAGCAGGGTGCGACCCTGACGATCCTCAAGTTCTATCACCCAAAGATCAGGGTCACGGCTGCGCTGGCGGGTGAGTAAGGCATCGACCTCGGCCTCGGCGCCATCGGCCAGAACCACCCAAACGCGGCTGTCGGCCATCAGATCGAACGAGCGCTGATAGGCGCGGGCTTGGCCGTTCAGCGTCGCCACCTTCACCAACACCGCACCTGCCGTCGGATCGCCCTTGGCGGTCACATAGACGGGAATTTCCGCCAACCTAAGGCGGGTCAGATAGGCCGAAACCCAAAGGTCAGAGGTGAGGCGCGCACTCATCGTTGCTCTTTCCTGAAATACTCCTCCCGGAGGGATCGACGGGTCAACCAACGCAGGCTTTGAGGCGTTGAGGCCGAAATTTGCGACAAATTTCGTGTACGGAATTCGACTCCGAATTCCTCCCCACTCACGCCTCGCCGTCTTTGAAATCCAGACCCATTTCGGAATACCGCTCGGGTTCATCCTGCCAGTTTTCCCGTACTTTCACCTGTAGGAACAGATGCACGGTGCGGCCCAGAAATTCCGAGATATCGGCACGGGCGGCTTGGCCGATGGATTTGATCGTCTCACCCTTGTTGCCCAGCACAATGCCTTTGTGGCCATCGCGCGAGACATAAATGATCTGGTCAATCCGGGTGCTGCCATCGGGCTTGTCTTCCCATTTCTCAGTCTCGACGGTCAGTTGATACGGCAGCTCTTCGTGCAGACGCAGAGTCAGTTTCTCGCGGGTCATCTCTGACGCGATCATCCGCATCGGCAGATCGGCGATCTGGTCTTCGGGATAGAACCATGGGCCATCGGGGATCTGCTCACCCAACCATTCGCGCAAGTCTTTGACACCGTAGCCTTTTTCCGCCGAGATCATGAAGGTTTTCGCAAACGGGAAAGCTTCGTTCATCTTCTCGGCCAAAGCCAAAAGCACTTCGGCCTTCACCTTGTCGATCTTGTTGATGGCCAAAGCCACGGCTTGGCCCTGCGGGATCTGGTCTTTCATGCGGTCGATGATGGTGGCAACACCTTCGGTGAGGCCCCGGTTGGCCTCGATCAGCAGTACGATCAGATCCGCGTCGGCAGCCCCGCCCCAAGCGGCTTTGACCATGGCGCGGTCCAAGCGGCGACGCGGGCGGAACAGGCCGGGGGTATCGACGAACACGATCTGCGCCACACCTTCCATCGCCACGCCGCGAATACGGGTTCGGGTGGTTTGCACTTTATGCGTCACGATCGACACTTTCGCGCCGACCATGCGGTTCAGCAGGGTGGATTTGCCGGCGTTCGGCTCGCCAATCAGCGCCACAAAGCCCGCGCGGGTGCCGGGGCCGTCGGGCATCCGGCCAGTGAGTTTGCTGTCTTCA
>JBKJTI010000073.1:0-7131 GCA_046590425.1 Cypionkella sp. | reverse complement strand
GCGCTGTTAATCAAGCATTAATGCTTCCGGTGCAATCTTTACGGGTTGCCCGGAGGAATGATGTCCGTCACCCCGCTGCGCCCGATCCATCGCTTCCTGCCCGGCGTCGCTGCGCCGAACCCGGTGGTTTTGCCCCGGCCAACGGTGCAAACCTTGGCGGCGAAGCTGATGCAAGACCGGCTGCTGCCGCCGCATGTTATGCTGCAAGTGCTCGCCCAGCATACTCATCGCCGCAGGCATCTGGCCGATCTGCTGCTGGCACGTCGTGCCCTGCCGCCCGAGGCGCTGTATGACGCGATCGCCCAGCACTGGGGCGTGGGCCGTGTCGATTTGATGGCCCTGCCGCCCGACCCGCGCCTGACGGCTGATTTCAACCATGTCACGGCGCTGCGGTCAGGCCTGCTGCCGTGGCGCAGGGTTGGTCAGGCCACGGTGATCGTCACCAGCTATCCTGATCTTTTCCACCGACACCGCGCTTGGCTGGAAGAATGCTTCGGGCCTGTGGCAATGGCGGTTGCCCCCATAATGCAGATCGAATCCGCGCTACTTGCGGCGCAGGGCGCGCGTCTTGCTTATGCTTCGGAAACCCGCGTGCCTGCTATCGAAAGCTGTCGTGCCTATCACAGCACCACCTTGCAGCGCCCTACCGCAATCCTCGCCACAATCCTCGGAATTTTCGCACTGTTTCAACCCGTTGCAACACTGGTCGCGGTGTTTGCCATCGCGCTGATTGCGATGTTTTCTGCCAATATCATGAAGCTCACCGCCCTGATCTTGATGCATCGACCCGCGCCAGAGCCGCTAAATCCCGCTGTGATCGCGCATCTGCCCGTGGTTTCAGTGATGGTCGCTCTGTACCGGGAAAGCAACATTGCCGCAAAACTGACGGCAAGGCTTGATCGGCTGGAGTATCCGCGCGAGCTGCTGGATATCCTGCTGGTGGTCGAACAAGAAGACCAGATGACCCGCAAGGCGCTGAACTCCAGTGATTTGCCGGGCTGGATGCGGGTGATCGTGGTGCCCGACGGAACTGTGAAAACCAAACCGAGGGCGCTGAATTATGCGCTGGATCATTGTCGCGGCTCCATCGTAGGGATTTATGACGCCGAAGACGCGCCCGAACCCGACCAAATCCGCAAAATCGTCGGGCGTTTTCACCAGCGCGGCCCAGAGGTGGTTTGCCTGCAGGGTCAGCTTGATTATTACAACCCGCGCAGCAACTGGCTGGCGCGTTGCTTCACCATCGAATATGCCTCGTGGTTCCGCATGTTCCTGCCGGGAATTGAGCGGATGGGGATGGCGATTTCTTTGGGCGGCACTACTTTGTTCTTTCGTCGCAAAGCGTTGGAAGAGCTCGGTGGCTGGGACGCGCAAAATGTGACCGAAGACGCCGATCTGGGCCTGCGGCTGTTCCGCCACGGTTACCGCACCGAGTTGATCGACACCACGACGTTTGAAGAAGCCAACTGCCGCTCTTTTCCTTGGGTCAAGCAACGCTCGCGCTGGATCAAGGGCTATATGATGACTTGGATCACCCATATGCGCGACCCGCAACTGTTGTGGCAACAACTGGGGGCCCGTTGCTTCATTGGTTTTCAAGTGCAATTTTTGGGCTCAATCCTGCAGTCCCTTCTGGCACCTCTGCTCTGGTCGCTCTGGTTGATCCCGCTCGGATTTCAGCATCCACTGCCCAATGCAATCGGTGCCACAGCTTTCGATGTGATCTATTTTGCAATGATGACGACGGCCGCTTTGTCCACTATCTTTGACATCGCCGGGATGCGTCGCACCAAGCACCGGCTGAACCCGCTATGGGCGCTGACTCTGGTGTTATATCACCCGCTGGCGACCCTCGCCGCCTACAAAGCTTTGTGGGAGTTGATGACAAAACCTTTCTACTGGGACAAAACCAGTCACGGCCATTTCAACCTGTAATACCCTAGCTTTGAAGGATTAGCGCGTCTTCAGCTCGCCCGAATCCACCCGCAGCCGGGTCTCAAATGCCTTCGAGATATGCGATTTCAGCGCCAGATAAGCTGCCTCGCCATCATGGGCTTCGATGGCGCGGATGATCTGATCATGCTCGGCCAAAGCCACCTCATCGCGCCCCGCCGCCGCAAACGTGGTCGTGGCCATCAGCGCCATCGAGCGGTGCACCAGATCCAACTGCTGCACCAGAAAGCGATTGTGGCTGGCGAGGTGAATCAGGCGATGAAACCGTTTGTTGGCCCGGCTGAGCGCGCGGGGATCACCACCCAACAGCGCAAGATCCTCCTCGACCATGCCGCGCAGAACCCGTATCTCCTCATCCGACGCATGTCGCGCTGCCAAACGCGCCGCCAGCCCCTCCAACTCTGTGCGCACGACGTAAAGTTCGGCCAGTTGGTTGTGATCCAACGAGGCCACGATCAAACTGCGGCCATCCCGCGTCAACATACCTTGGGTTTCAAGCCGTTGCAGCGCCTCGCGCACCGGCGTGCGCGACACCCCGAGCCGTTCGGCCAGCTCCGATTCGACCAACCGATCCCCGGGTTTGTGAACCCCGGCCTCGATCGACTCGAGAATTAATGTGTAAGCGTCCTTCTGCACGGCTTAGGCTCCTCCTTGTCGGGCGACACTAAACGCCCACGCCGCAGGATCAAGCGATTGCTGTGCGCAAACCTTCGCGCTATCTCTGCAGTATGGTAAAAACACAGTTCCAACACGTCACATCCTGGGTCTTCGATCTGGACAACACGCTGTACCCGCCGCAATTTCGCCTGTTCGATCAGATCGAGGTGCGGATGACGGCTTGGGTGATGAAGGCCCTGGGCGTTGGTAAGACCGAGGCGGACCGTCTGCGCCAGCATTATTGGGACAGTTACGGCACCACTTTGGCAGGTTTGATGCGCGAGCATGACATTGACCCTGCACCCTATCTGCAAGATGTGCATGACATTGATTTCACTGTGCTTCCTGCCGATCCAGAGCTTGCAGCCCGGATCCGCGCCCTGCCCGGCCGACGTATCGTCTACACCAACGCCTGCGCGCCCTATGCCCATCGCGTACTGGAAGCGCGCGGATTGGCGGGCCTGTTTGACGCGGTTTACGGTGTTGAACACGCGGGCTTCCGCCCTAAACCTGAACGTGAAGCTTTTGATACAATTTTTACGCAAGACGGCATCACCCCAGCGACAGCCGCCATGTTTGAAGATGATCCGCGCAACTTGATGGCGCCGCATCAGATGGGGATGAAAACCGTACATGTCGCCCCCAAATCCCTGAAAGCGCTCCATATTCAGCATCATACTGATGATCTGGCAGGCTTTCTCGCCACATTGGTTTAGGCCTGAGCCGAGACGCTTTGTCGCCTCGCTTTTCGCCGCAATCTCGCTAAGTTCAACGGCAAAGGGGCGGATATGACACGGATTTCTACCGATATTCTGATCTCTGGCGGTGGCGTAGCCGGCCTGACCGCCGCCGCCGCCTTCGGCAGTGCTGGTTTTTCGGTGATTTGCGCCGACCCCACCCCCCCCGTCACCTCTGCCGAGGCCGAGGGCGCAGACCTGCGCACCACCGCGTTTTTGCAGCCGTCAATTCCGGTGTTACGGGCCGCAGGTCTGTGGGCGCGGCTGGAACCCTATGCCGCCGCCTTGCAGATCATGCGGATCATCGACGCGGGTGGTGAGATCGCGAACCCACGTGTCACTAAAGACTTCAATGCCGCCGATCTTTCCGACGCCCCCTTCGGTTGGAACCTGCCAAACTGGCTACTGCGGCGCGAGATGATCGCCCGGCTGGCCGATTTGCCCAATGTCAGCTTCTTGTCCGGCATCGCGACCCGCAGTCTTTTGACCCGTGAATCCGAGGCTTTGGTAACGCTGTCTGATACCCGTAAGGTCAGCGCCAAACTGGTGATTGCTGCCGATGGTCGGGCCTCTACCATGCGCGAAGCCCTTGGTGTTTCGATCAAAACCACCCGCTATGGCCAAAAAGCCTTGGCCTTTGCGGTCACACATCCGATGACGCATGATAACGTCTCGACCGAGATTCACCGGTCTGGCGGCCCGTTCACCCTCGTGCCTCTGCCCGACCGCGATGGTCTGCCCTGCTCTGCCGTGGTCTGGATGGAAACTGGGCCAGAAGTGCAGCGCCTCGCCACCCTGTCTGTGCTGGAGTTTGAGACCGCGATCAACACCCGGTCTTGCCAGATTCTCGGTCCGCTGACTCTCGCCTCGCAGCGTTCGATTTGGCCGATCATCAGTCAAATCGCAGCCAGGATGGCGGGTGAGCGCGTGGCCCTGATGGCCGAGGCCGCGCATGTCGTGCCGCCGATTGGCGCGCAAGGGCTGAATATGAGTCTCGCTGATCTGGCCACATTGCTGGAGCTAGCGCAGGCTGACCCCGCCAATCTCGGCAGTGCGAAGATGCTCGATGCCTATCACCACCGCCGTCATTTTGAAGTGCGAGCACGGGTGACGGGCATTGATGCGCTGAACCGCGCCTCGATGATCGAAGGACAATTCCTGCGCGATCTGCGCGCTGGGGCATTGAATGCGTTCTACTCCATAGCCCCTGTGCGAAAATCGCTGATGAAAGCCGGACTTGGCCTACGTTAGGGGCTGTTGAACTTGCCCTTCAGCGCATCGGCGAAGGCGCTGCTGCCGCCCGACGCCCCCGCCGAAGTTGGCAAGGGCTTGCCCCGTTGAGGCTGCGGTGCGCGGTCCTGTTGACGTTCGCGCAGTTGTTCGCGCGCCTCGCCGCTGTCGGCTTTCATCGTCAGGCCAATGCGTTTGCGTGGTACATCGACCTCGACCACCCGCACTTTCACCACATCGCCCGCCATAACCACTTCATGCGGGTCTTTGACGAATTTATCGGCCAGTTGGCTGACATGCACCAGGCCGTCCTGATGCACGCCAATATCCACAAAGGCGCCGAAAGCCGCGACATTGGTGACGGTCCCTTCCAGCATCATACCGGGTTTGAGGTCTTTGATATCCTCGATGCCATCGGCAAAAGTGGCCGTCTTGAAGCTAGGACGCGGGTCCCGACCGGGCTTTTCCAACTCGGCCAGAATATCTTTCACTGTCGGCAGACCGAACCTCGCATCGACAAAGCTTCGCGCATCAAGGCCCTTCAGTGCTGCTGGGTCGGCCATTAGTTCTCGAATATCCCGCCCGCAAGCCGCAATGATTTTCCGGGCTACATCATAGGCTTCTGGATGCACCGAGCTTGCGTCCAGCGGTTCTTTGCCCCCCGAGATTCGTAAGAATCCCGCCGCTTGTTCGAACGCCTTCGGCCCCAGACGGGCCACCTTCAGCAACTCCCGCCGCGTCGCGAACGGCCCATTTACGTCACGATGGCTGACAATCGCCTCCGCCAGCCCCGGCCCGACACCCGACACCCGCGCCAGCAACGGCGCTGAGGCGGTGTTCAGATCGACCCCGACCGCGTTCACTGCATCTTCCACAACGGCCTCCAGGCTGCGGCCCAAGCGGTGCTGATCGACATCGTGCTGGTACTGGCCGACGCCAATCGCCTTAGGCTCGATTTTAACCAATTCCGCCAAAGGATCCTGCAACCGCCGCGCAATCGACACCGCGCCACGCAAAGATACATCCAGCCCCGGAAACTCCTTCGCTGCCAGTTCGCTGGCCGAATAGACCGAAGCCCCCGCCTCCGACACGATCACCTTCACCGGCTTTTCCGCCCCCGGCAGCAGCGCCAACAGATCGGCGACCATCTTTTCGGTTTCCCGACTCGCCGTGCCATTGCCGATGGAGATCAGCTTGACACCATGCTTCACAATCGCCTGCGCGATCGCCGCCTGCGCGCCGCGCAGATCGTTTTTGGGCTGGAACGGATAAACCGTATCGGTCGCGAGGACCTTGCCAGTTCCATCGACCACGGCCACCTTCACCCCGGTACGAATCCCTGGGTCGAGCCCCATCGTTGCCTTGCCGCCTGCCGGGGCCGCCAGTAGCAAGTCTTTCAGATTGCGCGCAAAAACCGCAATCGCTTCAGTCTCGGCCCGCTCGCGCAACTCGCTCATCAAATCCAGCGTCAGCGAGGTTTTCAGCTTAACCCGCCAGCCCCAAGCCGCAGCCTCGCGCAGCCAAGCATCGCCCGCACCGCGCCCCGAGGCGTTCAGTGCGGCAGCACAGGCCCGCTCTGCCGGGCTGTCGCCCTTGGGTGCATCGGGGTCAATCTCTAGGTCAACTGTCAGGAAGCCTTCATTCTGCCCGCGCAGCATCGCCAGTACGCGGTGGCTTGGCGCGCCCGCCCAAGCCTCGTTATGCGCGAAGTAGTCCGAGAACTTTGCCCCCTCGGTCTCTTTGCCAGCCACACCCTTGGCTTGCAACCGCCCGACCTGCTTCATATGGCCACGCAGCCGACCCAAAAGTGCGGCATCCTCGGAAAGCCCCTCGGCGATAATGTCACGCACGCCTTCCAAGGCGGCTTTCACGTCCGGCACAGCCTCGGTCACAAAGCCCTTGGCCAAAACCGCCGGGTCCGGCGCGCGGTCGGCCAGAATCGTTTCGGCCAAAGGTGCCAGCCCGTTTTCCCGGGCAATCATAGCCCGAGTGCGGCGTTTCGGCTTATAGGGCAGGTAGATATCTTCCAACTCGGCCTTGGTGGTGGCCTTCGCCAAAGCCCCGGACAGCGCATCGGTCAGCTTGCCCTGATCGGATATCGAGCCCAGAATCGCCGCCCGCCGCGCTTCAAACTCACGTAAGTACACCAGCCGTTCCGCCAGATTGCGCAGCTGCGTGTCATCCAAGCCCCCCGTCACCTCCTTGCGATAACGCGCGATGAAGGGCACCGTCGATCCTTCGTCCAACAGCGTGATGGCAGAAGCCACCTGCGCCGCAGTCGCGCCAATTTCTGCTGCAATAACAAGGGGGATACGACGGGAGGCGTCAGTGGTCATCAGGCATTCCTTCACTTGGAAGGCCGACCATACAGGTCGCAGCAGCCAAGGCCAAGAGCCGCAATGCGGATCAAGCGGGCTTTAACCAATGCTAAAAGGAAGGATGGTACCACGTCCCCGGCTCGAACGGGGGACCCCTAGATCCACAATCTAGTGCTCTAACCAACTGAGCTAACGCGGCACGCAAGCGGGGATTTAACGCCGCCCTCGCCGGATTG
>JBKJTI010000159.1:0-2741 GCA_046590425.1 Cypionkella sp. | reverse complement strand
TCTTTTCCTGATGGGGGATGGCCTTGGCCATGCCCGTGAAGTCCCATAAAAACGGCACCTCATTCCCCATCGCAAGCCGGCCTCCCTGCCACTTGCCCCGGAATCCTCGGGCCGAAGGACGCCGCATAACGCAAACAACGTTGATTGTATATAGGTGGGCTGCGTGATTCACGCAGCTTCCCCGCCGCGTCAGATCATCTTGATGGTGTCCTTGCCGACCGCCAGCATATAACCCCGCCGTGCAATCGTCTTGACCAGCAATTCCGACACCATCTGATTGCCCAACGCATCGCGCAACCGCTTCACCCGTGTAGCCCCCGCCGCCTCGTCACAATCGGCGGCATTGCGGCCCGAGATCACGCCCTCAATCTGCGCGCCCGTCAGCACGTCATCATCCATCCGCGCCTCGGCCAACACGCTCAAAGTCTCAATCGCGGCCTCAGTCAGCGCGAATTCCATATCGTTGATATAGACCGCCCGCGCCTCCCGGCTGATCACCAAGGTGCTGACCTGAATACCCGACCGCTGGATCGCGGAAATCCGCCGATTCAGCGCGATGATCGTCACCAGAAACACCAGCGCCGCCACCATCAGCGCTGTGGCAAACACCAACAGCACGAAGATCACCGACCGATAACTCGTCAACACCTCGGAAAACGAAGTCCCCGACTGCGCCAAAATCTCCAGCAGTTTGATCTCGGCCCCGGTGTTGAGATTGTTGTTCTCGACAAACAACCGCTCCACCCGCGCGTTGAACGCATTGGCATCCGGCAGGTTGATGAACAGAAACACCGCAGCGCCCAGCAAGATCAGCACAATCGCCGCGATCCCGCCCGCAACCACCCGGTTGCCCGCCTTCAGCACATCAGTAGCGGAGGAAGTACTCTCCTGCACTGGCTTTCCTTTCACCCAGACCCTCGGGGCCGAAGGTGGACAATACGGTCAGCAAAGTCCAGCCGTCCGCCGCCAGCCTTGGCGCAAGTTCGCCTTTCGCGGCCCCCTTGCTGCCGCAAGCCCCATCCGAGACCTGCGCCACACCGTAATGTAGCCGCAGCGGGCTGTCCTGCTTGGCCTTGTAATCGGCAAAGCATTCGGCGCTTGCCGGCTGCGCCACGCCAAAAGCCAAAATTGCCGCAAGTAACAGGCGCATCTTCTGCACTCCCTAAATCGTTACCCGCACCTTGGGCATAACCGCGCAGCTATTCAATATCGAAGCGGGTTTACGGCGCTGCTATCGCATATCAGCCGACGGATATTGCTTGGCCAGACGTTGAACGAGCAATCTCAGGTATCGGCTTCACGTCAGAAGCCCACCCAACACATCCCATAAGAAGGAGGTCATCATGTCCAACACGTCACACGCATCCGAGACCCTTGCCGAAACCATCCACGCCCTGCGCGACACCCGGCACACCCCGATGTTCACGATGAAACGTCAGGCGAATATTCTGATCGTGTTGCTGATGTCGATCGCGCTGCTGGCCGCCACGTCGATGCCGTCGCATGCCGAGAAACGCGACAACGATCTTGCCAAAATCATTGCGGGCGCTTTGGTGATCGGCCTGATCGCCAAGACTATTGACGACAACAAAGACCGCAACAAGCCGAAGCCCCACAAGCCGCAACCCTACCAACCCCAGCCGCAGCCTTACCCCGAACCTACCTATCAGCCGCGTGTGCCCTCGGTCTGCGCCATCAGCATCGACAGCAATTCCGGCGATGCAGTGACGATGTATTCCGAGCGTTGCCTCGACCGTGAAGGCTTCGACTATCGCCTGCCGAATTGTGCCCGCGACATTCGAATCTACGGCGAACGCGACCGGGTCTATTCGGCGCAATGCCTGCGCGACGCGGGATTCCGCTTGGGCCGTTAACCCTTTCCCATCCGGGCCGCATCCCGATCCCTTCAGCGGTCCGACCCTTGGGGGCGAAGGTTTGAGCAGCTTCGCCCCCCCTTTTTACCTTCCGCTTTCTTGCAGCTCTTTTTTTGCCGGCCATTTCACGCTACGCGAAACCTATGAAAATCTTCTACGCCAGTTTTGAGTTTGAATCCGCGGCCCATGACCTCGGCCACCGCCATATTGCGGGCGTCGATGAGGTGGGTCGCGGCCCGCTGGCGGGGCCCGTCACCGCTGCCGCCGTTATTCTGGACCCCGCCCGCATCCCGCCCTTTCTGGCTGATTCCAAAGCTCTGACCGCCGCGAAGCGCGAGGCGCTCTATGATTTGATCCTTTCATCCGCGCAGTGCTGCATCGCCCATGCATCGGTCGAGGAAATCGACCAGCTCAACATCCTGCGCGCCAGCCATCTGGCGATGGAGCGCGCCGTCGCAGGTCTGCCGCAAACGCCCTGCCATATCCTGATCGACGGCCACATGATTCCCGCCAATCTGAAGGGCCGCGCCAGTGCTATTGTCAAAGGTGATGCCAAATCACTTTCCATCGCCGCCGCCTCGATCATCGCCAAAGTGGCGCGTGATCGCATCATGGTGGATTTGGCGCAACAATACCCCGGTTACGGCTGGGAGGCGAATGCCGGATACCCGACAAAGTTGCATCAGTCAGCACTCCTAAATCTTGGGGTCACTCCTGCGCATAGACGTTCATTCAAGCCTGTCCACAATATGTTGTATCAAGACAAATCTGTAACCCCTTGATTCAATAAAGAATTTGACGAGTTATCCACAATGACTCATTCTCTGCATCAACAAACGGTGAATAACACCGAGGGCAGAGGCAGAA
>JBKJTI010000247.1:0-13122 GCA_046590425.1 Cypionkella sp. | reverse complement strand
GATGGGCATCATCATTTGCTGCATTACCTGCTGACTTCAAGTCACGCGGGCCATCACCTCATTCCCTCAACCGGATCAAGCTGATAGACCCGCCGCAGGCAAATGCGAGCGCTAAGGGCGAGGGTTGCGATGATCAAACTGCACAACACCAAGACGCGGGCGAAGGAAATCTTCATCCCGATTGATGACAAAAACGTGCGGATGTATGTCTGCGGCCCGACCGTTTATGACCGCGCCCACTTGGGCAATGGCCGCCCGGTGGTGGTGTTTGACGTGCTGTATCGGCTTTTGCGGCATGTTTATGGCGCGGATCACGTCACCTATGTGCGCAATTTCACCGATGTCGATGACAAGATCAACGCCACCGCTTTAGCGCGCCAACAAGCAGGCGATCCCCGGCCTTTGGAGGCGCTGATCCGCGAGCGCACCGAGGAAACCATCCAGTGGTATCACGACGATATGGACGCTTTGGGTGCGCTCAGGCCGAATTTTGAACCCCGTGCAACCGAATTTATCGGACCGATGGTTGCGATGATTGCTGATCTGATCGCCAAGGGCCATGCCTATGCCATTGATGGCCATGTGCTTTTCCGCGTGCGATCCTACAAAAACTACGGCGCACTCTCAGGCCGCTCCATCGACGACATGATCGCCGGCGCGCGGGTCGAGGTGGCGCCCTACAAGGAAGACCCGATGGATTTCGTACTGTGGAAGCCGTCCTCGGGCGACGAGCCCGGCTGGGACAGCCCTTGGGGCCGGGGCCGCCCCGGCTGGCATATCGAATGTTCCGCGATGAGTTATGAATTGCTGGGGGCGTCGTTCGACATCCACGGCGGTGGCCTGGATCTGCAATTCCCCCACCACGAAAACGAGATCGCCCAAAGCTGCTGTGCCCATCCCGAGGCGAGTTTCGCCAATGTCTGGATGCACAACGAGATGTTGCAGGTTGAGGGCAAGAAGATGTCCAAGAGCTTGGGCAATTTCTTTACGGTCAGGGATTTGCTGGATCAGGGCTATCCGGGCGAGGTGATCCGGATGGTGTATTTGGGGACGCATTACGGCAAGCCGATGGATTGGATGGCTGCTATGGCAAACGAAGCAAAAGCTCATCTTAGAAAATGGCGAGCTATGACAGTAGGTGTCGCGCCGACGACACCTGATGCAAAACTAGTAGAAGCATTGTCGGATGATCTGAATACAAGCCAAGCCATTTCCAGACTGCATATTCTGGCTGGTGGACTAGCCACGTTTAGAAGCCATGAAATAGCACTAGAAGAAAACTATATTGGCCCGGAAAGCAAAACGGCAGCAGGTGTATTTCTGGCCTCCGCAAATTTGCTTGGATTATTGACACCTCAATTGGCGGGTTGGGACAGCGTAAATGCGGACAACTTTCGGGATATCGCTACGCGAATGACAGCACTGAGGGCAGAAGCATTAGAGACGAAGAACTTCGATGCTCTTGACGTGTTTAAGGCCGCGTTAACTGCAGCAGGAGTCGAAGTTAGAATGACGAAATTGGGAGTCGAACTTATTTCCGGGCCTAACTTCGACCCCGCCAAACTCGAGTTACTCAAATGACCCGCGAGCGCCTCTACCTGTTTGACACCACCCTGCGCGATGGCCAGCAGACCCAAGGCGTGCAGTTCTCCACCGCTGAAAAACGCCAGATTGCCACGGCGCTCGACGCGTTAGGGGTGGATTATATCGAGGGTGGTTGGCCGGGGGCGAACCCGACCGACTCAGAGTTTTTCGCCAACGCCCCGAAAACCCGCGCCACTATGACGGCGTTTGGCATGACCAAGCGGGTGGGGCGGTCAGCCGAGAATGACGATGTGCTGGCGGCGGTGCTGGACGCGGGCACGCCTGCGGTCTGTCTGGTCGGCAAGACCCATGAATTTCACGTCACCACCGCTTTAGGTGTTTCTCTAGAGGAAAACCGAGAGGCGATTGCAGCCTCGTTCAAACATGTCATCGCCAAAGGCCGCGAGGCTTTGTTTGATGCTGAACATTTCTTTGACGGTTACCGCGCCAACTCAGAATATGCGCTGTCGTGCTTGAAAGTCGCGCTAGATGCAGGTGCGCGCTGGATCGTTCTCTGCGACACCAACGGCGGCACTTTGCCCTCGGAAGTTGGCCGCGTGGTGGCCGAGGTGATCGCCGCGGGCATCCCCGGTGATCGCTTGGGCATCCATTGTCATGACGATACCGGCAATGCTGTGGCCAATTCTTTGGCGGCAGTCGAGGCGGGCGCGCGGCAGATTCAAGGCACTTTGAACGGTTTGGGAGAGCGGTGCGGCAACGCCAATCTGGTGACTCTGATCCCAACCTTGCTGCTGAAAGAACCCTTCGCCAGACGTTTGGAATGTGGCGTCACTGTCGCGGCCTTGTCCGGACTTGTACGTTTGTCCCGCATGCTGGATGACATCCTGAACCGCGTGCCCCACCGTGCAGCCCCCTATGTCGGCGCCAGCGCTTTCGCCCATAAAGCAGGCCTGCACGCCAGTGCAATCCTCAAAAACCCAAGCACCTACGAGCATATCCCTCCGGAATTGGTCGGCAACGAGCGCATCATCCCGATGTCGAACCAAGCCGGGCAATCCAACCTGCGCGCCCGTCTGGTCTCGGCGGGCATTGAGGTGGCAGCGGGCGATCCAAGGCTGGGCCGCATCTTGGAAATCATCAAGGAACGCGAGGATCAGGGCTATGCTTATGACTCTGCCCAAGCCAGTTTTGAACTGGTGGCGCGCAAAGAGCTGGGCTTGCTGCCAGAGTTTTTCGAGGTCAAGCGCTATCGGGTGACGGTGGAGCGGCGCAAGAACAAATATGACCAGATGGTGAGCCTGTCCGAGGCCGTCGTGGTGGTGAAGATCGGTGATCAGAAAATGCTGTCGGTGTCGGAAAGCATGGATGAATCTGGCACAGATCGCGGTCCGGTGAATGCGTTGTCGAAAGCACTTGCGAAAGATTTGGGGCCATACCAAGGCGTGATTGACGATCTGAAACTGGTCGATTTCAAGGTCCGCATCACCCAAGGCGGCACCGAGGCGGTGACGCGGGTGATTATTGACAGTGAAGACGCCCAAGGGCGGCGTTGGTCCACCGTTGGCGTTTCGGCCAACATAGTCGATGCCAGTTTTGAGGCGCTGCTGGATGCAATCAACTGGAAACTGATCCGCGACATCGGGGTACCGGTGTGAGCCTGGCTGCCTGCGCTGATCTGGTGGAACGTGGTGATCCGGATCGATTCGCCGCCGTTATGGCGGCTCCGGTCGGCTTGAGAGCCCGGCTGTGGCCGCTTTATGCGTTCAATCTGGAGATTGCCCGCGCGCCTTGGGTTTCGAAAGAGCCGATGATCGCCGAGATGCGGCTGCAATGGTGGCGGGATGTGGTGGGTGAACCGACCGCGAGAGCACATGAGGTGGCGGGGCCGTTGCACGATTTGATCAGGGCTGCGGGGTTGGATCTGGGCGTGCTCGACCGGATGGCGGCGGCGCGGGTTTGGGACGTTTATTCCGAACCGTTTGAGGATCAGGCGGCGTTTGATCTCTACCTGGACGAGACTTCTGGCGGCTTGATGTGGCTGGCGGCGCAGGCTTGTGGGGCGGCGGATCAGGCCGAGAAAACCGTGCGGGATTATGGCTGGGCTGCGGGCTTGGCGGGTTTTTTTCGGGCGGTGCCGAGCTTGGAAGACCGCGGGCGACGGCCTTTGGTGGATGGACGGCGGGGGGCGGTGCGGGATTTGGCGGAGCGGGGGATGGAGAAGATTTCGGCGGCGCGGGCGGGGCGGGGATTGGTCGGCAAAGCTGCTCCGGCCCTGCTGGCGGGCTGGCAGGCGGAGGGGCTTTTGCGGCAGGTTGTGGCCGACCCGATGGCGGTCGCGGAGGGGCGGATGGGGCTTTCGGAGTTTGGGCGGCGGGGGCGGTTGTTGTGGCAGGGATTTACCGAGCGATGGTGAGTGTCCACGCGTGGACAGGTTCTCCGGCACGATAAATCAATGGCTTAACCATGCGACGGTAAGGTTTCGTTAAGCTTTCCCGTAAGGTCGAACGCATAGCGCAAGCCCGCAACTGGGGCGGGTTGGAAGCCCCGCGCCAGATAAAACGCCTGCGCGATGGCGTTTCCGGGCAGGGTCGACACCGTCACATAGCTTGCGGTTTTGCTGCGGGCGTAGTCTAGGCTGGCGGCAAGCAGCGCCTTGCCAATGCCATCGCCGCGCGCATCCGTACAAACGTACAGGTGATGCAAGTCCATACCGCGTTGACCGTATTGCAGCCGTGCCAGTTGGGTCAGCGCGGCATAGCCCAGCAAACGGCGCGGTTCAGCAAAAACCAAAGCGTGCAGCCACGGCGCGGGGCCGAACAGATCACGGTGCAGGTTGGCAACCGTCGCCGTTGCGGTATCGCCGTGATATTCGGCAAGGGCGTGGACCATCTTGCAGAGCTGCGGCAGGTCGGCTTGGGTGGCGGGGCGGATCATTGCCTAACGAGTCTCTTTTGGCCGCAGTGCCAGCCAGATCAGCGCGCCTCCGGCCAGCACGAGGAACGGCAGCATCGCCATGTTCACCGCTTGCCAACCGGCTTGCACCGAGCTGCCCGAGCAGTTCATCAACCCACCCGAGGAAAAGCTGGCCATAGTGACGCCGCCGAACACGATCAGGTCGTTCATGCCCTGCATCCGGCCGCGCTCGGCAGGGGTGATCAGGGTGGTCAGCATGGTGGTGGCGCCGATGAAGGTGAAGTTCCAGCCGAAACCCAGCAGGATCAGGGCGGCGAAGAAGTTGAAAAGATCGACCCCGGCCATTGCGACCGCTCCGGCGGCGGCGAGGATGGTCAGGCCCACCGCCATCACCCGCTGGGTGCCAAAGCGGGCGATGATGTGGCCGGTGACGAAGGACGGCGCATACATCGCCAAGACATGGCCCATCACCACATTGGCGGCGTCGGATTTCGCATAACCGCAGCCGACGACGGCGAGCGGCGACGAGGTCATCACCAGATTCATCAAGGCGTAAGACACTGTCGCTACAATGACCGCGACGGCGATGGCGGGGGTGCGGATCAATTCAGCGCGGCTGCGGCCTTGGTCAGAGCCCTGGCTCGCGGCAACTGGTTTTGGGATTTTGAGGAGGGCGAACAGGAAAACTCCAAAGAAATTCAACGCGATGACGGTGAGATAGGTGCCCAGGAAGGGCACGACCATAGCGTCGTTGGTCAGCTTAACCAGTTCTGGACCGACGATGGCGGACAGCAGGCCGCCCGCCATCACCCAAGAGATGGCCTTGGGGCGGAAGGCGTCTGATGCGGTGTCGGCGGCGGCAAAGCGGTAAAAGCCTTGGGCCGACATATAGATGCCCGAGAACAGCCCGCCTAAGATGAACAAGCCAAAGGAGCTGTACATCAGCCCGGCTGCACTGATCGCAGCCCCCAAGGTGCCGCCCAGAGTGCCGACGATAAAGCCCGCGCGGCGACCATATCGCGCCATGAAGGCGGAAATCGGTGTTGCGGTCAGCATCGAGCCGATCACCATGGCCGAGATTGGCAGCGTCGCCCAGCAGGGGTTGGGGGCGAGGCTTTGTCCTGCCAAACCGGCGATGATGAACATCATCGGCAGTTGCGCACCAAGGACGGCTTGGGAGGCAACGAGCACAAAGACGTTGCGGCGGGCGAGGCTGTCTTGATCTGTCATCATGTGCCATCGGTAGGGGTGGGTTTGGCGGGGGCAAGGGAGATTCGCTCTGGCCTTATGGATTGCGTGCGCTGGAGGGGTGATGGTCGGGCGGATTATTCAGAGTTTGGACTGTGTGGCAGAGGGGGCGGCTTGGCTTTCGACCTCGGATGCGCGGTTTGCCGGGGCCCTGGCAGTGGTGGGGGATTTGCCTTTGCGCCGCCATGCCGATGGCTTCACCGCGCTGTTGGATGCGATCGTCGGGCAGCAGGTTTCTGTGGCGTCCGCCAATGCGATCTGGGCGCGGATGGCGGCCGCTGGGGTGGTCAGCTTGGACGGGGTGAAGGCTGCGTCGGACGAGGCTTTGCGTTCCGCAGGGCTGTCGCGGCAAAAGGCGCGCTATGCGAAAGCTTTGGCAGGTTCAGGCATTAATTTCATTGGCTTACGCGCCAAAGCTGATGAAGTGGTGATCGCTGAATTGGTCGCAGTGCCGGGGATCGGGCGTTGGACCGCCGAGATCTACGCGATGTTCGCTTTGGGACGGGCGGATGTGTTTGCGCCGGGGGATCTGGCCTTGCAGGAAGGGGCCAAGCTGTTGTTCGGGCTGGAGGCGCGGCCTTCGGAGAAGGTCTTACGGGTGATGGCCGAGGCTTGGAGCCCGTGGCGCGCAGTTGCAGCGCGCCTGCTATGGGCGTATTATCATGTGGCAAAATCACGGGAAGGTATCCGATGAGAGAATTGAAATTCGGGCGGGCGGCGTCGGGGTCGGGTGTTGTGCGCTCGATGGTGGTGTTTGTGCATGGCTACGGTGCCGATGGCGCGGATTTGCTGGGTCTGGCGGATTCCCTAAGCCCGCATTTGCCTGGTACGGTGTTCTATGCGCCGGACGCGCCCGAGGCTTGTGCGGGCAATCCCTACGGGCGGCAGTGGTTTGGGATTCCGCGGTTTGATGGATCTTCTGAGGCGGATGCCAAGGCAAGTTTGGCGCGGGCGTCAGAGGATTTGAATGGGTTTCTGGATGCACGGCTGGTAGAGGAGGGTCTGGGGCCAGAGGCGCTGGTTTTGGTCGGGTTTTCTCAGGGCGCGATGATGAGTTTACATGTGGCGCCTCGGCGGGGCGAGGCGATTGCCGGTGTTGTGGCAATTGCCGGAAAACTAATGTTTCCTGAGGTGTTATCGATGGAAGCTCAGGTGAGACCTGAGGTTCTGCTGGTGCATGGCGATCAGGATCCAGTGGTGCCTTTTGAAGAAATGCAGGCGGCGGGCAATGCACTGGTTGCCAATGGTTTTACCATCTATGGCCATGTGATGCAGGGCACCGGGCACGGTATCGCACCCGATGGATTGCATGTGGCTCTAAGCTTTATCGCGGATCGGTTGGGGGTTTAAATGCCGCCACTGGAGAGGTAGACGGCACAACCGGTGAGGGCTGCGAAATCATCTTCGACTGCGAAAACCGCGAAGCTTTGCATGAATTCGGCAAAGCGACCCTTGGTGCGGAAGGCCTGCGCCAGATTCATCTCGTCCATATAGGGCACCATGGCGCGGGCGACGCCGCCGATCAAATAGATGCCGCCAAACGGCAGGTGGATCAGCGCGAGGTTGCCGAGTTCTTGCCCCAGTAAGTGCATGTAAAGCTTGGCCGTTTCTCGCGCCAAAGGCTCCGCTGCCGCCAAAGCTTTCATGATCTCGGCGGCTTTCAGATCTTGCGGATGGCCTGCTTCCCCGCAGATGAAGGCATGCACGCGCTCCAACCCACGGCCTGCCAGAACATCCTCGACCCCGGCGTAGCCATGCGCGTTGGCCCCGGTGTGGGCGACAAAGCGCGACAGGCGGAAGTCTTGCTCTGTCTGCACCGGCATGGCGATATGGCCACATTCCGAGGCCGCAACCAGACGGCCCTGTGCGGTATCATGCACCGGGGCTGCGTTCATGCCGGTGCCGATGCCGACCACCAGCATGGCCGCGCCCGCGACTTGCGTGCCGGGGATCAGCGGCCGTAGATACTCGGGCGCGATATGGCCCAAAGCGTGACCTTGGGCTTGCAGATCGTTGAGGATGGCGGTTTGCCCAGCCCCAGTGGCACGGATCAATAGTGCGGCGTCAATAACCCAGGATAGGTTGGTCATCACCGCCACGCCATCGCGCACCGGGCCTGCGGCGGCTACACAAGCGCCATCGACCGATTGCAGACCTTCCTCTGCCATATAGCGGGTCAAAACCGGCTCCAGGCTCGTGAATTCGGCATTGGCATAGCGACGGATGCTGGCGGGACGCACCACTTTGCCATCGGCCAAAGCCACGCGGGTGTTTGTGCCACCGATATCGGCAACGAGGGCGAGGGGGGTGGACATCAGTGACCTCAATGTCTTAACTTTGGCCCGCAGGCATTTGATTTCAGGATCATTTACGTGGGGCAGGGCCGGTGGATTGGCCTAGGATCAGATCGGCTTCCAGCAGGCGGTGCAGCGGGCCTTGGGCGGGGTCCGCGATCAGCGACAGCAGCATTTCGGCAGCAATCCGGCCAGCATCGCGCACCGAAGACCGGGTCGCGGTAAAAATCGGCACATCGTCACCGTTGCGCAGATAGCTGAGTTCGTCGTCAAAGATGATCACCGAGACATCCCGGCCGAGTTTCAGCCCCTGACCCTCAATCGCGCGGCGCACCCCCATGCCCGACAGCATCGAGGCCGCCACGAAAGCGGTCGGTGGATTTTCCTGTGAAAGCATACGTTTGGCCGCGCGGTAGCCCGAAAGCTCGGTCATCTCATCGCTGGTCATCAAGGCGGTGTCAGGGGCAATCTCACGCCCCGCCAGCGCGTCGACATAACCCGTGCGGCGGCGGATGGCGAAATCCATATCCTCTTTGCCGTTGACCAAAGCGACGCGGGTATGGCCGAGATCGAGCAAAAATTCGGTGGCGCGCAGGAAGGCGCGGCGGTTGTTGACATCGACCCAGGAATAATCGACGTCAATGCCGGTGGCGCGGCCATGGGTGACAAACGGCAGGCCCAAATCTTGCAGACTGGCGATGCGCGGATCGTAGGTGCGCACGGCGTGGACGATGACGCCATCCACCGCGCCGCGCGATTTCAGATCACGATAGGCGGCGGATTCGGCATCGTCGGCGACGACCGACAGCAGCATGTCATAGCCATTGGCGGCATAAATCTCGCCCGCGCCGGCGATGAAATCGGCGAAAATCGGGTTCATGATTTCGGATTTGGTGGCAACCGGAAACACATGGCCCACCGCCATCGCACGGCCCGTGGCAAGCCGGATGGCGCGGGTGTTCGGGCGGTAATTGTAGCGCTTGGCGGCGGCGACGATACGCTCACGCGTGACATCATTGACCTCGGGGTAGCCGTTCAGCGCGCGGCTGACGGTCGTCGGCGAGAGGTTCAGCTTTTGCGCTAATTCTTTGAGGTTCATCGGGATGTGGTTGCCCATAGGGTCAGGTTGCGCAGGGACACTACCCGCGCGGGCCGGGGTGGTCAAAGTGTTTGAGGCTTGTTTTGTGCAATCGTTACAGATTTTTGATGGCGTGTATATTTTTCAGTGGGTTGCGGGTAGGTCGACAGCTTCAAAGCGGTATCAAATGTGAGGATGATTCACCCTGTAAGGCCGCTGGCAACGCATGCGGGACCAATGCGCTTAATTGCTGCGCTGCGGCAGAGGGTGGGTTCTGCGCAAGATGCGCAAGGATCAGCGGCTCGGTCCCGGCATCGCGGATCGGGCGGGTCAGCAGCGGTTTGCCGTCGGGGCTATGGCGCGAGGCGGGATTGGTATATGACAGACCAACGCCCAATCCATTGGCGGCATAGCTGCGCATCAGATCCAGCGAAGCGGTGCGGTGACGAATTTGCGGCGTGAGGCCTGCTTGCGCGAACAGGCCGCGCATATGGCCAAGCGAGAGGCCTTGATTGGTCAGGATCAGCGGCTCGGTCGCGAGTTGGCTGAGGGTCAGACTGGGGTTTTTGGCAAGCGGGTGATCTGGCGGCAGGATAGCATGGGGCGCGATGCGGGCGAGGGTCTGGCGGGCGATGTCGGATTGCAGGCCAAGATCCCATGTCAGCGCAAGATCGACTTTTCCTTTGCGCAAGGCGTCTGAAAGCGTCTCAAAATCTACCACTTGCGGAGTAATCTTAAGATGCGGAGCGAACATTGCCGCGTAAGTGAGGATTGGTGCCAGACAACTCGGCGCGAGGTCTTCGAACACCGCAAGCCGGATATCTTCGGCTATAGTGTTGGGATCGGTCAGGCGGGTAAGGGCCGTTAGTTGCGTCTCGGCCAAGTCCAGCCAGCCCCGCCCGAAGGCCGTGGGGGTCAATCGGCCTCCGGCACGGCGCAAGAACAGTGGACGGCCCAGTACGGCTTCGAGTTGGGCGAGGGCCACCGAAAGCGCAGGTTGGCTGACATTCAGGGCAGTGGCCGCCGCTGTCATACCGCCATGGCGGGCAACGGCGGTGGCGTATTCCAACTGGCGCAGGGTTAGAGATAGCACTGGGTTATGACCTGTATTGAAAGGTATTATTTGCGGCTATCATTAAGCCGCGCCATTCTGCAAGCCAAGCGAAATCAGGAGGCCAGTATGGTAGACGTGACTGACGAGATGATTGCGGCGTATCAGAGCGATGGCGTGGTGCTGGTGAAGGGGCTGTGGGCGGATTGGGTCGAGGAATTACGGGCTGGGGTGGCGCGGAATATGGCCGAGCCGGGGCCGTTTGCGGCGGAGAATCTGAAGCCCGGTGAGGCGGGACGGTTCTTTGACGACTATTGTAACTGGGACCGCATCCCGGAATTTGAGCGGGTGATCAAGCAGTCTGAGGTGGCGGAGGTTGCGGCGAAACTGATGGGCTCGGCGCGGGTGCAGATGTTCCATGACCATGTGCTGGTCAAGGAACCGGGGACCAGCCGCGCGACACCTTGGCATACCGATGGGCCGTATTATTTCGTCGAGGGCAAGCAGAATGTGTCGTTCTGGTCGCCGCTGGACCCGGTGAAAGAGGCGAGTTTGCGTTGTGTGGCGGGGTCGCATCTGTGGCCGAAGGACGTGTTGCCGACGCGTTGGTTGGCGGAAACCTCGTTCTATCCGAACCCGGAATTGTACATGCCGGTGCCGGACCCGGATGCGGAGGGGATGCCAGTGCGGGAATGGCAGATGGAGCCGGGGGACGCGGTTGCGTTCAATTATCGCACCCTGCATGGGGCGCGGGGGAATGAGGCCGGCACCAGGCGGCGAGCGTTTTCGCTGCGGGTATTGGGCGATGATGCCAGATATGTGGAGCGGCCGGGGCGGACCTCGCCGCCCTATCCGGGGCATAAGATGGTCGCGGGGCAGGTGTTGCGCGAGGATTGGTTTCCGTTTCTGAAGTGACGTTTGGGGTGGTCCCGAGTTGGGACCGTTTCCGACATCATTGATTTCAAAGGCTTGCGGGGCCGACTTTAGGGTTTGTTAAGCTTTGGTGCGCTGATTGGTCCTATGCATCAGGCTTGTCGGGCGGGGTTGGCGGTGGGACAAGGGGGCAAGGAGATTGCCATGACCCAAAGCCCGAAAGTTCAGCGCCGCCCGAAGGCCTATCCGCCGCCTGAGTTTCCGCCGCGCAAACCGAAGTTGTTCGCCAAGACGCCGCCTGCGGTGTTTTCTGTGGTGTTGGGCCTGCTCGGCCTTGGGCTGGCTTTGCGAAAGGCGACGGTGGTTTTGGGGCTGCCGGGGGATATGGCTGAGCTGATTTTAGGGGTAATTCTGGCGTTTTGGGGATTTGCCACTGTCGCCCTGTCGATAAAGATTTCGCGACGGCCTGCGGTGTTGCTGGAGGATTTGCGGGTATTGCCGGGGCGGGCGGGGCTGGTTGCGTGCAGTATGAGCGCGATGTTGGCGGCTGCGGTGCTGGTGCCCTATGCGCCGGGGCTGGCATATGCGGTGATGGCGCAGGCTTTGTTTCTGCACGGTGTTTTGGCAGTGTTAATGATCTGGGGACTTTGGCGCGCGCCGAAAGAGCAACGGGTGGTTACGCCGGTGTGGCATCTGAGTTTTGCCGGCGGCATCGTGGCGGCGATTCCGGCGCTGGCGTTGGGGCGGATCGAGTTGGCGCAAGCGCTGCTGTGGGGCGCGATGCCGATTGCGGGGCTGATCTGGGGCGCGTCGTTGGCGCAGTTGATTGGGCGGGTACCGCCTGCGCCGTTGCGGCCACTGCTGGCGATCCATCTGGCGCCTGCGGCTTTGTTCAGCATCGTGGCGACGGACTTGGGGCAGGTGGTGCTTGCGCAAAGTTTTGCGGCTTTTGGTGCGGTGATTTTTCTGGCGTTGGTGTTGGGGTTGCGCTGGGTGACGGCGGCGGGGTTTTCGGCTTTGTGGGGCAGTTTCACCTTTCCGTTGGTCAGCTTTGCGGCGGCGTTGATGGGGTTGGGCGGTCAGGCGGAGCAGATCGGGCTTGGGCTGCTGGCGGCTGCGGTGCCAGTCGTGGTGGCGATTGCCTGGAAGGTGATCGCGATGTGGCCAACGGGGAAACTGGCGGCCAAGACCAACGCGGCAGAGGCGTGAGGGTCGGCGCAACCACCTAGATCAACGCCACCCATGCGCGCGCGATGGCGAGGCCATGGGCGTCGGCGGCGCGGCCTTTGGCTTCAGCTTCAGCAATCAGGGTGGCGGTGAAGCCGGGGGTTTGTTGTTCGATCAGATCGGGAAAGCGCCGGGTCCAGTCGGCGACGACGGCGCGGCTGGCCTCAAAATGAAACTGGGTGGCGTAGCCTGCGCGGCCGATGCGGTAGCTTTGCACCTGTGCGGCGGGGTTGGTGGCCAGATGCACCGCCTCGGGCGGCAGGGTGAAATGGTCGGAGTGCCATTCAAAGATCGGGAATTGCGGTGGCAACAGGCCCAAAACCGGGTCGGCGCGGCCTTGATCGGTGAGTTCGATCTGACACCAGCCGAATTCGGGGTTGGTGCCGATGGTATTGGTCGCACCCGCACCACGCGCCATAGCCTGCGCGCCAAGGCAGATGCCGAGGGTGGCTTTGCCGCTGAGGGCGGTGTCGTAGAGCAATGCCGCTAGGTCGGGCAGGTAGGGGTGGCTGTGATCGGATACGGCGGTCTGTTCGCCGCCAAACGAGATCAGCGCGTCGAAGCTGTCAAGATTGGGGAGTTTGCCATCCAGCCATGGCTTATACAGGTCGATCACAGCGGCCGCTTCGTGCAGGGCTACGCCGACTTGGCCGTGATGGGTGATGGCGGTGTTTTCGATGATGGCGACGCGCATGGATTTCCCCGGTTTTGCCGCACCATGCCGAAGCGGGAATTTGACCGCAAGCGGCGTTTCGGCCTTGCCAATCCCTGCGGCCCGTGAAAGTGGGACGTGTCAAACGAACACTCCCCTTAGACCCCGTTGGAGGTGAACATGGAGATTCGCGAGGCGCTCACATTTGATGACGTTTTGCTGGTGCCGGCTGCAAGCTCGG
>JBKJTI010000100.1:0-48885 GCA_046590425.1 Cypionkella sp. | reverse complement strand
GCGATGCAATAGGGGCAGGTCTGGGTGGTATAAATCTCAACGGTTTTCATCAGCAAATCCTTAGAGTCAGAAGTGACTATAAGGATGCCTAAATCCTTATAGTCACTTCTGACTCTAAGGATTTGCTGATGAAAACCGTTGAGATTTATACCACCCAGACCTGCCCCTATTGCATCGCCGCCAAAGGCCTGCTGAAGAAAAAGGGCGTGGAATACAAAGAAATCGACGTGGGCGCCGATCCCAGCTTGCGCCAAGCGATGACAGAGCGCGCGGGCCGTCGGTCTGTGCCTCAGATTTTCATTGGCGGCACCCATGTCGGTGGCTGCGATGATCTGCACGCGCTGGATCATGCCGGCAAACTTGATCCGATGTTGGCCTGATGCGCGCGGGGTTGGTGCAGCTGACGGTTGGCGATGATCCGACGGCCAATCTGGCGGTCACACAGGCGCGGATTGCCGAGGCGGTCTCTGGTGGCGCGGGCTTTGTGTTGACGCCGGAATGTACCAACCTTTTGTCATCCAGCCGCACGCATCAACGCGCGGTGATGCGGCATGAGGATCAGGACGAAACCCTCGCCGCTCTGCGTGATCAGGCGGCAAAGGCGGGGATCTGGCTGCTGGTCGGGTCTTTGGGTGTCTTGACACATGACGCCGATGGCCGCTTTGCCAATCGGTCGTTTCTGATCGCTCCCACTGGTGACATCGCGGCGCGCTACGACAAGATCCACATGTTCGATGTAAACGTGTCGGAGACCGAGGTGTATCGCGAATCAGCAGGCTATCGTCCCGGCACCAAGGCGGTGCTGGCGGAGATGACGTTTGCTAAAATCGGCATGACCGTCTGCTATGACGTGCGCTTCCCGCATCTGTATCGGCTTCTGGCGCAAGGCGGTGCGCAGATCATCACCGTTCCGGCCGCGTTCAACCACATCACTGGCGCTGCACATTGGCACACTTTGCTGCGGGCGCGGGCGATTGAAACCGGCTGCTTCGTGCTGGCCCCGGCGCAAACGGGTTTCCATCCCGAAGCCAATGGCAAGGGCCGCAACACCTACGGTCATTCGCTGGCCATCGCGCCTTGGGGCGAAATCCTCGCCGATGCGGGCACGGAACCCGGCGTCACCTTTGCTGACCTCGACCTCGACGCCGTCACCAAAGCTCGCGCTCGCGTCCCCTCGCTGAGCCATGACCGGGAGTTCACCGGGCCATGATCGACCCGCGCACCGACGAGATTGCTGTGGCGCTGTTTGGAGAGCTGTTCATGGCCGACCAGCTTGCGCGCAACCGCATCTCAAAGGCGCTGCCGAAGGGCATGGAGCTGTCGCACTTTTCGGTGCTGAACCATCTGGCAAGGTTGAATGAAGAACGCACTCCGGCGCAACTGGCCCGCGCCTTTCATGTCACCCGAGGTGCTATGACTAACACCCTCGCCAAACTGGAATGGGCGGGCCATATCCATATTCGCCCGGATTGGGATGATGCGCGGCAGAAATTTGTCGCCATCAGCCCCTCGGGCCGTTCCGCCCGAGATGCCGCTGTCGCCGCGGTTTCACCGCTCATCGCCGAAGTTGTCACCGCCTTGGGAGCCGAAAAGGTCCGCGCGGTGTTACCCGTATTGCGCGAACTGCGCGTGCGGTTAGAAGGCGAAGACTGATGCGGTTGCGATTGCTGCCCCCCAATGTCAACGCAGCGATCCTGCGCTACTATCGCCGCACCGAACAGGCCGAGTTGGATCTGATCGCCGCGGGCGTGGCCTTTTACGCCTTCCTCGCGATCTTCCCCGCTGCCGCTGCGATCATAGCGATCTGGGGGTTTATTTCCAATCCCTCGGTGATCCGCGATGAAATCGAACTGCTGCGCGGCTTTCTACCGCAAGACGCCTATTCGCTGATCTTCGGTCAGGTTGAGGCGCTGCTTGCCGTGCCTGCTGGCAATCTGGGGCTTGCGACGCTGCTGTCCACCGCTCTTGCGCTGTGGTCGGCGCGGGCGGGGGTGGCGGCGCTGATCCGGGGTCTGAACGCCATCCATCATCTGCCAAACCGCTCGGGCCATTGGCACCAGTTGCGTGCGATCGTGCTGACCTTTGTGCTGGTCGGGCTGGTGCTGGCGGCGCTGGTAATGGCGGTGGTCCTGCCGGTGGTGATCGCCTATCTGCCCAGTGCCATCCCCAGCTCGATGCTGGCGGATTCGAACCTGCTGCTGGGTATTGTGGCGGCTGTGCTGGCCGTGGGTCTGGCCTACAGATTGGGGCCAAACTACACCAGCACAAAGCCGCCGCTGCTGTCCTGGGGCCTGCTGGTGGCAGTCATTCTGTGGGTGTTGGCAACGCGCGGCTTCACCTTGTATCTGGCCAATTTCGCGTCTTACAACCGGGTTTATGGCTCCATCGGCGCGGTGGTGGTGCTGCTGATGTGGCTTTATGTCAGCGCCTATGCGGTGCTTTTGGGTGCGGCGGTGGATGCCGAGCGTAATCGCAACCGCCGTCCGTTTCAGTAGTCTTTCTCCAGCACGATCCCAAGGCCGGTATCGCCATCCGAGCCTGACTTGGCCCGCAGCGTCACCGATTTGCTGATGTCCAGGTTCAGGTTGATCTCAGACTGACCATTCTGATCCACGGTAACTTCGGAATAGATGTTCTTGGTCAGATACTTACCGGCAGTCACCGAGGTCCCGCCCGCCGCATCCGTCTTCACGTCGAGATTGTCCAGCCCGAAGCCCTCACGCAGTTTGGAGACAATGCCCTGCCCGCCGCGCCCCGCCAAAGTCGCCACGGCATTGGCCAGTTGCAGCGCCTGAAACGCCGAGAGGTTCTCCAGCCCCTGACCGAACAGCAGTTGCGCCAAAACTTCTTCCTGCGGCAGTTCCGGGGTTGAGGTGAAGGTCACCACCGGATCGGTCGCCGGACCCTCAATCGTCACCCCGCTGGTGATGCCGTCGTTTTGCGTATCGGCGACGATATAGATATAGGGCACCAGATCGCCCTGCATCTGCAACACCGCCTCAGACAGTTCAAGACGCTTGCCCAAAAGCTCAAGCCGGCCCCGGATAAGCTCGAACGCACCCGATGGCACTACGGCATTGGTATTGCCCAGCAGGCGCAATTCGCCGCCCATCTCAACATCCAAACCCCGGCCCCGGATGAACAGGCTGGGGGCCGATACCGTGATGTCCAGCCCATAGCCCAGCCCGGCGCCACCTGGGCCTGCGTCTTTTCCCGTTGCAATCAACCCCGCCCGCGCGCGTGTCGCACGCACGGGCCTCGGCTCGTTCTTATGCTCCAACCCCGGCAAGCCGCCCGCGCCGCCAAACCCTGTCGAAGGCACGCGCAGTTCAGTTTCAGTCAGCGCAATACGACCCGCGATCATCGCACCGCCCAAGAGCGGACCGTTCAGCGTGACACCACCGTTCAGCGTGGTTTCATACAGGTCCGGGTCGCGTAATGTCACCTGACGCAACTCGACCGCCAGATCGCCGGTGTAGGGCGCGCTGAGGCCAGCGGTGCCGTTCACCGCAATGCTGCCACCAGACGAGACAGCCGTGGTCATATCAATCGCAGCCTGCCCCCGCGCCAAATTGGCGCGCGCCGTGATGTCTTGCAAGGCAAAGCCCAAGCTGGGGTCAGCCAAGCGCCCGCCCGACAGCGTCACCGGCCCAGACAAAGACTGCAACCCCAACGGGCCATTCAACCGCAGATCAAAGACCATCTGCCCCGAAATTGCCCTTGGCTGGATGAAGGCATTGGCCAGCGCGGCCTGCGCCGTGCCCTTGATCGCCAGATCGGCTGTGTCGAACCCCGGCGCGACTTTGCCCGTCACTGTGGCATCAATCTGCCCCGGCCCCTTGCCTTCCAGATTCAGCGTCACGCCTGACGCATCCTGCACGGCAGTGCCTGTCACTGACAAAGCCCCCGGAAACTCTGGCACGATCAGCGCCAAATTCTTCAACCGCGCTGTCAGATCAATCGTTTGCTTATCGCCCGTCACACTGCCCGAGGCTTGCGCCTCCAACTGCGGGTTGGACAGCGTGGCGCTATCAACTTGCACTACGCCCTCATTCATCGACACCACCAATCCGACAACAGAGTTGCCCGCGAGCAGTTTATCCGCCTGCGGGTTGCCAATCGCCAATCCGCGACCATTGGCATCAAACGTCAGCTTGCCCGCTTCCAAAGTGCCAGTCAGATGCGCTTCGCCGCCCAGCGCACCGCGATATTGCCCGCCCAAACTGCCCAAATCGCGGAACAGCAGATTGGCGGTGATGTCACTGCCGCTGCTGGCCAAACTGCCCGAGGCTTTCATCTTCAGTGACGATGCCTGCACCGTCAGATCGCGCAATGTGGTGCCCGTGGTGTCGCGCAAGACCGAAGCCGTCACGGTCGCTTGGCCGCGCAGCAGATTGTCCAACTCGGGCAGGCCCGCCTGCATATCCGTACCCGTCGCACTGCCCGTCAGATCAAGCGCCCCGGTGATCGGGCTGCCATTGCCGCTGACCGACACCTCCGCCGCCCCCGCCAGATTGCGCCCGGCCAAGCCCGACAGCCGTGAGAGGTCTTCCATCTTGGCACTGGCTTTGCCGGTGATCGCGAAAGCATCCCCCAGACCCTCGATCTTGCCGTTCAGCAGCGCGGAATAATCTTCTCCGGTCAGGCTCATCCGTTGCACGGTGACGCTGCCATCACCCTCGCGCCAATAGGCCGAGGCATCGCCCCAAACCACCGAGCCCAGCGCCCGGCCAAGCTTCAGATCGGTCGGCTCAAGGCCTTCGGCGGAGTATTTGAAATTGCCGCCCACCTGCCGTGCGCCCTCCACCCTCGCGATACGGCCCGACCCGGAAAGCGACAGGCTGCTGGCGCGAAAATCGGCTCTGTCAAAGCCTAGAATGGCGATATTGGCGTTCCAACCCTCATCCTGTGTGGCGTCGTAGCCCACGACGATATCAGCCGAAGTGACTTTGACGGGAAGATCCGTCGTCAGCGGCAACAGCACCGGGGTGCCATCAGGTGCGGCAATCTTTCCGGTCAGGTTGAACTTTTGCGGCAAACCGTCTGGGGCCAAAGATAGAGAGCCTTGCAGCGCCAGCGCCTTGGCCTTCACGGTCAGGCTATCCAGCGCCAAACGCCCATCCGGCCAGCGCTGGCCTTGCGTGGTCAGGCTGACCGAATTGCCAAAGAACTCGGCATAGGACGGCAGAAACAGCGGTGCCAGATCGCCCGCCAGATCAGCAGAAAACGCGGTCGCGCCATCTTTCTGACCCGTCAGGGTGATCTTGCCCGCCAACCGATCGACGCCATCTGTGGTCAGCGCGACATCGGCAGCGAAATCCGAAACCGGGCCCGCGCCCTTGACATTCAGCGCCACCGAAGGCGCGCCAGGCAGGTTAAGCGTGACCGAGGCGATGCCACCCGCCGCTTCTTCTGCCGCCAGATCAATCGACAACTGCTGCGTTGCGTTGACATAAGATGCCATCAGCGAGACCTTGCCCGCAGGCCCCGCATCGGTGCGCTCCAGCACCAGACTGCCTTTGCCCTCACCGCCCGACAACGACATCGAGGCTTCCAGTGTTGCCTCTAGCCCGATGCCCAGCACGCTTGGCCCCAGCACGATATGCTTGGCCGCGATCTGCCCGATTTCCACCGATACCGGAAGCTCCGGCAAAGCGAACGTCCCCGCTTCGAGCGATGGCGCGCCTGATCCCGCGACAGGCAGGCGATCCAGAATGATCTCGCCCGCCGTCAACTCATTCACCACCACTTCGCCCGACAACAGCGCAGATCGGCTCCAGTCCAGTTTCACATCCCGCAGCGTTAGCCAGACGCCGTTATCGTCGGCAATGGTCAATTCGGTCAGGCTGGCTTGCGACGACAAAGCGCCCGCAAAGCCCGTCACCACCACCTTGCGCCCCGCGCCCGAAAAGCTGTCTTCCAGAAACGCGGTCAAGTAATCGCGGTCATCAGTCTGTGCGAGGCCGCTCAGAGGCAGCAAAGCCAAACAACTGGCAAGGAATAATTTCCGCATCAGAACGCTTGCCCCAAACCAACGTAAATCTGCACCCCGTCGCCCGTATCGCCCCCGACAGGCCCCGCGATATCCAGCCGGATTGGCCCTACCGGAGTCGCATAGCGCACGCCGACGCCCGCGCCCGCGTGCCAGTTCCCGGAATCGCTAAAGAAATCATTGGCATCGACCCGGCCCATATCGACAAAGCCCACCACGCCGATGGAGTTTGTCACCTTCATCCGCGCCTCGAATGAGCCACCGATAAAGGTCTTACCGCCAGTCTGGAACGTCCCGCCCATGCCGTCGCTTAACACATTGACGCCCAACGACTGGTAGGGTTGCCCGCGCACCGTGCCACCGCCACCCGAATAGAACAGATAATCCCGCGGCGTGCCCGCAAGGCTGGCACCAAACACCGCGCCCGCTTGCACCCGCCCCGCAAGCACCAGCCGCTTTGCCTCGCCCAAGGCGCGATAGCCACGCAGGTCAAACGTCGCCCGCACCCCACTGTCGGTATCGCCAAAGCCCAGGAATGGTTTCACCTCGCCCGTGACGTAGAAATTTCGCGTCGCATTGGTTTTGCTGTCGCGCCGATCCCAGATCACGCTGATCGGCAACGACACAGCGCGATAGGTTGATTCTCCAATCGGATCGCTGATGCGGGCGTAGTCATAAGACAGCCCCGCTTTTCCCGACAACTGCGCTGTCACCACCTGGCTAAGCGTCACCGTCGCGCTGAACAAATCAGCGTCGTAATCGGCCTCGTTCATTCTGCCGTAGGTCAACGCAACGCCCGCCGTGGTATCCGGGCTGAACGTGGCCGGACGCTCCAACGAGATGCCGAGCATATAATCTGCCCCACCCACGGCCGATCCAATATTGGTGACATCGCCGCTGACCTTCAGCCGCTCACCGCCACCAAACAGATTGCGATGCAGCCAAGCCGCGTTCACCGTAGCACCGTCATTACTGCTCAGCTCAGCTCCGAACGTATAGCGGCGCTTCTTTTCCTCCACCAAAGTCACGGTGATCCCCAGCAGGTCGGGCGAGGTGATCGCATCATCTTCGGTCAGCGTCACCGATTTGAAAACCCCGGTGCGGCGCAGACGCGAGGCGACACGCTCCAGTTCCTCGGGCGAATAGGCACGGCCTTCCGGCAGACCTGCAATCGCGCGGACCCGCGCCAGCCGCATCCGGTCAGCGCCTTTGATCGTCAGCCGCCCAAAGCGCAGGGCTGGCCCCGGATCCAGCGTCACATCCGCCGCCAGCTTGGCCTTTGCATGATCCGCCGTCAGCTTTTGGCTGGAAACCTCGGCTTTTGCATAGCTTCGGTCGCGCCAGCCGTTCACCCCAGCCGTCACCGCCTCTAGGATCACGCCACTTTCAGCGGTCTTGCCCACGGCAAAGCCCTCGGGCAGTTCGGTGCGCTTGGCCAAGGGGGCGATCCGGGCTTGGCTGAAGGCAAATTCCGGCCCCGGCTCGACCACCACCTTGATGCTCGAGATCGCCCCCGGTGCGTCCAAAGGTGCAATATTGGCGGCCTCGACGCCATCGACATAAATGTGGATCACCGCCGAATAATACCCGCGCGCGTAAAGCGTGTTCAGCAGGCTGACATATTCCGCCCGCGCGTCGGTGAAAATATCCTGTGCCTCGGTGTTGCCAGCTTTCTCGGAAGCCAGCAAAATCGAAGCAGTCCGCAGCTCTTTCTCCAAGGCCTTCGACGCGCCCGGCACAGTAAACTCAAGGCGATCAAGTGCTTGCCCCGCCGAGCCTGCCATCAGGCTCAGCACCAAAGCTCCGGCGGCGATGCGCGACGTTTTCCTGAACTGAACACTATACATGGATACTCCAAACAGACGCATCCACACTATGCCGTGATCGTCAACAAAGGGCAACGCTGCCCCCGATCACGTTTTCTACGCCGAACCGTCGCACCCCGCCCTTGACGCAAGCGCAGTTTGCGCCGAACTGTTGGCGCAAACCATAAGGGGTTCGCCATGTATACCGCCGCCGAAAACCGTTACGCATCTATGCCCTACCGCCGCTGTGGCAACTCTGGCCTGAAGCTGCCCGCAATCTCGTTCGGGCTTTGGCACAACTTCGGCCATGACACACCGCACGCCACCAAACGCGCGATGTGCCATACCGCTTTTGACCTTGGCATCACCCATTTCGATCTGGCCAACAACTACGGCCCCCCGCCCGGTTCGGCTGAAACCGCCTTTGGCGACATCCTGAAATCCGATTTCAAACCCTACCGTGATGAGATGATCATCTCATCCAAGGCCGGCTATGACATGTGGGGCGGTCCTTACGGCGAATGGGGTTCGCGGAAATATCTGATTGCGTCTTGCGACCAAAGCCTGAAGCGGATGGGGCTGGATTACGTCGATATCTTCTATTCGCACCGTTTTGATCCCGACACACCGCTGGAAGAAACCATGATGGCGCTGGATCACATCGTACGGTCCGGGCGCGCGCTCTATGTCGGGATTTCCAGCTATAACACCCAACGTACCCGCGAGGCGCATGCCATTCTGAAAGAATTGGGCACCCCCTGCCTGATCCATCAACCGAGCTACAACATCCTCAACCGCTGGGTCGAAACCGATGGGCTGAAAGACGCGCTGCAGGAACTTGGCATGGGCTCCATCGCCTTCGTGCCGCTGGCGCAGGGCTTGTTGACCAACAAATACCTCAACGGCATCCCCGAGGGTAGCCGCGCCGCGCAGGACAAATCATTGCACCCTTCCGTGGTGGAAAAGGCGCTCGAATCGGTGAAAAAACTGAACGACATGGCGCAAGCGCGCGGCCAGACCCTGGCGCAGATGGCGATTGCTTGGGTTCTGCGCGGTGGTGGCATCACCTCGGCGCTAATCGGTGCCTCCAAACCTTCGCAGATCGTCGATTGCGTCGGGGCGATCAACAACCTTGACTTCACTCCCGCAGAACTCGCCGCCATCGACGCGATTTCCGAGGAGAAATCCATCAACCTTTGGGCCAAATCCTCTGAGTAAGTGCTGGCTTTGACACCGCAGGCCGGGATGTTGCGGCATTTCGGCCTGAGATGTCAGGCACTGTCGGTCCCAAACGGTTAACAGATCTTTACGCTGGCCCCACAAGCTGTTGATATAAATCTATAAAAAATGGTCTCGGGTTGGGACCACCTTTTTCAGCTTCAAATCCGGCCCAGGATCATATCCGCCGCCCGCTCCGCGATCATCACCACAGGCGACGCCGTGTTGCCCGAAACAATGCGCGGCATCACCGAAGCATCAACGATGCGCAGCCCGGCGATCCCATGCACTTTCAATTTAGGGTCAACCACCGCCATCGCATCAGCCCCCATGCGGCAGGTGCCAACCGGATGAAAGATCGTGGTCGCGATATCCCCCGCCTTCTCGGCCAGCGCGGCATCACTGTCGAAGCCAGGACCGGGCAACCATTCCTCTGGCCCATAGCAGCGCAAAGCCTCAGCCGTCATGATCTGCCGCGCCTGCCGGATCGACGCCACTGCCACCCGACGATCCTCTTCTGTTGACAGATAGTTCAGGCGGATATCCGGCTGAACCTCGGGATGCGGAGTGGTTGCGTGAACATGGCCCACCGAGGTCGGGCGCAGGTTGCAGACCGAAGCCGTGATCGCTGGAAACGAATGCAGCGGGTCACCCAGACGGTCGGTTGAGAGCGGCTGGACATGGTATTCCAGATCAGGCGTTTCCAGATCCGGGCTGGATTTCGTGAACATGCCAAACTGGCTTGGCGCCATCGACATCGGCCCGCCTTGGGTCAGCGCATAGCGCAGACCGATCCGCGCCTTGCCCACAAGACTGCCCGCCATGGTGTTCAGGGTGCGCGTGCCACGCACCTTGAACACCGTGCGGATTTGCAGATGGTCTTGCAGGTTTTCGCCGACACCCGGCAACTCATGCACCGCCGCGATGCCCAGATCGGAAAGACGGTCGGGCTGGCCAATGCCGGAATGCTCCAGCAGCTTTGGGCTGTTGATCGCCCCGGCGGCAAGCACCACCTCGGCCCCAGCCTGAGCGCGGAATAGTTGGTTGTCTATCGACCATTCCACTCCGGTGGCACGACGCCCCTCAAGGGTAATCCTGGTCACCAGAGCCTTGGTGATCACCCGCAGATTGCCGCGCCGCATCGCAGGGCGCAAAAAGCCGCGCGTCGTGTTCCAGCGCCTGCCGCCAGATTGGTTCACCTCGAAGAACCCCGATCCTTCATTCGAGCCATCGTTGAAATCAGCGCGCGGCAGGATGCCGAATTCCTTCGCGCCCTCTTGCACCGCATGCAGAATTTCCCAACTTAACCGCTGGCGCTGCACACGCCATTCGCCCCCTGCGCCGTGCAGGTCGGTTTCCCCGCCGTGGTGATCTTCCGAGCGACGGAAATACGGCAGCACGTCGTCCCAGCCCCAGCCGGTATTGCCCAACTGCCGCCAGTGATCATAATCCGCCGCCTGACCGCGCATGTAGATCATGCCATTGACCGAGCTGCATCCCCCCAGAACCTTGCCGCGCGGGTAAGACAGGCTGCGCCCGTTCAAGCCGGGTTCAGCGGCGGTTTTCATCATCCAGTCGGTGCGCGGATTGCCGATGCAATACAGATAGCCGACCGGGATCTGCACCCAATGATAGCGATCCGATCCCCCAGCCTCCAACAGCAGAACACGGTTGCGGGGATCGGTGCTCAGCCGATTGGCCAGCACACAGCCAGCGGTTCCGCCGCCGATGATGATGTAATCATACTGGCCCGCATTGATCATGGCTGCCCCAGTTCCGCAAGATCAGCCCAGAACGGCTCCATCGCCGCGGTCATGCGCTGCCAGACCGCAAAGCGGCGGTCATACTGTGCTTTGCGCTGCGGGTCGGGCATCAGGTCAGCCCGTGGCCGGGTCATTCCGGCAACGGCGGCTTCTTCATTTGCGCACAGACCAACCCCGACCGCCGCCGCGATTGCCCCGCCCAAGGCACCAGTTTCTTCGGCGCTGCCAAGCCGGATCGGCAGGCCCAGAATATCCGCCATCATCTGCGGCCAATGCGCCGAGCGGGTGCCGCCGCCCGACAGCGCGACCTTGCTGATGCTGGCCCCGGCGGCGATCAGCACATCGACATGGCGGCGATGCTCAAAGCCCACGCCTTCGTAAAGCGCCCGCAGCATGTGGCCCTCGTCATGCCAGCCTGCGAGCCCATAGAAACCGCCGCGCTGATGCGCGCCATTGCGCCCGCCATACAGGAAGGGGTGAAACATCGGATCATCCGGCGCAATCGCGGCCCGACCCACCAGATCGTTCACTTGCCCGAAGGGATCGTCATGGTGTCCGCCCCGCTCCAGCAGGGTACGGACATACCATTCCAGATTGGCAGCCGAGGTGGCGCTGTTGTCCATATTGGCAAAGCGCCCCGGCCCGAAGGCCGTCACCATGAACACGTTGGGGTCGCGCGCCGGAGTTTCGGCAAACACCTGATTGACCGACCAGCTTCCCAGCACGATTGACGCCGCCCCGGACCCGATGGCCCCCGAACCCAACGCCGAGGCGACTACATCGAAATATCCGGCAACAACGGGCGTGCCGATGTTCAGGCCCGTCGCAGCAGCGGCCTCCGCTGTGACATGCCCCACCACGTCGGTCGGCTGTGCCAAGGGTGGCAGCAATGACAGGGCATCGCCCAGACCGTAAAGCGTCAGAAGATTAACGTCATAGCGGGCTTCAGGCAGCCGCAGCAGCCCAGCCCCAGACATATCTGACACCTCGGAAACCCGCTGTCCGGTCAACTGCCAAGAGATGATATCCTTGGCAAAACAAAGCGTTCCGGCTTGCGCGTAAATCTCGGGCCGATGCGCTTTCAGCCAAGCCAGCAACACCGGGGTTTGCGAGGGCCACGGTCGTTGCAGGCAAATCGCGTGCAAGGCCGCCCCAACGCGCTGATCAAGCTCGGCAGCAAGGGCCGCTGCGCGGGTATCAAGTGACTGGATACCAAGCAGCGGCTGGCCCGCTTTATCCAACAGATACAGCCCGTTGCCATGCCCCGCCAGACCAATGGCCGCGATCCGTGCGGCATCGACCTGCGCCTTGTCCAGACAGCCCGAAATCGCCGTTTGCGCGTTCGCCCAAAGCTCGGCCACCGGGCGTTCGACCATGCCGGGCGCGGGTTTCAGGGTGGCGCCGTCGACGCCGTGCCGCGCGATCTGGCGGCCCTCCAGATCAAACAGCACGGCCTTGACGACGGTATTGCCAATGTCGATGCCAAGAATGAAGTCTTTGGAAATCACGTCACGCACCACGGTTATAGATCTCCCAAGCGGCGGCACCGTCGGCACCTTGATGGATGATCGCCATCAAAGCTGCGACCACGGCATTTGGATTGGCATGTTGATAGATGTTGCGCCCATAGACGAGCCCCTTCGCTCCCTGCGCCACAAGTGCTGCCGATTTCTCCAGCACAAGGCGCAAATCCTCTTTGCCACCACCGCGCGCCAGCACGGGCACACGCGCAGCTTCAACGACACGGTGGAAGTCGTCGGGGTTCGAGGTGGGGTCTGCCTTGATGATATCGGCCCCCATCTCGGTGGCCAACCGGACCAATGTGACGATCTTTTCCGCGTCGCCATCCACCTGATAACCGCCGCGCACATCATTGGGCAGCATCACCAGCGGCTCGATCATCAGCGGCATGCCATAGCGCGAACAATCCGCCCGCACCCGCGCGATGTTCTGCACGCATTGGCGAAACAGTTCCGGCTCTCCCGGCAGCATGAAAAGATTGACCACCACGCAAGCCGCGTCCATCTCGACCGCGGGCAACACCGGGTCGGCCGCGTTCTGCAACTCGGCCCACATCACCCGGTGGCGCGTGGCGTTGTAAGGGTTGCCCATATCCAGCCGCATCACCAGCGCGGGTCTGTCATGCTCGGGCCGCGCTTGCAGCAGATCGGCCTGCCCAAAAGTCATCTGGATCGCATCCGGGCGGGCAGCCACCAGCATATCGACCACACGGCCCATATCCTCCAATCCATCCAGGAACGACGGTTCATTGCAGACGCCGTGATCGACGGCGACATCCAGACAGCCGCCGTTGCGAAACAGTCGGTTCATCCGGGCCTTGGGGGTGATTTTCATGAGGAGATTCCTTCCGATTGGGCCAGCCTGACCCCGTGATAGATTTCAAGATCGCTGAGAAAGCGGGTGATTTCGGCTTTGGTGCGGGCCTCGGACCAACCACAGGTGCGGGCCTCGGACCAACCACAGGTGCGGGCCATCACGCGGGCGGTGGCGGTGATCAGATCGACCGACAACTCGCCACGAATGGCCAGCGGGCTGCGCCGTTGCAACACATCGGCCAGACGCAACGCCTGTTCCTGTTGGATGTACCAGACCACCTCGGCTTCGGTCAGCGCGCCACCGGGCAAGGCTTGGTCATCTTGCGCGGCGCAAAACGCGGCGACTGTAGCTGCCTTGCTGCCGTAGAGGTCCACCAGGTGCGCCGCGCGCGCAGGCGTCAGCCCAAGCTGGGACACCAGATCATCTGCCAACCGATCCGAGTAACCAGCCCCGCCGCCGATCGGCAGATCTTGGGTGGTGTCCTGCCGCGCCCGCCCAAGATCCTGCAACACCAGATCAACCGCTTCCTCAGCGAAGGCGCGGTAGGTTGTCCATTTGCCGCCGACCATGCCGATCTGTGGTACATCGCCTTGCAAGCGGCGCACCGCATGGCCGCGCGACATCCGCCCGGTGAAATTGGCCTCGCTGAACGGCAGGGGCCTTATCCCGGCATAGCTGTAAACGATCTGGTCCGAGGCAACCGGGATCGCCGGAAACAGCGCTTGCAGCGCGATAAGGATGTAGTCGCGTTCCTCATCGCTACAGGCCGTCCGGCCCGCCTCATTCACCCGCAGATCGGTTGACCCTGCCAGAACGCGGCCAAGGTAGGGGAATACAATGCAGACGCGACCATCGCTATGTTCATAGTAAATCATGTGGCCATCCAGCGCCGCCCTCAGCGCCGGGTTGTTCAGGATCAGATGCGAGCCTTTCGTCCCCGAAACCAACCTCTCGCTCAGCTTCGCGCCAAGTGAGGCGGCACTTTGGTCAATCCATGCCCCCGTCGCGTTGACGATGACCTTGGCGCTGACAGCCAAGCGCTGATCGCCTTCGCCATCGGTCAGGCTCAGACCTTCCGGCGCATGGCTTAGCCGGGCATAGTTCAGCGCCAGTGCTTCGGCATTGCGGGCGCAGGCGTCGCCAATCAACTCCATCCCCAGCCGCTCGGGATGCGAAATCCAGGCGTCGTGGTAGGTGGCCGAGCAACGCACATCGGAACGCAGCGCGGGCCAGGCCGCCCGCGTCGCCGCATTGCCGCGAAAGCGGTGGCGGGGCAGCATCCGCTTGCGCCCGACGATGGCGTCATACAGCGCCAACCCCAGTTTGATCGGCAATGCCCCGCGTGGTCGTGGCTTGCCGGTAAAGCCCAGAAACCCCAAAGCCGCATTGGCCATCCCCGAGGTCAATCGGTCAATGGGAATGGTCGTCGGCAGCGGGCGCACAAAATGCGGCGCATTGCGCAACAGCCTGTCGCGCTCGTTCAGGCTTTCGCGCACCAGCGATATTTCACCGTTTTCCAGATAACGCAGCCCGCCGTGGATCATCCGCGACGGGGCCGCAGAACAACCCGAGCAGAAGTCGTTCATCTCAACCAGAAGCACCCGCACACCTTGCAGGGCAAGGTCATGAAACACGCCGATGCCGTTGATGCCACCGCCCACGACGATCACATCAAACGCCCCGTTCGCGGCGATCCGGTCAATCCTTTCTTGCCGAGTGTCAGACATGACTTCTTCCTTCGCGGAGGGGCACTCCGCAGTTGTGAACTTGCAAGGATGGGGCGCGTTTTAGGCGGTGGGTGTATCGAGGTTCCGCGCGACGGCACGGCTGATGTTGTCAAGCTCCACGCTGGTCAGGCGCAGACAGCCGGCTTCGGCGTTTTCACGCGCCTGCGTCGGGTTGCGCGCGCCGCACAGCGCAAAGGTCAGCCCCGGTTGCGCCAGTGTCCAAGCGATGACGATCTGCGCCGGGCTGGCCGCGTGCTGGGCCGCAATCGGGCGGACGGTTTCCATCAGCCGGTCAACCCGCATCCGGTTATCTGCCGAAAAGCGCGGGTCGTCGCGGCGTTGATCATCGCCCGCAAACACCCTGTCCGCACCGATCTGGCCCGACAACAAGCCAAGCGCCAACACCGAATAGCCCATCACCGAAATACCCGCATCCCGGCAAACTGGCAGATGGGTCTGCTCGATCCGTCGCGCTAGCATCGAGTATTCTTCCTGCACCGCCGCGATACCGCCCGCCGCGCGATAGGCCGCCAGATCATCCGGGCTGGTGTTCGAGGCCGCGAAGGCCAGAATTTTGCCTTCGGCCTGCAAAGCCTTCAGCGCCTCAACCGTTTCGGCAACTGGCGTTGTCGCGTCTTGCCAATGCGTGATGTAAAGGTCGATCCGGTCGGTGCCTAACCTCTGCAGGCTTTGCTCCACCTCATGCCGGATCGCGGCAGGGCTCAGGTCACGATGCACCGGCAGCCCACCTTGCGAGAAGTAGTAAGGCCCGCGCGTGCTGTGCCAGACCAGACCGCATTTGGTCGCCAACACCACCTTGTCCCGTCGGCCCTTGATCGCCCGCCCGACAACCTCCTCGGCATGGCCAAGCCCATAGGCGGGGGCGGTGTCGATCAGGGTGATGCCAGCGTCCAGACCGGCGCGGATGGCATCCTCTGCCGCCGCATCATCGGTGCCGCCCCACATCCAGCCGCCAATCGCCCATGTTCCCAAACCGACCGCCGAGGCCTGAATGCCCGAGCCCGCAATTTCGCGCATCAACATCTGCGTCATGCGTCTTCTCCCTTCGTTTCAAGTATCGTGCTTGCCGTGTCTTCATCTGTCACCAGAACCGAGATGTAGCCGCCGCGCAGAACTGACCGGATCGGCCCCACCTTGTCTTCGCCCGAGGCCACCGCCACCACCCGACCGCAACGCCGGATTTCGTCCGGGCGCAGAGCCACTAGCCGCTGGTTCAGCGCAAATTTTGCCACCTGACCGCGGTCATGCACCAGATGGCCCAGAAATTCTGCCATCACCCCAAGGCCCGGCAACATCGCACGATCTGGTGCAGACAGCGGATGCAGGTCAAAATAAGACGATCCGGGCGTGGTGATCGACCCGATGCCCACCAAGCAGGCGGTGGCGCGACGACCAAGATCCAGCACCTCTTTCACCGCGCCAAGGTTCATCAGCATCTCGCGCTGATCCGCCCGTTCTGCAAACAGTGGTGCATGAAGCTGCAACGAACGCCCGCCCAACCGCTCCGCCATGCGAGAGGCCAGATGGTTGACATCCGTATGGTATTTTCCCTGAACGCCCCCGGTCAGTGGCACCACCTGCACGTCGATGGGCCGTTCCACCGACAGCGCATCGACCACCGCCGCCACCGCCTTGCCGCCCGAGATCCCCAGAATATCGCCGTCGCGCAGGGTTTCCGCCAGATGTGCCGCCGCCGCTTGGCCGACCTGCGCCAACCGCGTGCCGTCATGGTTGGATACCGTTGGCGATACGATGGCCGATTTCACCAGCCCCGAAGCCTCCAGCTTGCGTTCCAGGTCCATCAGGCGCTGGAACGGCGTCTCGATACTGATCTTGACCATCCCCAATCGTCGGGCCTGGGTGATGATGCGGTTCACCTTCGAGGTCGACAGGTTCATCTCATCGGCAATCTCTGACTGTTTGCGGCCTTCGATGAAGTGGCGCACCAGCACCGCATGTACTTGCCGCATCGAAGTGAAATCGTCGCTGACATCGTTCATGATCTGCCTCCTGCGGCCTGCCGCTTGACGAGGTAGTGGTCGAAGGTGACCGCCGCCAACAGGATCGAGCCGCGAATGATGTCCTGCCAGTAGACCGACACGTTCAGCAGGGCGAGCGAGGAAGACACCAGTGACAGCAAGATCGCCCCAAGGATCGCCCCAAAGATCGAGCCTTTGCCACCCGACAGGCTGGCTCCGCCAATCACCGCCGCCGCGATCACGTTCAGCTCCATCCCGACGCCAAAGGTAGGCTGGGCCGATCCGAACCGCGCCATGTAGATGATACCCGCCACCCCGCACAACAGTGTAGAGCACAGCATGGTGGTCATGAAGATCACGCGCTTGGTGCGGATGCCGGAATAGGCGGCGGCCTTCTCGTTGCTGCCGGTGTAGTAGACCAGCCGGAATGCGGTTGTGCGGCGCAACAGGAAATCAAAGGTCACAACGACAATCACAAAGATCACGATGGCCACCGGAATGACGCCAATCGAGCCGATCCCGATCCATTTGAAGCTTGCGGGCAGTTCAAACAGCCCCAGTGGCCGCCCACCCGTTCCCAGCAAACACAGGCCCCGCGCAATCACCATCGCAGCCAGCGTAACGATGAAATGGTGCAGCCCGACACAGGTCACGAAGAACCCGATGATCGCGCCAATCCCGGCACAGATCGCGATGGCGATCAGGGCGGCGATCCAAGGGTTGACCCCGTTCAGAAACAACAACCCGGCCACCACCATCGCCAGCGCCGTCACCGATCCCACCGACAAATCAATCCCGCCCGAGATCAGCAGGATCGTCATGCCAACGACCACAATCGCCTCGACCGAAAACGCCATCGTCATCGCCCGCATGTTGGTCCAGGTCAGGAAATGCGGCGAGGCAAGCGACATCAGCAGGAACATCACCAGAATGATCAGCACCAATCCGGTTTCCCGCGCCCCAAACAGGCGCGACAGAAGGCTGCGGTTTTGCGTTGTGGCAGTCATGCGAATGTCCTTGCGCCAGCCAGCGCACCAGGCGCGGCGAGTGTCATGATATTGGTTTCCGTCATCTCCGCGCCGGAAAGCTCTCCGGTCACGCGGCCTTCGCTGACAACCAGAACCCGGTCGCACAGCCCGATCAATTCCGGCAATTCCGAGGAAATCACCGCGATGCCAACGCCGCTTTCCGCCAATCCACGCAGGATGGCATGGATCTCGGCCTTGGCCCCTACATCGACACCGCGCGTGGGCTCATCCAGAAAGATCACCTTTGGCCGCACCGCCAGAAGCTTGGCCAAGGCCACCTTCTGTTGATTGCCGCCTGACAGGCTGGAAACCCGGTGCGCCATGCTGGCCGCTTTCAGTCGTAGCGTCTCGCCCAGGTGCTGCGCCTGCGCCGTCTCCCGCATAGGATCAATCAACCCAAAGCGCCCGGCCACCTTCGACAGATCAAGCGCCGCAATGTTGGCGGCGATGGACAGGTCAAGAAAGACACCATCGCCTTTGCGATCCTCGGACAGATAGACAATGCCCCGCGCAATGCAGTCGGCATAATCCCGCAACACGATCTTTTCCCCGTTCAGCCAGGTCTCGCCGCTGGCTTTGCCTTCCAACCGCGTCACCCCACGTGCGATTTCGCTGCGCCCGGCACCGATCAAGCCGCCGATGCCGAGAATCTCGCCGCGATGCAAAGTGAACGACACATCGCGATATCGCCGGTCGCTCAGCCCCTCCACCCGTAGAATTTCCGGCCCCGCGAGTCCCTGCATCTTGGCCGGATAAAGCGTATCCAACTTGCGCCCGACCATCGCATTGACCACGTCGGCGGGGGTTATGTCCGCAGTGCGGTCAGTGCGGATGTGCTGGCCGTCCCGCATCACCGTCACCCGGTCGCAATTCTCAAAAATCTCCGCCATCCGGTGCGAGATGTAGATAATTCCGATCCCGCGCGCCGACAGCCCGCGCATGATGCCAAACAGCTTTTGCGCCTCGTGTTCAGTCAGCGCGGCGGTCGGCTCATCCAGAATCAGGATGCGGCAATCCAGCGTCAGCGCCTTGGCGATCTCGACCAGTTGCTGCTGTGAAATTGACAACTGCCCGGCCAGAAGACGCGGATCAATATCGGCCAGCGGCGCAAGCACCTGCCGCGCCTTTTCGATCAGGTCAGCTCCACCCATCAACCGCCGCTGGCTGCGGGCGGTCTGCGCCATGAAAATGTTTTCCGCGACCGAGATATCGGCACAGAGCGCGATTTCCTGATGCACAAACCCAATGCCCAAGCGTTGCGCGGTCGCCGGGCTGTCGATCTGCACCACCTCTCCGTCGATACGGATCTCACCGCTATCGGGGCGCAGGATCCCGTCGATGATGTTCATCAACGTCGATTTTCCCGCGCCGTTCTCACCCGCCAAGGCGTGAATTTCACCAGCGCGCAGGTCCAGTTGCGCCGAGCGCAGCGCCCTGATCGCCCCGAAGGACTTTTTCACATCGGTCAGTTGCAGAAGCGGGGGCGTGGTCATGATGATCTGTCGTTCTGTTTGAAAAGTTTGCCCCGCAGCCACAAAGCAGCGGGGCCTTTGATGTCAGTTGCGGCCTTCCATGTACTTCTCCAGAACAAAGCTTTCTGCATTGTCCTTGGTGATCACCGCAAAGCCATTGTCGGTGAACGGAATCTGCATCGGGTTGTAGCCCGACACCTTGTAGTCGTTGAACGGGTCGATCAGGGCAGGATGCGCGCCAAGGAAGGTGTTCATGAAGCCGACAAAGCCCTGGATGCCTTGGTTCGGGTTCAACGCCATATGGATGTTGCCCGCCTTGATTTCTTCAAGCGTGGTGGGCGAGATATCGGCGTGAATGATCATCAGCTTGTCGCCCGCCGCCTTCACAGCAGCCACCGCCCCTTCGGCAGACCCAGATTCTGGGATCCACAATGCGGCCAGATCGGGATTGGCTTGCAGCATCGCGGAAACCGCCGTGAAGGCCGCGTTCGGATCTTGGTTGGTGGCCTGACGCCCGACCAGCTTCATGTTCGGATAGTTCTTTTCCATATAGGCGATCAGCGCCGTCACCCGCAGGTCGTGGTTCGATTGGCCGGGGTTTTCCAGCACGGCATATTCCGCGCTGTCGCCCACGGTCTTGACGATCTCTTCGGCCGCGAATTTCGCCTCGGCCAGATTGTCAGAGGTGACATACGCTGTGCGCTTGGATTTCGGAGAATCCGCCGCGAAGGTGGTGACGGAAACGCCTGCGTCAATGGCGCGGTTGATCGGATCAATGAAAGGATCGGCCTGCATCGGATGCAGCAGGATGCCTTTCGGATTGGTCACAAGATCTTGCTCGAACGATGCGATCTGCTTGGTGATGTCGTAGTCCGGCGTGCCGGAAAACACTGCTTCACAGCCCAAAGCCTCTGCCGCCTGTTTGAAACCTTCAAAGACAGGAACCCAATACGGGTGCCCCATCACCATCACGTTCATCACATAGGTTTCGCCCGGTTCGCAGTGCAAACCACCCTCGGCCAGTGCCGCAGGAGGATCCCATCAGCGCGACAGCAGATGCCCCGCCTAATAACAATGCCTTGACGTAACCCCTCATGTTTTCCTCCCTTGACGACGACGCCTAGCGCCATTCTTGAAATTTATTTCGCAAGTCGAATGACATTGCAGGTACTGTGGTAGGACCGCAGAATCGTTGCGTCAACGCGCTTCAGTATTTTTATCTTTATGTGAAATTTATTGCAGTAAAGCGAGCATCATCACACCATCTTTGGCGCTCGGCATAACGCCCCCACACTTGAAAGCGCAAAGTCATTGGCAGCAAAGCGATGACCATGGCGGACGATGGTACGAGGACATTTGGGGCACCACCGCGCCCGCGCGTACGGTGTAGCGCCGTTTAAGCGCGGCGCTTTGATCAGACCAGCGCTTGTCTCAGATCGCGCGTGGTTGGAATTTCTTCTGTCAGATCCAGCTCGTCCTCAACATGCTGAAGGTGGTCCAGCATGATCTGCATGGCACCAACCTTGTCGCGCGCGCCAATCCGCGCGATCAAGGCGGCATGCTCATCGGGGCCGCAGTTGTGCAAATGCTGCGAGCGATAGATCGCCGTGATCAGAGAGCTGCGCGAAATCAGATCACGCAGGATGCCAAACAGGAAGCTTGATCCGGCAAGTTCGGCCAGCAAAAGGTGAAATCCACCGGAAAGCCGGATCGTGGCAGAGGTATCGCCGCGCAGGTCAGCCTCGCGCTCTTGCGCCAGATGCGTTTCCAGCAGCGGGATTTGTGCATTGGTGATCCGGTCAATCAACCGCTCCATGACGCGAGCTTCGATCTGTTTGCGCACATGGAACACGTCGCGGGCTTCATCGACTCCCGGCTCGGCCACAAAGGCCCCTCGGTTCGGCACAATAGTGACCAAACCATCGCTTTCCAGCACCGCAAGCGCCTGTCGCACCCGCGCCCGGCTGACGTCAAAAATCTCGGCCAACTGTTCTTCTTTCAGCCGTGCACCGGGCCGAAGCCGCTTTTCTGCAATCGACAGCCAGATACGCTCGCAGATCTCGGCGGTAGGGCCGATCACGGTTTCCTTGCTGTGATACATGTAGGCTCCTTGGTTCAACGTGTATTCTTGCTGCTTGCCTCAAAAAGTCAATCTATGCGGCAGGTTGATGTTGACTACAAAAATGTAGACAATATTGTTGATAACAGCAACTCCGAAATATCGGGCGGATTCTCCCTATGCCCGCCCTCCCCAAACGGCCGACAACAGGGCCACACCGACAGGAACGCCGATGGATTTTGATTTCACCCAGATCACGGCACAGGACCGCTATCGCCTGCTGACCAATTTTGTCGGTCCCAGGCCGATTGCGCTTGTCTCCACTCTGTCCGAGACGGGTCAGGATAACGCGGCTCCGATGAGCTTTTTCAACGTGTTCTCGCACGATCCGGCGATTGTGATCCTGGGTATCCAGACCAAGGCCGATGGGCAGGAAAAGGACACTGTGCACAATATCCGCCGCAGCAGAGAATTTGTTGTCAACATGGTGGATATGGCGATTGCCGATGCGATGCTGGTCTGCGGCTTGGCCGTGGCGGCGGATGTCGATGAGATTTCGCTGGCCGGGCTGACCTCGGCCCCCTGCGATCAGGTTGCCGCGCGGCGGGTGAAAGAAAGCCCCTGCGCGATGGAATGCCGGGTGGAGCGTCTGGTAGACTATGACCGCCGGGTGATCGTGCTGGGCGAAGTGGTGCATATGCATGTGCGGCGCGACTGTCTGGATGCCGAGGGGCGCTATGTGGACCCCGACCGCTATCAGCCGATCGCGCGGCTGCATGGCGACAATTACATCACCTCGGATCGTCAGTTCGTGATGCCGTCTCCGGGGTTGGAGTCGGTGCTGGATCGTCTGAAAGTAGGGGCCTGAGCCATGAAAATTCTGGTGATCAATCCCAACTCCACCGCCTCGATGACTGCCCAGATCGGCGAAAGTGCGCGGCGCTGTGCGTTTGCAGGGACGGAAGTTGAGGCGGTAAATCCCAAAGGCACCCCGGCCAGCATTGAGGGACACGCGGATGAGGCACTTTCAGTTCCTGCAATGCTGGATCTGATCCGGGATGGTGAGGCGCGGGGGGTGGATGCTTATGTGATCGCTTGTTTCGACGATCCGGGGCTGGCTGCGGCGCGTGAGATTGCGCGGGGGCCGGTGATCGGGATCTGTCAGGCGGCGGTGCAGGTGGCGACCACGATTGCGACGCGGTTCTCGATTGTCACCACGCTGCCCCGGTCGGTGCCGATCATCGAAGATCTGGTGGAGGCTTACGGGGCGGGCCATCGCTGCCGGAATGTGCGGGCGGTTGATATGCCGGTATTGGCGCTGGAATCTGATCCGATCACCGCCGAGGCGCGGTTGGTGCGCGAGATTGAAGCGGCGCGAGATATCGACGGGGCTGAGGCTGTGGTGCTGGGTTGCGCGGGGATGTCCGATCTTTGCGAGCGGCTGCAACGGCGGACCGGGGTGCCGGTGATTGATGGGGTGAGTGCGGCGGTGAAGCTGGCCGAGGGGCTGGTGGGCGGCGGCTATGCGACCTCAAAAATCGGCGCTTATGATTATCCGCGCGTGAAGTTTAGCCCCGTGCTGGCCGAGACTGCCTGATCCCTCCCCGATGCCCTATCCGGGACACCTGACCGCGCCAGAATATCGGCGCGGTTTTTTTTATGTATGGGTGGAGTTGGGAATGTGTCCACGTGTGGACAAAGTTTCGGCTAAATGAAATCAATGGCTTATAGGGGTATCGTTTACCAATTATTAAGACGGCTTGCCATTGTCATCCATCGCGACCGCCTTGAAAATGGTACGAATTATGGAAGTGGTATCAAGACGCCGCCCAGCAAAGGCAAATGAAAATGACTCTGCTCGACCAAAGCTGAGTTATGGTAGCAATGGAGACTTAGCTGCCACTTGTGTCGCCCTCTAGGGCATCTCGCCCAAGATTGGAAATGCACACCAGAAAAGGAAGAAGAACGACAGAATATTGAGCGTCTTGCTCAGAGACGATGAACTTTTCAAGAATGCGGCCAATGCCAAAAGGGAAATCAAAACAAGTCCCGATAGATGGAGTGCAAAAACTGTGTAGGTGTGGGTTTTTCCCATCCAACGCAGGCCGTAGTCCCAGGAGCTCCAGAAATATAGAGGGGTCAACACCCAAACGATCGTCAGAAAAACCAGTTGGATTTTCAGGAAACTTTGGCGCTTGTGGAGCGCCAAGAACTGCAAAGCGAATAGTGCTGGCAGGATCACAAAGATTGCCGGACCGAAAATGAAGACCAAGATCATCACATAGATGGGCGTCGGAGACAAAGCCCCAGGATTGCCTGACAGCATAAGTGGCAAGGAGGTAAGCGCTGCACAAATAGCGCCCAATGTTAGCCAAACATGGGTCGAAATTGCGCCAGGCTTCACCAAGATCCCCCGAACGGACAGCAGCTAAGTTCCCGCGAAACTAGTGGGGGGATACCTCGTTTGCAACCGGCCTTATGCGGCGCAATGGGCGCAAACCGACGTTTCTCAAATCGGCAGCGCAAGGGCAGTTCCTGCCCCTGACTTGTGTCACCTCCGAGCCCCCAACATAACTACGCCGAAAGGCGGCGCTCACCCACCTGCGGCACGGCCAAGGCGGCCATGTTTTCCGCAACACGGTGGCAGGCGACGCGGCTGCCGTCGCTGTAGGCTTGCATCTCGGGGCGTTCTGCCGCGCAGCGCGCGTCGGCTTGTGGGCAGCGGGGGTGGAAGGTGCAGCCGGAGGGCGGTTTCATCGGGCTGGGCACTTCGCCCGATTGCACGTCGCGGTCGCGCTTGGGGTCGGTGACGTTGGGAATGGTTTCCAGCAGAAGTTGGGTGTAGGGGTGCTTTGGATTGGCAAACAGCACTTCGGTCGCCGCCTGTTCGACGATACGGCCCAGATACATCACCGCGATCTGGTCGGACATGTGGCGCACCACGCTCATGTCGTGGCTGATGAACAGGTAGGTCAGCCCCATTTCATCCTGCAAGCGCCGCATCAGGTTGAGGATTTGCGCTTGCACCGACACATCCAAGGCAGAGGTCGGTTCGTCACAGACCAGAAATTCCGGCTCGGTCGCAAGGGCGCGGGCGATGGAGATGCGCTGACGCTGACCGCCGGAAAATTCGTGCGGGAATTTGCGGCCATCGCGCGGGGCAAGGCCCACGGTGGTCAGCAGTTCGCCGACGCGGGTGGTGATTTCAGACTCGGTGTTGCGCAGTTTCAACTCGCGCAGGGGTTCGGCGATGATATCGAACACCCGCCAGCGTGGGTTGAGGCTGGCATAGGGGTCTTGGAAAATCATCTGCGCCGCCAAGGGTTTGCCATTCTTGCCATTGGCAAACTGCATCTGGCCGCCGGTCGGGGTGTACAGCCCGGTCACCAGCCGCGCGACGGTGGATTTGCCGCAGCCGCTTTCGCCGACAAGGCTGAGGCAGCCGCCCGAGGGCACGCTGAAGCTGATATCATCGACGGCGCGCAGATAGGCTTTGGGCTTGCGCTCGATCACCCGGTTCAGCCACGGGGCCGAGACGTTGAACAGGCGCGACAGGTGGGTGACGGTCAGGGCGGGAGTGGTCATGCGGCGCTCTCCTGTGCGGGTTGGTTCAGAAAGCAGGCGCTTTGGCCGGACCCGCTGGGGTGCAGGTGCGGGCGTTCGGTGCGGCAACGCGGCATCACATGCGGGCAGCGCGGGTTGAAGGCGCAGCCCTGCGGGATGGCATCCAGACGTGGCATCGAGCCGTCGATTTGTTGTAGGCGCGGCACCCGTGCACCGAGCGTTGGGATCGAGCCCATCAGGCCGCGCGTGTAGGGATGGCTGGGGCGCGCGATCACATCGGCGACCGGGCCGATTTCAACCAAGCGCCCGGCATACATCACGGCGACTCGGTCGGCGGTTTCGGCGATCACGCCCATGTCATGCGTCACCAGCATCACCGCCGTGCCGTTGTATTTGCACAAACGGCGCAAAAGTGAGGTGATTTGGGCCTGGATCGAGACATCCAGCGCCGTGGTGGGCTCATCCGCGATGATCAATTTCGGGCGGGCGGCGAGGGCCAAGGCGATCACCACGCGCTGCCGCATCCCGCCGGAGAACTGGTGCGGGAAGTGATCGACACGGGTTTCGGGGCCGGGGATGCCGACCTCGGCCAATAGGTCTATGGCGCGTTGGCGGGCTTCCGTGCGGTTCAGCGGCAGGTGCAGGCGGATGGTTTCGATCAGTTGTTTGCCGACCGAGAACAGCGGGTTCAATGAGGTCAGCGGGTCTTGGAAAATCGCGCCGATCTCACGCCCGCGCACCTTTTCCATTTCGCGATCTGTTAACTGGTCGATACGGCGGCCATTCAGCCAGACCTCACCGCCTGCGACATGACCGGGGGGTTCCAGCAGGCCCAGCACGGCGAGGCCGGTCATGGATTTTCCTGCGCCAGATTCGCCCACCACACCGAGGATTTCACCGGGCTGGATGGTGAGACTGATATCGGCAAGGGCTGTGACGGTGCCGTGGCGGCCGGGAAACTCCACCCGCAGCGCGCGGACATCAAGCATGGGGGGGTGGGTCATAGCACTGCCTCCTGTCGGATCGGGTAGCTGGGCGGGAACAATTCTGCGAGCGGGCGGTGCTGCCAACTGCGCTCGGGGTATTTTGCGAGAAGTCCGTCGAATTGCGCCTGTGCGCGGGCTGTCGCGGTGGCCATGTCGATGCCTGCGACACGGCCTTCGCACATCGACAAACGGCCATCCACAAAGGTGGCTTGGGTGACTTTGCCGGAACCGCCCGCGATCAGTGTGGTGATCGGGTCAATCGCCGGGGTCATGATGGCATCGTCCAGCCGCAATATGGCTATGTCAGCGCAGGCATTGGGTTTCAGGCAGCCAATGTCGGTGCGGCCCAAGGCGCGGGCACCGCCCAAGGTGGCAGCATCCCAGAAATCGGCGCTTTGCTGATGCGGGGCAGCGGGGTCGGCGATGCGGGCGGTCATCAGGCCGGTGAGCAGGTTCATCAGCATGTCGGCGGGGGCCGTATCGGTGCCCATCGCGATGTTGATGCCACGCGCTCGTAAGCTTCCGAACGATCGCAGGATTGAGCCGCTGCGTGCCGAGACCAGCGGGCAATGCACGACGCTGACGCCGTGGTTGGCGTAGTGGTTGAGGTCAGTTTCGGTGGCGTTGGTGGCATGGGGGGCGAGGATACGGTCGTTCAGCAGGCCTTCGCGGGCCAGCCAATCCGGGGCGGTAGTGCCGTGCAAGGCTTGGACGGTTTGCACCTCCATCGCGCCCTGCGCCATGTGCAAGCGTACGCGGCAATCCAGATCGCGGGCGGCGTCCATGGTGCGTTTCAGCAGGGGCGCGGTGCAGGTTTCCACACGGTCGGGAGCGAGCATGCCGTTGATCAGGCCGTTGTGGCGGCCCTGTTGGGCGGTGATGAAGGCGATAGCATCGTCTAGGCCTGCCATGCCACGGGGTTCGTCGAATAGGGGGTTGATTTGGCCGGGGGTGTCCAAAACCATGCCGCCGGCGCGGTAGGCGGGAGAGAGGTAGACGCGCAGGCCCATCTCGCCTGCGGCCTCGGCGGCGGCAGTGAATTCGGCGGTGGTCTCGCCCCATGCACGGTAGAATAGCGAGGCGATCGGGGCGGCGGTGGTGATGCCGTTCAGCAGCAGTTGCGCGAAGGCGTATCGTTTCTGGAAGGCGAGCTCTTCGGGGGAGTACATCTCATAGGGGCCGCGCTCGATATAGCTGCGCGGCCAGACCCGGCCTTTGGCCCAGCCGGGGTTGTGGTCGATGGCAAGGATCGTGGTGTCGAGGTCGGAGAGCGCATCAAGGTCGATCAGGCCGGGGGAGATCAGGGCGCGGCCAAGGGTGATCCGGCGGGCAACCTCGCCCTCAAAGCGTTGACCAACATGCAGGATGCGGCCCGCCTCGAACACCACCTCGCCGTTGGGGATCAGGCAATGGCCGCCGTTGGCATGGCCCAGCACCCAATCGGCGGTCAGCGCCGTGCGGCCTGTGGGGTGCGCGCCGAGGGTCAGATCACGGAGCGTGGTCATGGCATGGTGATCCCCGGCAGGGTCAGCGCGCCGCCTCGGGCGACCACGCGGCCACCCTTGACCACCAGCGGGCGGGGCGATTCTTCGACAACGGCATGGGCGAGGGTTTCGCCTGCGACCAAGGTGAGATCGGCCACTGCGTCAACCATCAGCCCGCGCGCTTCAACCCCCATCGCATCGGCCCCGCCGCGCGAGGCGGTATCGAGCAGCAACTCAAGTTCATCATCGCGGCGCATGCGGTTTTTCATCCCTACAATGCGGGCGCGATGCAGCATGTCGGGCTGGCCCCACGGGCCCCAAGTGTCACGGATACCGTCGCAACCCATGCCGACCTTGATACCCTGCGCGCGCATGTCTTGCAGCGATGGCACTTCGGCAGAGGGGTGGCCGGTGGTGAAGATGCGGATGTCTTCGCGGGCCACGGCCTCCATCAACGGGCCAACCCGGCGCGGGTCGGGCATCCCCAGACAGAAGCAATGCGACACGCCGACTTTGCCCTGCATCCCGTGGGCGCGGGTGCGGGTGATGATTTCTTCCAGCGTGAAGGCACCGAGTTCGCCATATTCGTGCAGGTGAATGTCTATGGGTTTGCCGTGCTTTTCGGCCAGTCGGAAGATTGCATCCAAGGAGGCTTTCGGATCGCGGTCCATCGACGACGGATCAAGCCCACCGACCACATCGGCGCCCATCGCCAAGGCTTCGTCCAGCAGCTCATAAACGCCGGGGCGGATCATCAGACCTGATTGCGGGAAGGCCACGATCTGAAGATCAACCGCGCCTTGCAACGCTTCGCGCGTGCGCAGTTTGCCTTCCAGCAGCGTCAGCTTGTGGTCATGATCGACATCGACATGGCTGCGGATATGGCCGGTGCCGTTGGCGATCAATTGCAAGGCGTGGCGCATCGACTGGCGATGCACGTCAAGCCCCAACGGGATACGCTCATTGCGTTCGTTGTCGATCAGGTCTTGCAGATCGCCGCCCTTGCGGCCCGCATACCAGCCCATGCCCCAGGTGGTTTTGTCGAGATGGGTGTGGGCATCGACCAGCGCGGGAATGGCAATCGCGCCTTGGCCGTCTTCGACTGCCACGCCATCAGCGGCAAGGTTCGGGCCAATGGCGGCGATGCGGCCATCGCGGATCAGCAGGTCAGTTTTGGCCCCAGCCATCGGGCGGATATTGCGGATCAGAAGATCGGTCATCACTTACCTCAGTTTCGGGTTCAGAGCATCGCGCAGCCAGTCACCCAGCAGGTTGACCGACACGACAAGCAGGCAGAGTTGCAGCACGGGGAACAGCACGATCCACCACATGCCAGAGAACAGGAATTGGTTGCCAAGCCGGATCAGCGTGCCAAGGCTGGGCTGGCTGGGCGGCATGCCGATGCCAAGGAAAGACAGCGTGGCTTCGGTCAGGATCGCCATGCCGAAGTTCAGCGTGGCGGCGACAAGGATCGGGGTCAGCGTGTTGGGCAGGATATGGCTGAACATGATGCGGCGGGCGGGCACTTTCAGCAGTTGCGCCGCTTGCACATATTCCTTGCGCCGCTCTACCGCCGTTTGCGCGCGCACGGTGCGGGCATATTGCACCCAACCGCTGAGCACGATGGCGAGCACCAGCACCCCCGCCGCCCCAACATCGCGTAGGCTGGGCGGCAGCAGTTCGCGGACGATGGCGCTGACCAGAATAGCGATCAGGATGGTGGGGATCGACAGCAGAATATCGCCCACCCGCATCAGTGCGTTCTCGATAAAGCCACCGTAATAGCCCGCCGCCAAGCCCGAGCCGATACCGATGATCAGCGCGAATACCACCGAGGCGATGCCGATCAGGATCGAGATGCGTGAGCCATACAGGATCGCCGACAGAATATCGCGGCCTTGGGTGTCGGTGCCGAGCAGATAGGGCCATTGGCCGCCCTCCAGCCAGATCGGCGGGATTTCGGCGTTCCACAATTCCAGTTGTGCCGGATCGAACGGGTTTTGTGGTGCATAAAGCGGGGCGGTGAAGGCGCTGATGATCAGCACCGCCAGCAGCACTGCGGCAAAAACCGCGCTGCGTTGCCGGGTGAACGAATACCACAGATCGCTTTGGCGTATCCGGGCTAGCAGGCTTGGAGAGCTAAGGTTTACGGTCATGGATCAGGCCTTTGCATTGCGCAGGCGCGGGTCGATCAGCGCATAGGTGATGTCCACCAGCGTGTTCAGCGCGACAAAGATGAAAGAGACGATACAGAGGTAAGCGGCCATCACCGGGATATCGACAAAGGTGACGGCTTGGATGAACAACAGCCCCATACCCGGCCATTGAAAAACCGTTTCAGTGATCAGCGCGAAGGCAATCAGAGAGCCAATGTTCATCGCGGTCATGGTCACCACCGGCATCAGGCAGTTGCGCAAGGCGTGGCTGTAGTGCACCCGCCATGCTGGCACACCGCGGGCGCGGGCGAATTTGATGAAATCAGATCGCAGCACTTCCAGCATTTCCGCGCGCACCAGCCGCATCACGAGGGTGATCTGGTAGAACGACAAGGCGATCGACGGCAGGATGAGTGCGGCGCGTCCCGAGGGGGTCAAGAGGCCCGTGGTCCACCAGCCGATGCTGACAACATCGCCGCGCCCAAAGGCGGGCAGGATGTTGAACATCACCGAGAACACCAGAATAAGCATGATGCCGATGACGAAACTGGGCAGCGAGACGCCGATGATCGACAGAAATTGCAGCCCCTCGGAATACCATTTGCCGCGATGAATGGCGGTGATCACGCCCAGCGGCACGCCGACGACCAATGAGATGATGGTGGCCATCAGCACCAGTTCGATGGTGGCGGGGAAACGCTCGGCAATCAGGCTCATCACCTCTTGCTGGTTGCGGTAGGAAATCCCGAAATCGCCCTGCACGGCATTGGTGACGAAATGCAGATATTGCATGGGCATCGACTGATTGAGACCAAGGCGCTCGCGCAGCTCATCCCGCTCGGCTTGCGTGGTCTGTTCGTTGACCATCAACTGCACCGGATCGCCGACAAAGCGGAAGATCATAAAGGCCATCAGGGCCACGACAAGCATGACAAACGCCGCGTTCGCCAGCCGTTTTATTAGGAAAACAATCATGTGACTGGCTCCGTATGGGGTGGGGCCCGGCGCGTGCTGCGCCGGGCCTGATGCGGGTTTATTCGACCATCCGAGTCAGCCAGTGGCGACCCTTGTTGTCCGAAAGTTGCACCACGCTTTCCACCTTGTCCGAGGTCGCCCAAGCCATTGGCTGCTGATGGAACGGCAGCATGATCGACTCGTCCTTGACGATCTTCAGCGCTTGCGATTCTAGGGCCAGCCTCTTGGTGCGGTCCAGTTCGGTCGAGGCCGCAATGATCAACTTGTCCAGTTCAGGATAGGACCACCCGCCCCAGTTGAACACCCCGGCCTTGTCGCTTTTGGTTTGGAACACTTGCAGCAGGATCGAATAGGCATCCAGCATCGGCTCGTTCGCCCAGCCAAAGCTGAACATATCGGCCTCGCCATTGGTCTGCTTGATCTGCTGCACTGCGTTCGGACCAATGCTGAGTGTCGGGGCAAGGCCCACGCGGGTCAGCATTGAGACCATGGCGTTGCAGATTTCTTCCTCGTTCAGCCAGACATCATTGGCGCAGACGATTTCAAACGCAAAGCCTTCGGCGCCAAGTTCCTTGATCATCGCGGCGGCCTTTTCGGGATCATAGACCGAAGGCACATCCAAAGCCGCATCATAGCCGGGGATCGCGGGGGCGACCACGGTGCCGGTCACGCGGGATTTGCCGCGCATCACCTTGTCGCGGATCAGGTTGAGGTCGATGGCAAGCGCCACGGCCTCGCGCATTTCCTTGTGCTGGAAAAAGTTCGGCTGGCCGTTCGCCAGTTTGTCCTGAAAGTTGAAGCCGAACATGATGGTGCGCAGTTCGTTGGCTTCCATCACTTTGACCGTTGGCGTTGCGGCAAGGCGCGGCAGATCCTGCACCGGAGCTTTTTCGGTGAAGTCGATCTCACCCGACAGCAGGGCTGCGACGCGGGTAGCGTCCGAGGCGATCGGGGTGAATTCGATGCGCTTCAGGTTGTGCTTTGGGGTATCCCACCAGCCGTCATTGACCACCAGAATGGTCTTGCTGTCAGGAACCCGGCTTTCCACGATGAACGGGCCGGTGCCATTGGCGTTGAAGGTGGGATAGCCTTCGACCTTTTTGGCCACATCGGTCGGCAGTTCGGCGTTATGGTCTTTCAGCCAACCTGCATCGAACATGTGGATGTTGGTCAGATCGTTCAGCAAAAGCGGATAGGTGCCCACCAGTTCGATATCGACGGTGTAGTCGTCGACTTTGGTGGCAGATTTGAAGGCGGGCAGGTTGCCTTTCAGGGGCGAGTCCGGGTGGCTGACGCGGGCCAGCGATGTCACCACATCATCGGCGGTGAAATCAGCGCCATCATGGAACTTCACGCCTTGGCGCAACTTGAAGCGCCAGATGTTGTTCGGCAGCACTTCCCATTCGGTGGCCAGCGCCGGTTCGATCTGCAGATCGGAATTGTAGCGCACCAGACCTTCATAGACATGGTTCAGAAAGCTGATGGTGAAGGTCGATCCGTAAGAATACGAATCCAGCGAGTTGATGTCGCGGGCTGCCCCCCAACGCAGGGTCTGCGCCGATCCGGCAGTGGCAAGGCAGGCGATGGCGACGCCGGCCAGCAGGGTGGATTTGAAAAACATGGTCATTCCCTGTTGAGGGCCCGTCTCCTCTCGGTCTGATGCCGGGATTCGCGGGCAGGTGATGAACGCTGCGGCGGATGCAATCGTCCTGTTCGTACTGTCAGAATTGCGGACCATTTTGTCAATAATTTTGTCGACAATATTTTCAACATAGGATTTTTCACCTAACTCCTTGGCGGTTTGCACAAATATTGGCAGAGATTGGTACGAAGCGGCCCCTGAAGACGCTTTGCGCTGCACAGATAGGGCTCTCTAAGATTCGACCAGATGGTCAGTTCGCGGCTTGATGCCCGCACATCTGCGGCAGCGTGATCCGGCGGTGGCAAGCGCTTTGCTCATGGGGCACTCCGCCCCAATGCACTTGAACCGACGGCAGGTCTGGTGTCTGCGGCAGTGTGGAAGCTCGAAACTTGCGCGCGATCTCGACGGATCTCGATGGGTCGATTCTCGGTTACGCCACTGAAATCCGCTGCATCACTTCCTCATAAAGCGCCTGATAAGCCTTGCTCGCGCCGCTTTTGGGCGCGGTTGCCATCACGGGGGCGCGGTGCGAACCCATGCGTTCGATATCGGAGGCAAACGGGATCTGCGCTGTCAGGAAGCACTTTTTGTAGACATGGTTCATTGCTTCGATGGTCTCACTGTGCAGCGCCTTTACGCCCTGCACCATGCCATAAAACCCGTGCAGTTTCTTCAATGGAAGATCGTTCGCTTTGAAGAAATCCACCAGCTGCTCGAAGGTTCTTTGCGACAGCGTGGTCGGGATCACCGGAACCAGAACCGCATCTGCCGCGCGAAACACATTCTCTGACAAGGCCGAGATGTTGGGCGGACAATCCAGCAGGATCACGTCGTAATCGCCCTTGACCGCCGCCAGCGCCTTTTTCAGCCGCGATCGGCTGTCTTTCATCCGCGACAGGAAGATGTCGAATTCCCGGAAGCTCATATTCGCGGGCAGGATATCGAGGTTGTCGTAATCGCTGCCCCGGATCGCTTTGGTGAATTTCTCGACATCCTCGAAGAAATTCGCCTCGGTCAGCTTTTTTGACGGCTTCACTCTGAAGTAGAAGCTTGAAGCGCCCTGCGGGTCCAAATCGCACAGCAACACGCGCTGCCCCGCCGCCGCAAACGCATAGGCGAGGTTCACCGAGGTCGCGGTTTTGCCGACGCCGCCCTTGTTGGAGTAACAGGCGATGATTTTCATGTCTTATCCCTTCCAACGTGAAAGAGATCACGGAATGTGGCTTGGATTTCCGGGCCGTTGAACTGCGCGAAGCTCTCGACGATCTTCGCGCGTTCCGCGATCTGGCGTTGGTGCAGCACGGCCGTCAACGCGCCGACGCTTTGCGCAACCGCAAGATTGCTGCCGTTGGATTTGTCACTGGCGTTTCCCAGAAAGTCCTGCAGGCTGATCTGCTGAACAGAGTAGTCATTGAACAGACCCAGATTGTCCTGCAGATGCTTCAAGGGACGGAGCAGCGATTTGAACGCCGGTTTCGGAAACAGCGGGCCGAAAAACTCCATCAGATAGCGCAGTTTCTTGCAATGAATGCGCAGCGCATGCACTTCGGCATCGGGCATTTCAGGGTCAATCGCAGCGCCAATCTTGCAGATCTTCCGATAGCGCTTCCAAATCAGCGTGCAGGCATAGTCCTGCGCCGCAAGGTTGGCCGCCGGGCCGGATTTCAGCTTTTTACGTTTGCCGAACAGCTTGGTCAGGCTTGCGATTTCAGTCTCATAGTGGCGGCTGCGCAAATGATCGGTCAGCTTGGCGTGGGCGGCCTTCCTTTCGGCGGTGAACATTTTGAACATCGCATCCAGCCCGCTGTGCAGGGTGTTTGGCAAAAGGCCGTACAAGTGCTGCTTTTCCAGCAGATACACATCCAGATCGCGCAGGCGGCCCGTCGGTGTCATCAGATCGGAAAACCTGGCTTTGAGATCAGCGGTCTGATCGGGCCCATACACCTTTTTGAACAGGCTGAGGACCGAACGGATTTTGCGCAGAGCGATACGGTAGTCGTGCAGGAATTCGCTGTCATGGTCCGCAATGATCCCGGCTTCGTTCGCCCGCGCGACGGGGAGATAGGTTGAGATGATGTCACTGGCGGCATCATAGGTGGTGTCATCGGGCTTGATGGCGATCTCGGGCTTGGCGTTGTAAGCGATATGCGCGGGGAAGATGTCGGCATAAAGCCCGCCACGGTCCAGAGCGGTGCCGCCGCTAGTCTCGATCTGTTTGCGCAACGCGGTCAGAGCCCTGTCATAGCCGCGCAGCCCCCGCAACGTGATCAGGACTATGCCAGCATCGCCCGTCAGGACGTGCAAGTTTGCTCGACAATGGGTCTTTTGGTCATCATCCAGAAGCGCAAGCGTGCCCCTGCGCAAGCTCCCTGATCCAATCGGCAACAGGCTGCGCAGCGGCGATAGATCGGTGAGGGCATATTTGACCGGGCCGTCTTGAAAATCGGTGATGAACTGGCCTTTGCGATTGGCCGATTGCGATAGCACGCGCCCATCAGCCAGCAGCAGCTCGAACGAACCGCCGATCTCCAGCAGCAGCCTGCCCGAATGCCGCAAGGACTGATCGAAGCAATCCAGCACCCGGAACTCTGCAGTCCCGTCGACCCATGTCAGCACGGGGGTCAGCTTTCCAAAGGATCCTCCAGCCACAGAGTCCATTGCATCTGCGGGGAGGGAGTAACAATCGCGCGCGGGTGGCATGGGGCGTGGGTCTTTCTGGTCTGTTTGGATAGGCGTCACCACTTGGCAGAGCAGGCGCTGTCGGTGGCCTTGAAACTGGTTTGGTTGACAACGCCTGCGGCCAAGCCCGCTAGTGTTGCGCGCGCCTCAGTTTCCGCTTTGGTTTTTCTGCTTCTTCCACAGCTTCGTCCACGGCGGCTTTGACGAGCTCATCGGTTTCCGGCGCTAAGGGCGCATCGACGGCGGGTTCATGAGGCACATCCGCGATCACAGAGGGCTCCAGCTCGACCGCGCCGAGGTCATTGGCGGCAACGAACTCCCGCATGAAACGCCGGATTTCGCGCGCGGCGCTGGTATCCAGTCGCTCACACAGCGACACAAAGGCGTCCCGCTCGGCCTTGTCCAACCGAAAGACGAGCTGACTGCCCTTCTTCTTGATTTTGCCTTCAGCTTTGTGCTTGCCCATGATCTCACCCTGAAATGTATATACATTGTATATGCCGATCGGATAAAATCAAGCACAAATCTGCCACAAAGGTCGCGGTTTCGCCGTGTCACACCGCTGTCGCGATCCCCGGTCTATGTAAGTACCACCAACGCGCCGCGCTAACTTTGGGGGATGTTTTGCTCTACCGATCCCTGTTTCTCTCCGACATGCATCTCGGCACGCGCGGCTGTCAGGCGGGGATGCTGCTGGAATTGCTGGCCGAGCATGACGCCGACACGATCTATCTGGTTGGCGATATTGTCGATGGCTGGCGGTTGCGGCGCGATTGGCATTGGCCGCAGGCGCATAACGATGTGGTGCAAGCGCTGCTGGCCAAGGCACAAACCGGCACAAGGATCATTTTCATTCCCGGCAATCACGATGAATGGCTGCGGTCTTACTTCGGCACGCATTTCGGCGGCATCGAGGTGATGGCGCAGGCCGATCACACCACCGCCGATGGCCGCCGTTTTCTGGTGACCCATGGCGATCAGTTCGACTCGATCGTGGTCAACGCCAAATGGTTGGCGCATCTGGGCGATACCGCCTACGTCTTTGCTTTGTGGCTGAACCGCTGGCTGAACAAGGCGCGGCAGCTCTGGGGCGGGCAATATTGGTCGTTGTCAAACTGGGCCAAGCAGCAGGTCAAGCAGGCGGTCAGCTTCATCAGCGAATACGAAAAGGTGCTGGTGAACGAGGCCAGCCACGGCGGCTATGACGGCATCATCTGCGGCCATATCCACAGCGCCAATATCTGCAAGATCGGCGGCATCGACTATGTGAACGCCGGCGATTGGGTGGAAAGCTGCACCGCTGTTGGTGAGCGTGCCGATGGCTCGCTGCATCTGATCGACTGGGCGGCGATCAAACGGCGGCAACGCATGATCGAACATGCCCGGTCAGGCGACCCGGCTTTCACCAAACTGCGCGAGAAGCGAAAGAAGAAAAGAGAGGCGGCGTAAGCCATGACCTATACATCGGCAATGGAAGACCAGCTGAGCGCAGCGGTGCATCAGAATACTGCCCTGAGCAAAACCGGCATACTGGAGCGGTTGTTTGCGCGGCTGTTTCACGGTCTGGTCTATCCGCAGATTTGGGAAGACCCGGTGGTAGATATGGCGGCGTTGCAGATTGCGCCGACGGATCACATGATCTGCATCGCCTCGGGCAGTTGCAATGTGATGTCATATCTGACGGTGCAGCCGGCCTCGATCATCGCGGTCGATCTGTCGCCTGCGCATGTGGCCTTGGGGCGGCTGAAGCTGGCGGCGGCGCAGCATCTGCCGGATCACGCGCGATTCTTTGAGTTTTTCGGGCGGGCAGATCTGGCGTCGAATACTGCCGTCTATGACCAGTTCATCGCCCCGCATCTGGACCCTGAAAGCCGGGCTTTCTGGGACGCTCGCCGCTTAGGTCGCCGCCGCATCACGATGTTCCAACGCGGGTTTTATCGCTTTGGGTTACTGGGGCGGTTTCTGGGCGCGGTGCATCTTGTCGCGCGCTTGGGCCGGGTCGATTTCAACGCATTGCTCAACGCGGCCACGCTGCCCGATCAGCAACGCTTTTTCGACACCAAAGTCGCGCCCTTGTTCGAGATGCGTTTGGTCAAATATCTCGCAAAGCGGCGCGCATCGCTGTTCGGGCTGGGGATCCCGCCCGCGCAATATGACAAGCTGGCGGCAGATGGCGGTGGCGACGTGATCCCGGTGTTGCGCGAGCGGGTGCGCAAACTGATCTGCGATTTCCCCATCGCCGGGAATTACTTCGCATGCCAGGCGTTTCATCGCGGCTATGCCCGGACGGCGAGCCCCTCAGTCCCGCCCTATCTGGAGGCCGATAATTTCGCCACGTTGCGTGACAATGCAGACCGCGTGCAGGTGGTCAACCGCTCGCTGACCGATCTGCTGGCGGAGGCCGAGGCGGGGTCGAAGCACTGCTACGTTCTGCTGGATGCGCAGGATTGGATGAACGCCAGCCAGTTGAACGCGCTCTGGCAGCAGATCAACCGCACCGCCGCACCCGGCGCGCGGGTGATTTTCCGCACCGGCGGACAGGCCGATATTCTGCCGGGCCGGGTGTCCCCTGAAATCTTATCGGGATGGAGCTATGACAGCGCCGCCTCTGCCACGGGATTTGCGAATGATCGTTCGGCCATCTACGGCGGGTTCCATCTTTACCGGCGCAAAGGCTAGACGATGAGCGAACAAACCCTCTCTCACGCCGAACTGATGGATGAAACCTACCGCTATCAGCGCCTGATCTATGATCTGACGCGGCGGTTTTTCCTGCTGGGGCGAGATCACCTGATCCACAATCTGAACCCCGGCAAAAACGCGCGTATTCTTGAGATCGCCTGCGGCACCGGGCGCAATCTGGCGCAGATATCGAAGCGCTACCCGGACTGCGCGTTATACGGGCTGGATATCTCCGACCAGATGCTGCGCACCGCGCGCGACAAGTTGGGGATGCGCGCGCATCTGGTCAAGGCAGATGCCTGCACGTTTGAGGCGCGTCAGATCTTCGGCACCGCGCAGTTTGACCGCATTATCCTGTCCTATTCGGCGTCGATGATCCCGGAATGGCACGCGGCGCTGGCGACGGCGGCCCGACACCTTTCCCCCGTCGGCCAGTTGCATGTGGTTGATTTTGGTGATCAGTCAGGCTTGCCGCACTGGTTTCGCACCGTCCTGCGGCGCTGGCTGGCAAAATTCCACGTCGTGCCGCGCGCCGATTTGGCGGCTGTGCTGTTAGCCGTTGCCGCCGATCAAGGTTGCACATTGACCTATCAGACCCGCCTGCGCGGCTATGCCCAGCATGGTGTACTGACGAAAGCGGTCCGCAAATCGTCCGGCGGGTAGGGGCTTGATCCACGGCCTGCAGGTCCGTCCCATCATTGGCGAGGATGGGGCGGAGACTGGCATGTTCGACGCTCGACGGTGCGAGCACGCTATCGCGCGCGGGCGGCCAGACCAGTTCGTGCAAAGGGTTAATAATCCCCTAATACCCCCGCCATAAGTCACTGAAATCACTTGAATGGTTGCTTTGTCCACGCGTGGACAAAGCCCATGGCTATATGATTCCCGTGGCGGCAAATTTGCGCTGCCTCCACCTGCGCCTGAAGCCGGCTGAACGAACGGACAGTGCTGATTGGGATCTTGGATGGCGATCCAGCGCAATTCAGAAAACGCGGCGATGGCCGCTTTGCCTCCGAAACGGACAAAGCCCGAGGCTTTGACACCACCAAAGGGCATCTGAGCCTCATCCGCGACAGTTGGGCCGTTGATGGGGCAATTTCCACTTTCGATCCGGTTGGCCACCGCCATTGCCCGCAGGATGTTCCTGCTGAATACGGCTGACGAAAGGCCATATTCGGTGTCATTGGCAACACGAATTGCAAGTGGCGATTTGCCGCCAAGTGCCAGGATCGACGGCTTTAGCGCCTCGCCCGCTAGACGTCCGATGATGCGGCCAACCTTGGTCGATCCGGTAAAGTTCACATGCTTCGCGGCGGGCGCTTCAATCAGCGCCTTTACAATCGCTGCCGCATCCTCGGGCGCATTGGATATCACATTGACGGCCCCAGCAGGAAGCCCGGCATCCACAAAGCACAGCCCGATCAGTCGATGCGTCGCAGGGCACATTTCCAAAGATTTCAGCACCACGGTATTGCCGCAGGCCAGGGCCATGGCTACGGCCCTTGTGCCAAGAATGACCGGGGCGTTCCAAAGGCGCTATGCCCAGACACACACCTCGGGGTGTCAAGACGCCCATTGCCAGTGTGCCGGGCTTGTTCGACGGAATGATCTCACCGCCGACCTGCGTGACCATCGCGGCGGCCCCGCAGATCATATTTGCCGCAAGCATCACGTTGAAGCCGATCCATGGGCCAGCGGCCCCGGTCTTGGTGATGCCCGCCGCGATGAATTCGGGGGCCTTAGCGTCTGTAGGTCGGCCGCTTTGTTCAACAGCTTGCGGCGCTCGGTCGGCCCCAGTGTGGCCCAGGCGGAAAACGCCTTTGCTGCGGCATCCACGGCCTTCAGGGCATCTACCACACTTGCCGCAGCCGCTACGGTTGCTATCTCGCCGGTGACCGGGTCATGTCTTGCGGTGATGGCCGCTTCCAGCCCACCATCCGTTGGGATGTTTGTTCCGTTGATCCAGCGCGCCACATCAGAGCACAGGAACAAGATTGTCTGCGCTAAATCCGCCGCCGTGCCAGCCCTGCCGACCCGCGCTATGTCGCTGCCCACCTTTGCATCCCCGACAACAGAGCGAAACTGTTTCAGGATCCGCGTCTCGACAGGGCCGGTGAGACGGCGTTCACCCGGATGCCGCGGGCTTTGAACTGCGCCACCGTCACGCCGTTTGGGCATTAGGGCCTCGGACAGCGCGCGCAGGCCGAAAAAATTCACCAGCATGTGCGGCGCCTGTCTGCCCCGATACACACGCCACATTGCGTAAGGTATCCAACCTGCCGGGCAGCGCGTATGCGATGGCCTCTACCCCCTGTGGCGTGGCCAGATCACCTTCGATAAACTGACCGAACACCTGCGCGGGTTTCATCCTGTCGATCCCGATCACCTCGGCGCCCAACTGACCAGCAAGCTCGGCGGTGCGCAGGCCAACGCCGCTGGCGACGTCGGTAATAACGATGGTTTTACCAAAAAGCATGATTTCTCCCTCAGGTTTTCGTGTTGGTTGCGCGGTCACCCAGCGGCAAAAGCTGTAGCCCGGTGCGGGCTGCAATCGTGCCCCAAAGGCCGCGCGGCAGGTAAAGCGAAAAGATTATGGCCGTGGCCCCCAGCCCGATCAGTTACCAGACCCCGGTGGCGGCAAAGAATGTCTCGACAGCGAAGAACAGGATAGCGCCAAGGATAACGCCCGCAAATCGGCCGATACCACCGACCAGCACAATGAAGATATTGTAGGCCGTCCACTGCACGCCATAGTAGCTGCGCGGCTGAAAGCTGACCGCCTGCGCCAGCCACCAGGACCCGGCAATCGCGGCACCGAACGCCGCCAGCACGAACGGGATGCGCTTGGACCGGTGCGGTTTGACGCCAAGCGAGGTGGCCGCCTCTTCGCTGTCGCGGATTGCCTGAATGGCCAGCCCTTCCGGGAGTGTAAAGGCACGAACAGCGCGCCTAGCAGAAGTGTCATCGCGGCCAACGCCGCCCAATAGATCAAGCTGCCCCGCAGGTCGGCGTCATAGGCGTTCAGCGAGATCCGCGATGACCCGGTTTCGCCCTGGATCATCGGGTCCAGTTTGACCGCCAACTGCCTGATCGAGGCCAGAACCCACATGCCCATGCTGAACTCGTCGCCCTTCAGACGCAGCATGAGCGGCGAAATCGGCCATGCCAGCAGGCCCACAGCCACAGACCCCACCAGCATGGCAGCAAACGGGTCTACCCCGGGGAAGGCGATGCGAATGGTGGCATAGGCCCCAAGGCCAAAGAACAGTTGCTGCCCAATCGACACCAGCCCACAATAGCCAGCGCGTTCCACATCGCGGCAAGGATCAACCAGATGAACAGGGCCGTCATCCTTTCACCCCACCCCGCGCCCATCAGGCCCGGTACGAACGCCAAAGCGACGATCACCACCAAAGCGGCACTGACCCCGGCTTTTTACTGTCCAGTCCAGCGTTCAACCAATTGCATGCTCATGCCCTTGCTAAAAAATGGCGCATCCGGGTACCGATGCTTGCCGAGCAAGGCCCAGACGGGTAAACAAAACGACGAAAAACATCAGGTGACTGCCAAGAAGGAACGCCTGCGGATGGATCATCGCGGCAATGGTCTGGGCAAAGGCCGGCCCATAGCGCCAATAAACACACCCAACATCGACCTTGCGCGCCGATAATTGTGGCCTCGAACGCGAACAACAGCTGCGGCCCGCCTGCATAGGCACCGAACACCGTGCGAAACCGCAAAGGCAGAATCAAGACAAACCCCAGAAACGGGTTGATCCCGGAGTAAAACGCCAGCGCATAGACAGCATAAGCGAAGGCAATCGCCAGACTGCCACGCGCCAGATTGATGACGCGCATCACCTGCAGCATGAAGCTTAGCCCGGCGGCGGTCAGCGCGTAATAGTCACCCAAAAGAATGGCCTGAAGGATTTGTCCGGTCATGCCTGGCCTCCATGCGTGCGACCGAGCCCGAAATACGCAGCCGTGATTTCTTTGCGGCTGGTGTTGGCAATGGGCTTGTCCGGCATAATCTCGCCTTCCAACATGCACACCGCGCGGCTTGCGACTTGCATCGCAGGGCTAAGTGCCTGTTCCACTAGCACAATTGTTGCGCCCGATGTCATCAGGCCAGCCAGTGAGGCATAGACCTGATCCACCACCAGCGGCGACTGGCCCAGACTGACCTCGTCCAGAATCAAAATATCGGGGTTGGACATCAACGCCCGCCCGACCGCCATCTCTTGCGGTTCGCCCCCCGACAGATGCCCGCAGCGCGAATGTCGGCGCTTTGCGAGGTTTGGAAAGATCGCGAAGATGCGCTCGATGGTCCAGTTGCCGGGCCGGTTGACCGTGGCCCCCAAGGCGAGGCTTTCCTCGACCGTCAAGGCGGCAAACAGCTTGCGCCCTTTGGGCAGCAGTGCCAGCCCTGCGGCGAGCCTCGAGAAGCCAGCCGGGGTTGATCACTTCGCGCAGCAGATTGCAGCGATCTGCAACCGCTTTGCCGAGCGCAAGGCGACGGCTGGCGCAGGTTTCAGATGTTCTCGTTCAACTCGAACAACGTCGGCAGACGGCCTCTTGGATGAAGATCTCATGGCCGTCTTCTACCTTTTCGTCTTTAAGCCGTCAGTTCATTTCTGTCGTCTACATGAAGATGTGGACGGAAACCCAAAGATTGCGGCTGTTTGAGGCACCGATTCGGGGTTGAAGCGGCGGCTCTGGTCGGCTAAACGCACCATTGCGTGGCCCCAATAGCTCAGCTGGTAGAGCACTTCATTCGTAATGAAGGGGTCTTCGGTTCGAATCCGGATTGGGGCACGCGTTCGCCTTCTGCGTAACTTTTGCAACAACTTGCAATGCAGTAGATGCCATGGCGAAACCCAATGAAAACAAGTCGGTTACAAGCCTCCCCACGTCAATCGCAATGGGTGGGTCGGGGGTTCGAGTGCCTTCCGCTGCAAGATTCACGATACGTTCCAGCGCCACCCTAACCCAACCGATATTTGGTCACGAACTTGATTTTGTTGCATTTTTTGGTTTAGCCCTACCGTAAATTGGTGGGCTTTCCGCAGTACGAATGCGTTGCTCTACCAGCTGAGCTACAGCGGCACTCTCTGGTGACTCCTCGAAGGGCGCGGCCAAAACGAAGTCAACCCCCGCCACGCCCTTCAATGCGCGCTGCGCGCCACGGCCTCCAGATCAATGATTTCGGGCTCTGGCGGCGGCTCTGGTTGCGATGCGGCCACGACGACGGGGGCTGCCACCAACAATGGCAAGAGCTCTGCCCCGGTCACGCTGGGGCCGTTCACCTCAACCGGTTCGCGCCAGCTGAGCGTGTCAAAGCCGCCGCAATTCTCGCAGATGGGCTGCCAAAGGCTGTGGATCGCCTGGCATTTGTCGCAACACCATTGCGGTCCGCGCGGGGCTGTCAGAGCCTTTGACAGCCAGCCGCGCACCACCGCTTCATCGCTGCCCTCGCCACGCTCAATCGCCGCCATGATCGCCAAGGCGCGCTGCGTTGGATGCCGGGTAATCAGATCACCCAGCGCGCGGCGCGCTTCGGGGAATTCCTCGGCGGTGATGTTCAACTCGGCCAACAAAAGCCGCGTCTCATCACTTTCAGGATGGATCGCCGTCAGCACTCGGAAGCGCTTCAGACGCGCGTGCGGGTCTTCATCCGGTTCAATCTCGGCAAAGGCGGCGGCGATTTCAGGATGCGGAACCACCTCCCAAGCCTTTTTCAACACGCGGGTGGCGGATTTCTTATCGCCCGCTTCGGTCAGGGCGCGCCCAGCCATCACGGCCGCCGGGATCAGATCGGGAGATTTACGGTTGGCTTCAATCGCAGCCTCGCGTGCCTCGACCGTCGCCGTTTCATCCATTACCCCGCGCGCCTCTTGCAAGGCCAGCACGGCATCGCGGCGGCGGTAGACATCCTTCGGCAAGGCCCCGCCCTTCAGCTTGGCCCCCAAAGTCACCCGGGCGCCTTTCCAATCGGCTTTCTCGGATTGAAGTTTCAGCAGAATATCTTGCGTCTCGGCGTGCTTCGGTTTCAGCGCGAAGGCCTTTTCGGCCAAAGCCAGCGCGGTATCGGTATCGCCCTCCGCCAGCTTTTGCTTCATCAGCCCGCGAATGCCGACAAAGCGCGAGGAATCGCTGGCCAGCAGCGTCTTATATGCCTCGGTCGCGCGCTTGGTATCGCCCGCGGCTTCTGCCGCCTGCGCCACCAGCAACGTGGTCAACTCGGGCCGCTCCAGAAACTTCGCCGCCCGCTGCGCCCGCATCAACGCCAAGCGGCCCTCGCCTGCGGCCAATGCCATCAGCCCATCGTTCAACGCCTGATAACCCTTTCGTTCACGGTTGCGGTCGAAATAGCGCGAGATTGCCGTCTCGTCCCCGTTCAAAAAGCGCAGAGTCGCGACGAAGAAACCGACCAGTTTCATCAGCCCCCACAACGCCACCACCAGCAGAAGCAACAGGATCGCGGTCTGCAATGGGCCGAGGGTGAATTCCCATCCGCCCATCGAAATCCGCACGCCTTCTTCGCTGTGCAACAGCATATCCGCGCCGTAGGTCAGCCCCGCAATCGCGGCGATGAACAGCAGAACCTTGATCAGTGACCAGATCATCGCGCGCTCCTATTGCATCGCTGCGGCAAGGCCCGCAACTGCCGCGACTGCTGCCTGCCGCTTTTGCGCCATGGCCTGCCAATCGGTCAAAGCTCTCTGCGCTTCAGGCGGCAGCGCTGCGATTTCGGCCAGTGCGGTCGCGACATCGCCCGCAACCAGCGCCGCTTCGGCCCGCGACAAGATCGCATCGGGGTCATTGCCCTCCTGCGGAGTCAACGACCGCGCGCCAGTCTGGGTGCGCAGGAAATTCGCCACCCGGTCCGACCAACTTTCGCCCATATTCGCCCGCAAAGCCGCCTCTAAGGCCGCGCGCGAGGCTGCCGGGAACCCATCTTGCAGCGCAGCCAAGGTCGGCAGACCGGTTTCCGCATTTTCCACCAACACTGCAGGCACCTCGCCCAAGGGAGGCAAAGCCGAAGCATAGGCCGAGCCACTGTCCAGGGCCGCCTGCACCCGACCCAAGGCCGCGCGGGCTTCGGCAGCTTTCGCCGTGGCCTCTGCATCCGCTTTGATCTTGGCAGCGGTGTCTTCGGCCTGCTTCAACACCGCTTCCGTTGCGGCCTTTTGCGCCGCCAAAGCCGCAGCCGAGGGCGCATTGGCGCTGACCGGCATGGCTTCAACGGCTGTCATCCGCTGCTCCAACGCCGCAATCTGCTGTTGGAGTGGTGCTATATCTGGGGCAGCTCGATCCGCCAGCGCCGCCACCCGCGCCTCCAGATCACTGTCAGGTCCGGCCACGGGCCGCGCCGCAAGTTCCGAAACCTGCGCCTTCAGGCTTTCGGTTTCGGCCTGCTGCGCGGTCAGTGCTGCTTGCAACGCCGAAGTATCCTGCAAGGGCCAGCCGCCCGGCAAATATTGTGCCAGGCCATAGCCCAATCCCGCCGCAATTACGCCACCCAAGATCGGCGCAAGCCACCCCGGCCTGCGAGCCGGCAGAGGTGTCGCCCGGATCGGTTCCGACGCCATCACCGGGGGGGCCTCAAGCTCGCTCGTCTCTGTGTCAGTCATCGCAGACCTCGCTTTTGCGCTTCGGGCCATCGCATAGCGGCCGCTGTTGTTGTGAAGTTAGGCCGAGCCCCGCAGTGGTTCAAGAAGTCATACTCGATCACGCAGCACCTGAACGGCCCGGAGCATCGCCGCACTGTCCGGGCAGGCGGCGATTTCGGCAAACTCGGTGGGATAATCAAAGGCTTCCGCCACTGCAGGGCTGAGTGCCGCCAACCAGATCGGCGCTTTTGCCGCAATGCGTCGCAATTCATCCGCCAGCAGTTTGGCAGAGCGCGGCGAGAAAATCGGCAGGATCACCGGGCGGACATCTTGCAGCACGGCGATCGCCTCTTCGGTCAGTTTTTGGGCGATCTGGCGATAGACGATCCGCGAAACAGTCTCTATTCCTGCGGAAACCAGCCTCTGTTCCAGATCTCCCACGCTGTGCTGCCCCTGCAACAGCAGCAAGCGCCCCGCCGGCCGGCCCGCGATAATATGCGCCAACAGGTCATCGGCAGCGCCGGCGCCTGAACTTGCGGTGAACCCCGCCGCGCGTGCCATCTCGGCCGTGCGATTGCCGACGCAGAACGCCAGCTTCGGCAAGGCGGCCCCGGCAGCGGAAATCCGCCCGGCGGCCCCGGCTCCGGTCTCGGATGTCAAAACGATGGCGGCAAAATCGCCGAGCGGCAGTTCGGGCGACAGAAACTCCGGCCGCATCAGGGGCGAAATCAGCGCACCGCCGATCTGATCCGCAAATCTTTGGCTTTGCGCCAAAGGCCGGGTCAGCAGGATGATGGGTTGGGATTGTCTGGCCATGACCTTGGTGTTACCTGCGATGGGGCAAGCAATCAACGGCGGACCATGACGGCAACGCTTACCTTTCTGGGCATCGAGTCAAGCTGCGACGACACCGCAGCCGCCGTGATCCGTCATGTGCCGGGGCAAGTGCCGAAGATTTTGTCCTCGGTGGTGGAGGGGCAGACGGCTTTGCACGCAGCGTTCGGTGGCGTGGTGCCCGAAATCGCCGCCCGCGCCCATGCCGAACGGTTGGATCATTGCGTGGAGCAGGCCTTGGCGGAAAGCGGTGTCGCTTTGGCTGGGTTGGACGGAATTGCAGTGACCGCGGGGCCGGGGTTGATCGGCGGTGTGTTGTCGGGCGTGATGCTGGCGAAGGGGCTTTCGCTGGCGACGGGCTTGCCGATGGTCGGGGTGAACCACCTCGCGGGCCATGCTTTGACGCCGCGTCTGACCGATCAACTGGAGTTTCCCTATCTGATGCTGCTGGTGTCGGGCGGGCATTGCCAGTTCCTGATCGTGCATTCTGCTGAGCACTTTCAACGGCTTGGCGGCACGATTGATGATGCCCCCGGTGAGGCGTTTGACAAAACGGCCAAGCTTTTGGGCCTGCCGCAACCCGGCGGCCCCGCCGTGCAAGCCGAGGCTGCGTCGGGCAATCCGAAGCGCTATTCCTTCCCGCGCCCGCTGCTCGATCGGCCCGGTTGCGATATGTCGTTCTCGGGCCTGAAAACCGCTTTGCTGCGCGCCCGGAACGCGGTGATTGCCGAAAAAGGCGGGCTGACCGTGCAAGACCGCCGCGATCTTTGCGCCGGGTTTCAGTTGGCCGTTGCCGAGGTTCTGGCCGAGAAAACCCGCCGCGCTTTGGCGATTTACGCCGAGCTGTCGCCTGCACAGCCGGCATTGGCCGTCGCGGGTGGTGTGGCGGCAAACACCGCGATCCGGGCGAGGTTAGAGACTGTTTGCGCGCAAGCTGGCACGCGTTTTCTCGCCCCTCCGCTGCAACTTTGCACCGATAACGCCGCGATGATCGGCTGGGCCGGGATGGAGCGGTTTCGGGCCGGGGCCACCGACGGCATGGATCTGGTCGCGCGCCCGCGCTGGCCACTGGACGCGACTGCTGCGCCAATGATCGGGTCTGGCAAAAAGGGGGCCAAAGCATGATCGGTATTGTCGGCGCAGGGGCATTTGGCACCGCCTTGGCGGTGGCGTTGGGCCGCGAAGGGCGCGGTGTGCGGCTGTGGGCGCGAGACGCTGCACATATCACCGAGATCGCGCGCTCTGGCACCAATGAAGCACGATTGCCGGGGATAAAGCTGCCGAAAACAGTCTCTGTGACGGCGGAAATTGCCGATTTGGCCGAGGCAGAGGTGGTACTGCTCTCACTGCCGATGCAAGCCCTGCGCGGCTTTCTTGTCGCCAACCCCCACCTGAACGGCCTGCCCTTGGTCGCCTGTTGCAAGGGCATTGACCTGACCACCCTTAAAGGCCCCACCGCGCTGATCGAGGCGGCCTGCCCCGACTCGGCTTTCGCCATTCTGACCGGTCCCAGTTTCGCCGCCGACATCGCACGTGGCCTGCCCACCGCTTTGACGCTGGCCTGCGCCGAAGGTGAGTCTTTGCAACACACGCTGTCGACGCCGACGCTGCGGCTGTACCGCACCACGGACGTGATCGGCGCCGAACTTGGCGGCGCTTTGAAAAACATCATCGCCATAGCTTCCGGCATCGTGATGGGTGCAGGGCTTGGAGATTCTGCCCGCGCGGCCTTGATGACGCGCGGCTATGCAGAGATGACGCGGCTTGCCTTGGCCTTAGGCGGGCGGGCGGAAACCTTGGCAGGGCTATCGGGCTTTGGCGATCTGGTGCTGACCTGCACTTCGGCACAATCGCGGAATTTTCGCTTTGGTCTGGCGCTTGGCACGGGTCAGGCTTTCGATCCCAACGTCACCGTAGAGGGCGCGGCCACCGCGAAAGCAGTCTCTAACATGGCCAAAACCTTGCATATTGAAATGCCGATCACCCAGATGATCGCTGCGCTGATCGACCAACACATGACATTGCCGCAGGCGATCTCGGCCCTGCTGTCCCGCCCTTTGAAACAGGAGTAACCCATGCGCGTCGTCCTTATCTGCAAAGACAAACCCGGCCATCTGCAAACCCGGCTGGACAATCGCGCAGCACACCTTGCGCATATCGAAGCCTCGGGCGTGGTGGAAATGGCCGGGCCGTTTCTGAACGATGGCGCGATGACCGGCAGCCTTGTGGTGCTGAACGTTGAAACCTTGGCCGAAGCGCAGGCATGGGCGGCGGCCGACCCCTATGCGCTTGCCGGGCTGTTCGATAGCGTGACGATCAGCGAATGGAAAAAGGTCATCGGCTGATGGGCTACTGGCTGTTCAAATCCGAACCCGACACCTGGGGCTGGCCCGACCAAGTCGCACGCGGGGCGGCTGGTGAGGAATGGCACGGCGTGCGCAATTATCAGGCTCGCAACAACATGCGGTCGATGAAGATCGGCGACCAAGGCTTTTTCTATCATTCCAACATCGGCAAAGAGATCGTGGGGATTGTCGAGATCAGTCGTGAATCGCAACCTGATTCGACAACCGATGATCCGCGCTGGGATTGTGTATACCTGCGCGCGGTGCGGCCCTTGCTCCGGCCCGTCACGCTGGAAGCCTGCAAGGTGCAACCGGGGCTTGAGAAGATGGTGTTGATCCATAACTCGCGTCTGTCGGTGCAGCCTGTGACGGCGGAAGAATGGCAGATAATCTGTGATTTGGGCGGTTTGGGCTAAGCGGTTTGGAAACGGGGGGCCCATTACCCCTAAAGGACCCCCCATCCACCCCACGTGCTCCCTCAGCACCACACGTGTTCTGTAAAAGGTCCTAGGCTACTGCCTGTTC
>JBKJTI010000068.1:0-5804 GCA_046590425.1 Cypionkella sp. | reverse complement strand
ATTCTGCGAGGCCCTTTGCATTTCAACGTCTTACTGGCCTATTCAGCGGCGAGACGGCTGACCACCACGATCACTTCCGGCTTCTTGCCGATTTCTTCCATCGAGACTTGCCGGACGATCTTGCGCAATGCCTCATCCATTTTATCATCATTCGACAACAACTTGCGGCCCGCACCGTCAAGGAACTCGGTCAGTTCGGTTTCCAGCGTTTCCGCCAAATTCCGCCCGCCTTTGCCAGTTTCCGGCAGGCCCATCAACTCGACCCAGGCTTCGCCCAGGGGTTGATCTTGTTCGTCGAGGATCACCGTCACCATCGCCAAACCATTCAGCGCCATGCGGATGCGGTTGCGCACCACGCCATCCAAAGCGCCGATCAGTACCGAACCGTCGAGATAGGTGCGGCCAGCCTCGATATGCTCGGCCAGTTTCGGCACATCGCCGGTGATGTCCATCATCATGCCGTTGGTGACAACCGCCGAAGCGATGCCAGCCTCAAGCCCGATGCGCATATGTTCGCGCAGATGGCGGTGTTCGCCGTGCATCGGGATCAGCATATCGGGCAGGAACAAGCGGTGCACATGCTCTAAGTCCGGGCGATTGGCGTGACCGGAGACATGATAAAGACCGTTGTTATCATCAACGATATCAACGCCCTTTTCCGACAAAGCGTTCACAATCGCATAGACGCCGCGTTCATTGCCGGGGATGATTTTCGACGAGAACAAGAAGGTATCGCCCTCTTTCATCTCAATCCCCAGATATTTGCCGCGCGACAGTTGCGCCGAAGCCGCACGGCGTTCGCCCTGCGATCCGGTCACGATCAACATCAGGTTCTTGCGCGGCACTTCCAGTGCTTGCTCTGGCGTGATCACCGGCGGGAAATCTTTCAGCACGCCGGATTCCTCCGCCGCTGACACCATCCGCTTCATTGCGCGCCCCAGAAGGCACACCGAGCGATCCGCCATCCGGCCTGCTTCGGCCAAGGTTTTCAGCCGTGCGACGTTCGACGCAAACGTGGTCGCCACAACCATACCGCCCGCCGATTTGATCAGCTCGGCAATCGGGGCTTTCAGCGTGCTTTCCGAGCGGCCTGCGTGCAGCGAGAACACATTGGTGGAATCGCACATCAGCGCCTTGATCGGACGCTCGGCGGCAATCGCCTCCATCACCGCATCATCCCAGCCTTCGCCGACAATCGGTGTGGCATCGCGCTTGAAATCGCCGGAGTGGAAAATCCGACCCGCTGGCGTGTCGATCACAAGGCCACCGGATTCCGGGATCGAGTGGGCGACGGGCACGAACTGCACCTTGAACGGGCCAGCCTCAACCGTATGCGGGCGCGACTCAACCGTGGTGATCGCGTCTTTCGGCAAGCCGTATTCTTCGAACTTCAGCCGCCCAATGGTGGCGGTAAATTTCCGCGCATAGATCGGTTTGCGCAACGACGGCCACAGATGCGCCAAAGCGCCGATGTGGTCTTCATGCGCGTGGGTGATGAAAATTGCCTCAAGCCGGTCAAGTTTATCGGCCAGCCAAGAAATATCCGGCATGATCAGATCGACGCCCGGTGAGGTATCCATATCCGAGAACGCTACGCCGAGATCGACCAAGATCAGCCGCTCGCGCCCCTTTGGGCCATAACCGTAGACATAGGCGTTCATGCCGATTTCGCCGGCCCCGCCCAATGGTAGATAGATCAGCCGCTCACCGCTCATGCCGTTTCCTTGTTGTAGGTGTTGATGAGGACAAGGCCATGCATGGTCAAATCGTCCTCAACCGAGTAAAATAGCTCAGCTCCCTGAGCAAACAATGATGCCAGGCCGCCGGTGGCAATAACTTTCATCCCAAGATCGCGCTCGCGGCGCACTTCCCGGACGATGCCTTCGATCAAGCCAATGTAGCCCCAATACACGCCCGACTGCATACAAGCCACCGTATTCGTGCCGATCACCCTTGTAGGCTTGGCGATGTCGATATGCGGCAGGGCAGCGGCGGCCATATGCAGCGCCTCAAGGCTAAGGTTCACGCCGGGGGCGATGACGCCGCCAACGTAAGCGCCGTCATGATCGACCACATCAAAGGTGGTGGCGGTGCCGAAATCCACCACGATCAGGTTGCCGCCGTGCCTGTCGAAACCCGCCACGGTGTTAACCAAACGGTCCGGGCCAACAGTGACGCCCTGATCCACCCGGGGGGCGACGGGCAGGTTACATTCGGGCTTGCCCACCACCAAGGGGCGGCAGTCGAAATAGCGGCTGCAGAGCACCCGCAGGTTAAACACCACGCGCGGCACGGTGCTGCTGACGATGGCTTCGGTGATTTGCGCCTCGGTCTTGGTCAGCATCAGCAGGCTGGACAGCCAGACGAAATACTCATCCGCCGTTCGTTTGTGATCGGTGGCAATGCGCCAGGTGGCGATGAACTTTTCCCCGTTCCAGATCGAGAAAACCGTATTGGTATTGCCGCAGTCGATGGCGAGAAGCATGGCGCGCCCCTTAGAAGAACACCTCTGCCGCAGGGATTGCGACAGAGCCGGAGGACATCCGCAGGATCAGATTGCCAGCGGGATCAATGGTTTCAAACACCCCCTCGCGGGTCTGCGAGCCAGTGCGGGCGCGGATGGTATCACCCAAGCGCGCGGCATGGGCCAGCCATTCTTGCCGCAAAGCAGTGAAGCCTTGGTTGACGAATTTCGTCTCCCAAGCTGCATAGGTCGGGGCGAGGGCATCAAGGAACGCCTCGGGCGTTATGCGCAGGCCAGTCTCGGCCAGCAGGCTGACCGGGATTGTCGCCCCCGGCTCCACCGCCGCAGGATCCGGCGCACCGATCAGGTTGACGCCGATACCAATGGCAAGATCAAAGCCGCGGCACTTGTTGGCCGTGCTTTCCAGTAAAATTCCCGCCACTTTTCCGCCGTTCAGCAACACATCATTCGGCCATTTCAACGCGAAAGCCGCAGACAATCCAGTCAAGCCGACAAAGGCATCGCGCAAGGCAAGGCTGGCGGCAAAGCTGCGCAAAGCGATGATTTCGGGCGACTCGGTGGGGTGCAGCAACAGCGTGCCGTAGAAATTTCCACGCGGAGAGGCCCAAGGCCGCGCCCGCCTGCCCCGGCCTGCGGTTTGCTCTAACCCCAGAAACCACGCAGGCCCCGGTGTGTCCGGGGCCATGCGCAAGGCAAAAGCATTGGTGCTGTCCACGGTTGCGAGGACGTGGCGCGCCACGCCCGCAGGCCATGCGGCTTTAGCCGACAAGCGCTTGCGCCGCCGTCGCAGCCACCGCTTCAATGCCGAACAGGTTGACGACACCCAGCAGCATCACCGCCGAAACGGCCACCAGCATCAGCCATTGGACCGGCACCATCCGGCTGGAGGCACCTTCGGTATCGCGGCCGAAATACATGAAGAACACGATGCGCAGATAATAGAACGCGCCGATCACCGAAGCCACAGCCCCCGCCAGCGCAAGCCAAGTCATCCCCGCATCGACGGCAGCTTTCAGCACATAGAACTTCCCGAAAAAGCCCAGCATTGGCGGCACGCCCGCAAGGCTGAACATCAGGATCAGTACGGCCAGCGCCTTCAACGGCTCGCGCTTCGAGAACATGTTCAGGCTGTCGATATCGCTGATGGATTTGCCGTCCTTTTCCAACGACATGATGAACGCAAAAGTACCGAGGTTCATCGTGACATAAATCGCCATGTAAATCAGCATGGCTTGCACGCCTTCGACCGTGCCAGCGGCCAGACCGACCAAGGCGTAGCCCATATGCGCGATTGAGGAATAGGCCATAAGCCGCTTGATATCGCGCTGCCCAATCGCGGCAATAGCACCCAGGAACATCGACAAGATCGCCAGAGCCGCCAGCACTTGGCTCCACTGCGCTGGGATTGCACCAAAGGCATCGAACACCACACGGGCGATCATCGCCATTGCGGCGGCTTTCGGCGCGGTGGCGAAGAAGGCCGTCACCGGGGTCGGCGCACCTTCGTAGACGTCCGGCGTCCACATGTGGAACGGGGCTGCCGAAACTTTGAACGCCATGCCAGCGATCAGGAACACCAGACCGATCACCAGACCCAGATTCAGCTCGCCACCCAGCGTTGACAACACACCGCTGAACAAAGTGGTGCCCGCAAAGCCATACACCAGCGAGGCACCGTAAAGCAGCAGGCCCGAGGACAACGACCCCAGAACAAAGTACTTCAGCCCGGCCTCGGTCGATTTCACGCTGTCGCGCTTCATCGCTGCCACAACATAAAGCGCCAGTGATTGCAGCTCTAGCCCGAGATACAGCAGCATCAGATCGCCAGCCGACACCATGAACATCATGCCGATCACCGCGAGTGCGACAAGGATCGGATATTCAAACCGCCCCATGTCATTGCGCGCAAGGTAGTCTTGCGACATCACCAACACGCCCGCAGCCGACAGCAGGATCACCACTTTGGCAAAGCGCGCGAAAGCATCGTCGATGAACATGCCGCCGAAGGCGACATTCGCGCCGTCACCCGCAAAACCGATATAGGCGGCCAGCGCCACGAACACCCCGGCGGTGGCCCAAGTTACAGCGCCTGTCAGCGCATCCTTGCCCGCGTAGACGCAACCCAGCAAAGCTGCCATCGCGTAGATCGCCAGAAAAACCTCGGGCAGAACGATATGAAAGTCTAAAGCGTTCATCTGGTCTGTCCCTTAGTTCGCAGCAAAGGCCGTCACGGCCGATTGGTAGTTTTCAACAAGTACCTTCACCGATGGCCCGATGATATCCAGCACCAAGGCCGGGTAGACGCCCAGCAGCAAGGTCATCACGATCAGCGGCGCGAAGATCGCACGTTCGCGGCGGCTCATGTCTTGGATGGTGGCGAGGGCTTCTTTCACCAGCGCACCGAAGGCGACGCGGCGATAGAGGTAAAGCCCGTAAGCCGCCGAGAAGATCACGCCGGATGTGGCGACGGCGGCTACCCAAGTGTTGACCTGGAAGATCCCGGCCAGCACAAGGAATTCGCCGACAAAACCGCTCGTCCCCGGCAAACCGACATTGGCCATGGTGAAGAACATGAACACCAAAGCGTAAGCCGGCATCCGGTTCACCAAACCACCATAGGCGTCAATCTCGCGGGTGTGCATCCGGTCGTAGATGACGCCAACACACAGGAACATCGCGCCCGAGATAAAGCCGTGGCTGATCATCTGAAAGATCGCGCCATCAACGCCTTGCTGATTGGCGGCGAAAATCCCCATGGTGACATAGCCCATATGGGCCACCGAGGAATAAGCGATCAGCTTTTTCATATCCGACTGCGCCAGCGCCACCAGCGAGGTGTAGACGATCGCAATCGCCGACATCCAGAACACGAGGCTCGAGAGCACCTCTGCCCCCACCGGAAACATCGGCAGGCTGAAGCGCAGGAAGCCGTAACCACCCATCTTCAAAAGGATAGCCGCCAGCACCACAGAACCCGCTGTCGGGGCCTGAACGTGGGCATCCGGCAACCAAGTATGCACCGGCCACATCGGCATTTTCACCGCGAAGCTGGCGAAGAACGCGAGGAACAGTAGGGTTTGCAGGCCGCCGGTGATGCTCATCCCCAGCACCACCATCGGCGCACTATCAAACTTGAACGCCATCAAAGTCGGAATATCGGTGGTTTTCGCCGCCCAATACATCGCGATCATCGCAACCAGCATCAGCACCGACCCGAGGAAGGTATAAAGGAAGAACTTGAACGCGGCATAGATGCGGTCCTTGCCGCCCCAGATGCCGATGATCAGGAACATCGGGATCAGACCGGCCTCGAAGAACA
>JBKJTI010000244.1:0-19313 GCA_046590425.1 Cypionkella sp. | reverse complement strand
CTCGATTTTGCGCCCGCCAACCATCGCCCGCACAGCGCCGTCCGCGCTCATCACCACGATTGCGGCCTGCGCCTTGGAGCCTTTGGCGACTTTGGTGTCGAAGACATAGGCCAAGGCATCTTCGGCCTGCTTTTGCATCTTTTGATCCAGCGTGGTCCGCATGATCACGTCTTCGGTGGTGGTCGAGGTCAGGAAATCCGGGGCGGTTTCCATCACCCAATCGGCGAAGAAACCGCCGGATTTGGTCTGCGCCGCATCGGAAAGCTGCGCGGGATTGGCATGGGCGTCGGCGGCTTCTTCGGCGGTGAGATAGCCTTGGTCCAACATCAGGTCGATGATCACATCGGCGCGGTCTTGCGCGCGTTTGAGGTTGTTGGTGGGGGCGTATTTCGACGGGGCTTTCAACAGGCCGGCCAGCATGGCGGCTTGGGAGGGGGTCAGGTCGTTAGCAGAGGTGCCGAAGTAGCGTTGGGCTGCGGCTTCAAAGCCACGCGCGCCAGCACCCAGATAGGCGCGGTTGAAGTAGATCGTCAGGATATCGGCTTTGGAGTATTTTGTTTCCATTGCAAGAGCATAGGGAATCTCTTTCAGCTTGCGCTTGATGCCACCTGATCGGCAATCGGCTTCATAGTCGGCCTCGGATTTCCAGGCTTTGGGCTCGTAGGGCACTCCGAGGCAGAGCAGTTTCGCGACCTGCTGGGTGATGGTCGAGCCGCCGTTGCCTTCGAGCGGGCCACGGCCTGCGGCAAGGTTGATGCTGATGGCCGATGCGATGCCGCGTGGGGAGACGCCGAAGTGTTGGTAGAAGCGTTTGTCCTCAGTCGCGAGGACGGCGTGCAGCAGATAGGGCGAGACGGTGTCGGCGGTGATCTGGCCGCCGAAGGTTTCGCCGCGCCAGGCGAAGACGGTGTCGTTGCGGTCCAAAAGGGTGACCGAGCCCTTGGCGCGACCGTCGAGCAATGCATCCACCGGCGGGAGTTGCTGGTAGAAGTAGAACACGATGCCCGCCAGCACCATGCCGCAGACGGCGGCGACGCGCCAAAACGTGCCCCAGATGATCCGCCAGATGCCCGAGATGAAGCGGGTCAAGATATTGCCCGACCGGCGCGGGGTTGCCTTGCGCGGCGTTGGTTTGCGCGGTGGCGGGGTGCCACTCGCGCCTGTCGCGGTTGCGTTTTGCGCGATATACCGCCGGTCTGCCACCAGCGATTTGCCGCCTTTGCCCGAAGTCGCCATGCCTGTTTTTGCCCTTTTAAGCGATTTTCACCACTCTACTCGGTTCACCCGGAAATGCGAAGCGGCGGTGCTGCCGATTCGCGGTTCCTTGCCGCTTAAATTTGCATCTCTGGCATGTATGGTCGATTAAATATTAGGCAATACTCCTCTGCGCCCATTTTTACGCCGTCTGAAACTTGTGCTGCAGGTGCGAAGGCCGCCTGATCCTCGATGAGGGCCGCCAAGGGCCTTGGGAAACAAAGGGGTGCATCGTGAAAATGATCATAGCCGCCATCAAGCCCTACAAGCTGGACGAGGTCCGCGAAGCGCTGACCGCGATCGGCGTGCAGGGGATGATGGTGACGGAAATCAAGGGTTTCGGCATGCAGTCGGGCCATACCGAAATCTACCGCGGTGCAGAATATGCGGTGAACTTCGTGCCAAAAATGCGGCTGGAGATCGTCGTGACCGATGCACTGGCCGATAGCGTGGTGGAGGCGATCACCAAGACCGCCCGCACCGGCAAGATCGGTGACGGCAAGATTTTTGTGTTGGACGTGGAGCGTGCCCTGCGGGTGCGCACCGGCGACGTCGATGACGACGCGCTGTGAGAGGGGACAGAACATGCTGAAAAAATTAGGACTTTCTGCGGTAGCGATCATGGCGGCTTTGCCCGCTTTGGCGCAAGAAACCGCTGCACCAGCCGTTGAGGCGGTGGTCGAAGCCGCGGCTCCGGTGATGGACAAGGGCGACGTGTCGTGGATGATGATCTCGACCGTGCTGGTGCTGTTCATGACCCTTCCCGGCCTTGCGCTGTTCTACGGCGGGCTTGTGCGCAGCAAGAACATGCTGTCGGTGCTGATGCAAACCACGCTGATCGCTTGCCTCGTCATGGTGCTGTGGGTGATCTATGGTTACTCGGTGACCTTCGGCGGCGGCACTTCGCCCTATTGGGGCGGCTTCGGCAAGCTATTCCTGGCGGGTGTGACGCCGGATAGCATGGCGGCGACCTTCTCGGCGGGCTTTGTGATCCCGGAATATCTGTTCATCGCCTTCCAGATGACCTTTGCGGCAATCACCCCCGGCCTGATCATCGGTGCTTTCGCAGAGCGGGTGAAGTTCACGGCCGTGCTGGCGTTCAGCGCGCTTTGGGTGACCTTCGTCTACTTCCCGGTTGCGCATATGGTCTGGGACGTCTCGGGCCTGATCTTTGTGATGGGCGCGATTGACTTCGCAGGCGGCACGGTTGTGCACATCAACGCCGGTATCGCGGCACTGGTCGGTTGCCTCGTGATCGGCAAGCGCGTCGGCTATGGCAAAGAAAACATGGCACCGCATTCGATGGTGATGACCATGATCGGCGCTTCGATGCTGTGGGTGGGCTGGTTTGGCTTCAACGTCGGCTCCAATCTGGAAGCCAATGGCGGCGCTACTCTGGCGATGATCAACACCTTCCTTGCCACCGCAGCGGCGACGCTGGCTTGGTCGCTGCTGGAAGGCATTCAGCGCGGCAAGGCTTCGATGTTGGGTGCAGCTTCGGGTACGGTGACCGGTCTGGTTGCGATCACCCCGGCTTGTGGCACGGTTGGCCCGATGGGTGCTTTGGCTCTGGGCGTGCTGGCGGTTCTGGCCTGCTACTTCTTCGTCACCGTGGTGAAGAACAAGCTGAAATACGACGACAGCCTTGACGTGTTCGGTATCCACGGCGTGGGCGGTATCGTCGGCGCGATCCTGACCGGCGTGTTCTCGGCGGGTTCGCTGGGCGGTGTGAAGGGCGATGACTATTCGATCGCAGCACAAACCTGGATCCAGATCGAAGCTGTGGCGATCACCCTGGTGTGGTCGGGCGTCATCTCGTTCATCATCTACAAGCTGATCGACATGACCATTGGTCTGCGGGTCGATGCCGACACCGAGCGTCAGGGTCTTGATCTGGCGGCGCATGGTGAAGCGGCTTATCACGGCTGATAACGGCACTACCCGGCGGTTCCTCCCCGCCGGGTGGTGAGACAAGAACGGCCCGCGGGATCCTCCCCCTGCGGGCCGTTTTCATTTGGCACAAGCGATTTTCGTGACGAAAATCGTGCCGGAAAATGGGATTTTCCGGTTACGCGGTGAGGCCTGCGATGGCTTTGGCGAGGATCGGCACGGTTTTGGCGTTCAGGCCCGCGATGTTGATCCGGCTGTCGCCAACCATGTAGATGCCGTACTGGTCGCGTAAGGTATTGACCTGCACTTCGGTCAGCCCAAGGCGGCTGAACATGCCGCGATGGGAGGCGACGAAATCAAACCGATCCGAATTGGTGGCACGGCGCAACTCATCCGCAAGGCTTTGGCGCAGGGTCAGCATGTTGAGGCGGACTTCTTCGAGTTCAGCTTTCCAGTCGGCGCGCAGGGCGTCGTCTTCCAAGATCATCGTCACCAGACGGGCGCCATGATCGGGCGGGAAGCTGTAGTTTTGACGGTTGAGGAAGGCGAGGTTACCTTGAGTGACGGTGCGGCGGCTCGGGTCGCCGAGGGCGATCAGGATGCCGGTACGCTCGCGGTAGATGCCGAAGTTTTTCGAGCATGAGGCGGCGATCAGCACTTCGGGGAAGCTGTTGGCGATCATGCGGGTTGCTGCAGCATCTTCTTCCAGCCCATCACCGAAGCCTTGATAGGCGAGGTCAACGAAGGGGATACCGCCTTTGGCCAGCAGCAGTTTGGCGACTTCGGCCCATTGATCGGCGTTCAAGTTCGCGCCGGTTGGGTTGTGGCAGCACCCATGCAGCAGAACGGCGTCGCCGGCTTGCACACCTTTGAGGTCTTCCATCAGCCCTGCAAAGTCGATGCCACGGGTTGCGGCGTCGAAATAGCGATAATCGGCCGTTTTCATACCGAGGTATTTGATGATCGACGGATGGTTCGGCCAGGTCGGGTTGGACAGCCAGACGGTGGCGTTGGGCGAGGCCAGTTTGATCAGTTCCAGCGCCTGCCGGATCGCGCCCGTGCCGCCTGGGGTGGCGACGGAAGCGGCGCGGTCACCGTAGCCATCACCGAGGATCATCTTGACCATCGCGGCGTTATAGGCGGGCTCGCCTGCAAGGCCGGTGTAGGTCTTGGTGGTCTCCACTTCCCACAGCTTTTTCTCGGCGGCTTTCACCGCCCGCATCACTGGGGTGAGACCAGTGGCATCTTTGTAGACCCCGACGCCGAGGTCGATTTTATCGCTGCGGGGATCGTCTTTATACAGTTGGATCAGTTGCAGGATTTTGTCCTGCGGCTGCGGGTTCAGTGTCTCTAACATAGCTTATCCTTTTTCGACCGCGAGGTCGTCATACATGCCCCACTCGGCCCAAGAGCCATCGTAAAGCGCATGGTTGCGGTGGCCGATGCGTTCCAGCGCGAGGCTGAGGATCGCTGCCGTCACGCCAGACCCACAAGAGGTGATCGCGGGTTTGGTGAGGTTCACGCCTGCGGCCTCGAAAAGGCTGCGCAGGGCCTCGGGGGATTTCATCGTGCCATCGGTATTGAGCAGAGTGCTGTAGGGCACGTTCTTGGCGCCCGGAATATGGCCCGAACGCAGACCTGGACGCGGCTCTGGCACCTCACCTTTGAAGCGGGGCGCACCACGGGCGTCGATGATTTCGGCCTCGCCCAGTTTCGCGGCATGGGCGACTTGGGTGACATCTTTCACCAGATGGTTCTGGCGGCTGACGGTCATGTGGCGGTCGCGCACGATGGGGGGCATGTCTTCGATCTCACGCCCCTCAGCGCGCCATTTCGGCAGGCCACCATCCAGCACTGCCACGTCGGTCTTGCCCATCAGCCGGAAGGTCCACCACACCCGGGCGGCGGAGAACAGGCCGGAGCCGTCATAAATCACCACCTGATGGCCGTCACCGATGCCCATGGCGCGCAGGCGCGAGATGAATTTCTCGGGCGGCGGGGCCATATGCGGCAGGGCAGAGCGCTGGTCGGTGATCTCGTCAATGTCGAAAAACCGCGCGCCGGGGATATGGGCGGCGGCGTATTCTGCGCGGGCGTTGCGGCCTGCTTCGGGGAGATACCAGCTGGCGTCGATCAGCCGCAGATCGGGGTCGGCGCGGTGGGCGGCCAGCCAAGCGGTGCTGACCAGGGTTTTCGGATCATCGGCGGGAGAGGGGGTCATCTGGGGCCTCGGGCTGCGGGATTTCGGCGGGGATGCCGATGCAGTTAAACCCAAGGGCGCTGTCAGACAAGAGAGCGCGGGCGCGCAATGGCACGCCCGCGCAAGAATATTAGCTTTTCGCCATGGCGTTCTTGATCGCGCCAACCAGCGCCATCAGCACACCGCCACCGACGCCGCCCGAAAGTACCGAGGTGATGATTGAGGCCATGTCGGTGGCACCAGTGGCCGCCGCAGTTGCCCCTGCGCCGCCCACCATGGCAAGGATCTGGCCACCCAGACCGCCGCCAAGGATGCCAACGATCGAGTTGCCCAAAGTTCCAAGATTCAGGTTTTTCAGCACCGCACCTGCCGCGTTGCCACCCAGAGCGCCTGCGATCAGCTGGATGATAAAGTTCATATCCATGATACTCAGTCCTTCCCTACATGATGCCCGCCGTTGTGGCGTGACATTTCCCGGCCATTTCTGGACCCGGAGGTCTAGGACCGGATAGGGGGGATTATGCCTGAATCTAGGCATTTAGGCAATGTTTTCAGCAGAGTGCTAAAGCTTAGCCTTCATACCTTCTTTCATAATGCGTGATTTTTGCCGATCCCAATCGCGCTTGGCAGAGGTCTCGCGCTTGTCGGCCAGCTTTTTGCCCTTGGCGACGCCGAGTTTCAATTTCACCATGCCACGTTCGTTGAAATACATTTTCAACGGCACGATGGTCATACCTTCACGCCCCACCGCATTCCACAGGCGCGACAGTTCTTTCTTGTTTACCAACAGCTTCCGGCGACGGCGTTCATCATGTGGGAACATCACCGCTTGCAGGTAGGGCGCGATATAGCCGTTGATCAGCCACAACCCGCCACCCTCAACCGATGCATAGCTTTCGGCAATATTGGAGCCCCCCTTGCGCAGGGATTTCACCTCGGAGCCGTGCAGCATGATGCCAGCCTCCAGATCCCACTCGATGGCAAAATCGAAGCGGGCGCGCCTATTTTCGGCGATCAGTTTGGAGTTGGGGTCTGATTTTTCTACCATAATGCGCTGGAAATAGGGGTTCGGGGGGGCAGAGTCCAGCATGGCGGCGCTGAAATTAGCCAGAGATCAAACGCTGCGGCGGTTCTGGCCAAGGATGATCACGCCACAAGCGACGATGATCGCGGCGCCGGTCAGGGTGGCGGCGTCGGGACGCTCGCTAAACACCGTGACACCGAGGATCATTGCAAACAACAACCGAGTGTAGCGGAACGGGGTGACGACTGCGATCTCACCGCTCCGCATCGCGGTGGTCAGCGCGGCATAGGCGGCAATGCCGAAGGTGGCGGCTCCGGCAATCAGGCAAAGGGTTTGCAGGTTGGGCAGCGCGGTGTTGCCGGTGACGGCGGTGATAATCGCGCCGGACAGTGCCAGCATGATGAATCCGGTAACGCCAAGTTGCGCGTTGGATAGCGTCGGGGGGGCGGCACGTGTGGCAAGATCGCGGCCCGCGAAGCCGAGCATGGCAATCAGGGCGAGCAGCGAGAGCGCCGAGAAGCCATCAAGGCCGGGGCGCAGGATGATCATGACGCCGATGAAGCCGAGCAGGATCAGCAGCCAGCGTTTCAATCCGACGGTTTCGCCAAAGATCACGGCGGCCCCGAGCACCACCACGAGCGGCGTGGCTTGCAGGATCGCTGAGGCGACGGAAATTGGGGTGAGCGCGATGGCGAGGGCGTAGAACAGCCGCCCGGTAATCTCAAACCCCGAGCGCAGCGCCATGGTGCCGGTGAACATCGCGCGTGGGATCGGTGGATCGCCTGCGCGCATCGCAAGGGCCGAGAACACCGCAATGCCGATCAGACCCATGATCAAAATAGCCTCGCCCACCGGGATCGACTGGCTGGCGGCTTTCAGGAACGCATCCTCTGCTGCGAAGCCCGCCATCGATGCGGTCATGAAAAGGCTGCCGCGCAGGTTGGGGGTCATCGGAACTTTCTGCCGAATTGATCTTTTTGAAATACTCCCGCCGGAGGCTCCGGAGGCAGGCCAAAGAAGCCTCCGGCGGGGATATTTAGGCCAAGATGAAAGCGTTAGATCAGGCCCGCGTGCTGCATCGCGGCTTTGATGCGGGCCTTGGTGGGATCGGTCAGGCCGACCAGCGGCAGGCGGACTTCCTCGGCGCAGAGGCCGAGCAGCGACAGGGCGTATTTTGCGCCGACAAGGCCGGGCTCGATGAAGATCGCTTCGTGCAGCGGCATCAGTTTGTCTTGGTATGCCAAGGCTTTGGCATAGTCGCCTGCCAGCGTCGCCGCTTGGAACTCCGCGCAAAGGCGGGGTGCGACGTTGGCCGTGACGCTGATACAGCCTACACCGCCGTGAGCGTTGAAGCCCAAAGCGGTGGCGTCTTCGCCCGAAAGCTGGATGAAATCGGCACCACAGGTGGCGCGCTGCATCGAGACGCGCTCGATCTTGCCGGTGGCATCTTTCACGCCGATGACGCGCGGCAGTTTTGCCAAGGTACCCATTGTGTCTGGCGACATATCGACCACCGAGCGGCCGGGAATGTTGTAGATGATGATCGGCAGAATGCAGCAATCATGCAGGGCGGTGAAATGCGCCACCAGCCCGGCTTGGGTCGGGCGGTTGTAATAGGGCGTCACCACAAGCGCCGCATCGGCGCCGACTTTCTCGGCAAAGCGGATCAGCGAGATGCCTTCAGAGGTGTTGTTCGACCCGGCCCCTGCGATCACCGGCACGCGGCCTGCGGCGGTTTCGACCACCACTTCGATGACCTTTTGGTGCTCCTCATGGCTGAGCGTCGGGCTTTCACCGGTGGTGCCGACCGGGACCAAGCCCGTCGAGCCTTGGGCGATATGCCACTCGACCAGCTTCTTCAGCGTTACCAGATCGAGTTCACCGTTCTTGAACGGCGTAACCAGTGCGGGAATGGACCCTTTGATCATGGTGCGCGTCTCCTCTGGAAGGGCGATCTGGAATCGCCGTTGTGTAAGCGCTGCCTACCTAACCGGGGATCGGCGTTTTGCCAAGCGTAGGCGGCGAATTGCTAGGCTCACGGGGTTTTGGGTTGTGGGAATCCGGGGCTTGGGGCAAAATCGGGGCATGAGCAGAATAAGCAAGATCGCAAAAGCGGTCATAATCGGCATTTCCCTGGTAATGTCTCCTATGGCGCGGGCCGATCAGGCAGCGTCGTTTGCAACCGCGTTGAAAGAGGCGGCGGCCCGCGATTGGCCTGCGGCACTGACGGCGGCGCAGGCGGCGGGAGCCATCGGTGGCGATGTCATCCTGTGGCAGTGGTTGCGTGACGGGCAGGGCCGATTGGGCGATTATGAGGGGTTTATCGCCCGCAGACCGGAATGGCCGGGGCTGGCTTTGCTGCGCGAAAAGGGAGAGGTCGCGGTGGCGCGCTCGACCGAACCTGCGCGGGTGGTGGCGTATTTTGGCAAGGGCAAGCCGAAGACCGGGGCGGGGGCGGTGGCCTTAGTTTCTGCTTTGGTGGCGTTGGGGCGGTCTGGTGATGCCGAGGCAGAGGCGTTTCGGGCTTGGACGACGCTGAAGTTTGAGGCGCCGGATGAGGTCGCGATGCTGGGCGTGATGGGCGCGCCTTTGGCGGTGGCGCATGAGGTGCGGCTGGACCGTATCCTGTGGGAGGGCGGGCGCAAGGCCGAGGCCGAGCGGATGCTGCCTCGGGTCTCGAAGGATTGGCGCTTGCTCGCGATGGCGCGGATGGCGCTGCGGGTGGACAGTGCGGCGGCGGTGGATCTGGTCGATGCGGTGCCAAAATCCATGCTGGGTGATCCGGGCTTGGCCTATGAGCGTTTCACCTACCGGATGCGGGCGGATCGCTATGACGATGCAGCGACGCTGATTTTGGAGCGCAGCAAGACGGCGGCGAGTCTGGGCGACCCCGAGGCTTGGGGCAAGCGGCGGGCGGATTTGGCGCGGGTGTTGCTGCGGCAGGGCGAGCCGAAGCTGGCGTTGGGGGTGGCGGCGAACCATCAGATGAGCAAGGGCAATGATTATGTCGATCTGGAGTTTCTGGCCGGGTTTATTGCGCTGCGCAAGCTGGGCGAGCCGGATGTGGCAATCAAGCATTTCAAGCATTTGAAAGAGGCGGTGGCGACGCCGATTTCCGTCGCGCGGGCGGAATATTGGATGGGTCGGGCGTTGGAAGCCAAGGGCGACAAGGCGGGGGCGGATGCCGCCTATGCGCGGGCGGCGCGCAATCAGACGGCGTATTATGGCATGCTGGCGTCGGAGAAGATCGGGCTGCCGCTCGATCCGGCTTTGGTGAATGTGGGGGAACCTACGCCGGGGTGGCGGACTTCTGGGTTCGCGGCGTCTTCGGTTCTGGCGGCGGGGATGGCTTTGGCAGAGGCCGGGGATCGGACTTTGGCGAAGCGGTTTTTCCTGCAAGTGGCGGAAGGTTTGGATGCCAAGGGGCTGGAACAACTCGCCGATCTAGCGCTGCGGATGGATGAGCCGCATATCGCTTTGCTGGTGGCCAAGCAGGCGGCAGAGCGAGGGGTGATCTTGCCACGTGCCTATTATCCGGTGCCTGCGATGGTGCCGGATGGGCTGGCGGTCAGCCGGGCTTTGGCTTTGTCGATTTCGCGGCGCGAGAGTGAATTTGATCCGGCAGCACAAAGCAAAGCGGGGGCGCGGGGGTTGATGCAGGTGATGCCTGCGACCGCGGAGCATGTGGCGAAGGGGTTGGGCGAGACTTCTTCCGCTGGAAGATTGACCTCTGATCCGCCGTTCAATGTGCGGATAGGGGCGATCTATCTGAGCCATATGATTGAAGAATTTGGGCCATCGGTGGCGCTGGTGGCCTCGGGGTATAACGCGGGGCCGGGGCGGCCAAGGAAGTGGATTGATCAGTTTGGCGACCCTCGCAAGGATAGCGTCGATGTGGTGGATTGGGTCGAGATGATCCCGTTTGGCGAAACCCGCACCTATGTGATGCGGGTGGCGGAGGGGGTGGTGATCTACCGCGCCAAGCTGAAGGGCGTGGCGGGGCCGGTGCGGATTTCGGCGGAATTGACGGGGCGGTGAGGTTGGCTGTTTGAAGCCTGCCATTGTTACGCCAGGTTGATGATTTAAAGCCTGTCTTGAACGAGGTTTGGGGAACGTATGGGTGACGGATCGCGCCAAATTGTCAGCCTCGCAAGGTCGCTTGGCTTAAATTGCAAACTTTTCGCCCTTTGCCTTTGCACCGTCCTCGCTGCCGCAGTTGTTTACTCGGCTTTGATGTCAGGCGCTGATCGACCGTTGGACGAGGTGTTGAGCCGTTTCCCTGCTATATTAGCTGCAATGCTTGCATTTGCGGTTTTGTTTAGTCCTCTCATTGTGCCGTGTATGCTGGTCGGCTGGGTTGTGGGATGGATTGTTGGCGGAGTGGTCCGGCTCCCATTGCCTGCGCGCACCGCGATTGCAGCGGGCGTTTTGGGAGGAGCGGCAGTTCTTCCTGTTATGTTTTTCTATGGATACGGCGGATATGCGGCTGAAAATGAGTGGCGAATTTTGGTTCGCCCGCTGCTCTGGATCGTGCCGACCTCGGCAATCCTCGTTGCTTTAATCATATATCGAAAACGCTAATCGAGTTCTTATGTGATTGCGCCGAATGGCTGCATTATCCGATTAGCCGTCACTCCTGCATTTGCATGCTGGACGTTAAACCCGCCCCACTTTCCCGGAATCAAGGGCGAAGCGCGCCGGGCCGCGCCCGACCTCCCGCCGGGGGGGTGCGATTGCAAGGATGCCAGCAGAAATTCTGGAGGAGGGGTAGGGGTATAAAGCGCCTAGAACCAGCGTCGCTGCGCCAACCCGGCGGTCAGGCGTTGCCCTATGTTGTGCCGTCTAAATCTGCGGCGGTTCTTGGTGTTTCACGCGTTGGCGCCAGAGGGTGAACAGGCCAGCGGCGACGACGACGCAGGCTCCGATGGCGACGTTGGGGCGCAGGGTCTCATTGAACAGGAATACGCCGAGCAGGGCGATGAACATCAGTTGCAGATAGGCGAAGGGTTGCACGGCGGAGGCTTCGGCCACGGCATAGGCTTTGATCAGCAGCCAATGTCCCATGATCGCGGTGCAGCAGAGTGCGCCCATCCAGAGCCAATCTGTGGGCAGCATCGGTTGCCAATGCCACAGGCCAATCGGGGTCATCGCGGCGGCTCCGACGACACCTGTCCAGAAGAACGACACCGAGGCGGGGTCTTTACGGGCAACAAAGCGGGTGAGCAGGCCGTAGACCGCGAACATGAAGGCGCTGATGAAGGGGATCAGCGCCCAAGGTGAGAACACGGCAAAGCCCGGTTCTAGAATGATCAACACGCCGACAAAGCCAATTGCGATGGCTGTCCAGCGCCGCCAGCCGACTTTCTCGCCCAGCACCGGGCCAGAGAGGGCGGCGACCAGCAGCGGGTAGCAGGCGAACACCGCATGGCTTTGGATCAGGCCGAGATTGATGAAGGCGAAAACCATGGCGCAGACCTCAGCCACCAAGATCACGCCGCGGGTGATTTGCTGGGCGGGAAAGCGGGTGCGGGTGGCGCTGCGGATGCCGCCGGGGCTGCGGGCGGCGAGGGCTATGACGAAAGCGGCGAACACCCAGAAGCGGATCATCACCACCATGTAGACGTTGTAGGTGCCGCCCAGATGGCGCGAGATGCCGTCTTGCAGCGCGAACACCACCGTGCTGGCCACCATCAGCCAGATGCCGAATTTCAGATTTTGTTCGGTTCTCATGGTATTGCCTTCGGTTCGGCTTTGGTCTGCCACAGCGAGTAAATCCCCGCGACGATGATCAAGCCTGCGCCAAGTATGACCGGAAGCGCGAGTTCCTCGTCAAAGAAGGTCAGCCCCAAGATCGCGATGAACACGAAATGCAGATAGGCGAAGGGTTGCACGGCAGAGGCCTCGGCATTCTGATAGGTCTTTTGCAACAACCAGTTCGACAGGATGGAGATCACTGCATAGGTGGCGAAGATCGGCCAGTCTTGGGCCTCGATCGGCTGCCACTGCGGCAGGCCGAGGGCGGTCATCATGATGGCACCTAGGAATGCGGGCCAGAAAAAGCTGGGGAAGAACGCCTCATCCCGCGCGGTGAGGCGGGTGAGCACGCTATAAGCGGCGAAGAACAGCGCTGTGATTAGTGGCAGCAGGGCCGCCCAAGAGAACACGCCGTGGCCGGGGCGCAGGATGATGAGAACGCCGATCAAACCCACAGCGACGGTGGCCCAGCGTTGCCATGTCAGCCGTTCACCCAAGATCGGGCCGGACAAAGCGACGACGATCAGCGGGCAGATGGCGAAGACCGCATGGGCGTTGATCAGGCCGATCAGGGTATAGGCGTAGACCATGACGCAGATTTCCACCACCAGCAGGGTGGCACGCAGGGCTTGGGCCAGAGGGCGGCGGCTGCGCAACGCGGCGCGGATGCCCTCGGGGCGGCGCAGCGCAAGGGTGATCACGAAGGCGGCGAAGACCCAATAGCGGATCATCACCACCATCAGCGTGTTGTAGTTGCCAGCGAGCAGGCGCGACAACGCGTCTTGCACCGCGAAGGCCGCAATCGCCACGATCATCAACAAGATGCCTTTGCGGTTGTTCATGCCAAGACTCCTGCGGACATGTGCTTTTTCTTGCCATGGCCGGGGCGGCGTTCAACGTCAAAGCCTGCCTCTTGCAGGGCGCGGCGGACATGGCCGGCGGCGGTGTAGGTGGCGAAGCTGCCACCGGGGGCGGTGTGGCAGGCGACTTGGTGCAGGATTTCGGACGACCAGAGTTCAGGGTTTTTTGCAGGCGAAAAGCCGTCAAGGAACCATGCGTCTGCTCTAAGGGGCCATCGGGCGAGGGTCTCGCGGGCGTCGCCTATGATAATTTCGGCTGTGATCTGGCCGAGTTGGAATTTGGTTTGGCCTTGGCTCCACGCGTTCAGGAAGGGGTCGGCCACGGCGCGGGCTTCGGGGAAATGGTCGAGGGCGCGGGCGATGTCTTGGGCGGGGAGGGGGAAGGCTTCAAAGCTGGTGAAACGGGTGGGAGCTTGCGCGATCAGGCTGAGGGCGAGCAGGTTCAGCCCGGTGCCGAAGCCGAGTTCTGCGATGTGGAAGCCGGGGGTCAGGCGGGCTGGCAGGTCGTTGCCAGCCAAGAAGACGTGGCGGGTCTCGGACAGGCCATCGTTCTGCGAGAAATACGGGTCGTCGAACCGGGTCGAGACGGGGATCACGCCGTCTTGCCAGCTTAGGGCAGATTGTGGGGAAGTGGTCATTGTCATATGCCCTTGGTCGGGCGGACCATGGGCAAGGTGGGGCGGAATGGCAAGGGTTGATCTGACGGTGCGCGGGGCGGGGATTTTCGGTCTGTCGGTGGCATGGGAGGCCGTCCGGCGGGGGGCAAAGGTGCGGTTGATTGAGGCGGTGGGTATCGGCGCGGGGTCTTCGGGGGGCGTGGTGGGCGCGCTGAGCCCGCATGTGCCGGAATGCTGGAACGTGAAGAAGGCGTTTCAGTTGGATAGTTTGTTAATGGCTGCGGGCTGGTGGCGGGGGGTGGAGGTAGCGTCGGGGTTGGTCTCGGGTTACGGGCGGGTGGGGCGGTTGCAGCCTTTGGCGGACCCCGCGGCGGTCGATCTGGCGCGGGCGCGGGGGGTGTCGGCGGAAGTTTTGTGGCGCGGGGAGGCGGTTTGGCGGGTTATCGCTGCGACCGGGGCGGAGTGGGAGCCTTTCAGTGCTTCGGGGTGGCTGGTGGAAGATGATTTGAGCGCGCGGGTGCAGCCTAAGATGGGATGCGCGGCTTTAATGGCGGCGATTGAGGCGGCGGGGAGTGAGGTTCTTATGGGCGAGGCTGACGAGGTGGGGCCAGTGATCTGGGCGACGGGGGTGGCTGGGCTTGCGGCACTGGGCGCGGATTTGGGGCGGGTTGTTGGCGGCGGAGTGAAGGGGCAGGCGATCTTGCTGCGCTATCCGGCGCAGGGGTTGCCGCAGTTGTTTGTGGATGGGCTGCATGTGGTGCCGCATGTGGATGGGACGGTGGCTGTGGGGTCTACCTCGGAAACGGTTTGGAGCGATCCGGGGGTAGATCATCAGGTCGAGGATTTGCGCGCGCGGGCGGTGGCGGCGTTGCCCGTGCTGGCGGGGGCGGAAGTGGTGGAGAGATGGGCGGGGGTGCGGCCTCGGGCCAAGTCTCGCGCGCCTTTATTGGGGGCCTGGCCCGGGCGGCCGGGGCATTTTGTGGCCAACGGGGGGTTCAAGATTGGCTTCGGGATGGCCCCGAAGGTAGCGGAGGTGATGGTCGATTTGGTGCTGGAGGGGCGCGATGCGATCCCAGAGGAGTTTCGGATTTGAGGGGTGTCCACGCGTGGACAGCGGGTTGGTTTATATGAAATCAAGGGGTTAACAGGGAGGCGTTAATCTTGTGTTTACCTTTGCCACCCTGACCGCCTGTGGTCTGGCAGATGCAGGCCCTGCAAAGGCAAGCCGCCCCTTTTGCCAGACGGGCAAGGTGGGACAGGGCGGCTTGGCGGAGCGAGCAGGTGTAACCCGGTAAATCGAGCCTATAAGCCCTACCCGGTGGCTATGTCGTCAATCAGGCGGCGGTGAACCTCGGCGCGATTGGTCTGGGCGGGGTCGGTGCAGATCGGGTCTTCGCCTTCTTCCTTCAGCAAATCCTTAGCACCCGGTTTGCAGGTGGCGAGAAAGCTGAAATGGGTGGCAGGCGCGATGACCGTGTAGCTTGCGCCGGGCAGCCGGACGGCAAGGCCGTTACCAGAGGGGCCGACATCGACCGCAGGCAGGCGAGCGGCCTTGCCCAGATTGACAAGGTGGACGGGCACGCTGATGCCTGCGAGGCTGGCATCGGTTATTGTGGCGCCAAAGCCGGGATCAACCGCGACCACATGTTGGATGCGGGGATCGCAGACGTTTGCAGTAAACCCCGGCGCGGTGGCGAATTGCGCACCGCCGCGCAGAAAGAAGCCGCAGTCAGCGGCATCGGGGCCGCTGGCGCAGCGTTCGGCTTGGCGTTTGCCATCGAACACCGCTCCGGCAAGGCTTAGGGCTGTGGTGCCGCCCAAAGAAAAACCGATGGCACTGATTTGGGTTATATCGACATGGGGCGCAAAGTCGGGATCGGCCAAGACATTATCCAACGCAGCGCTGAGGTCTGCGGCGCGGGCCGCAAGATCCAGCGAGCGGCGGGCAGAACTGTCGCCACTGGTCGAGCCGGGGTGGTTCACCGTCAGGACAATCGCGCCCTTTGCCACATTGGGGGTTTGACCGGGGCGGGCGGGGCATTTTGTCGCCAATGGCGGGTTCAAGATTGGGTTCGGGATGGCGCCTAAGGTGGCGGAGGTGATGGTCGATTTGGTGCTGGAGGGGCGCCGTGCGATCCCGGAGGGGTTTCGGATTTAGACTGTGTCCACACGTGGACAGGGGGTAGGGCTATTTAAGAACAAGGAGTTAGGTGAAGTCGTTAATCTTGCGTTTACTTTTGGCGCTGCGTTTGTGGCGACCGGGGAAGCCTCCGGCGGGGATATTTAGGCCAATGTGAAATTGCTTGAGGCTCAAACCGCTTGATCGAGTTATCGAACGATCCTCATGGTAGCGTACTCCAACATCCGATGCCCATATGGGCCGTAGAAGTTTTCCCTAGGCTTAAACCCCATGACGCGCGCTTCAACCCCGAGCGGCTCATTTGGATCGAGGCCAAGCCTGTAACTCAAGCAAACCAACATTATCGTATTTTCGCCTAAATCAGCTTCTTGCAGTCTGTTGTAGGACATGCTGGATTGTGAATTATATTTCCAATGCTCGGTTTTTTCTCCGGCAAAGAGTATTCGACTGTCTATAAGCGCGTTCTGGTTTTTGTTTCGCTTTCAACAAAATGGCTGAGCATCTCACGCAATCCCAGGAGGCTACCTGTCTTGATCGCCTTGGTCCTTAGGCGCAAATCATATGCTGGGGATCGACCCAAATTCTCAAAGTCATGGTTCCATGCTACAGAGAAACCTCGGTCACTCTCAAAAAAATCGCATTCAGTATCTCTGCGCAGCGTGACCCAAAGGCGTCTTTCTGCTCGCAGTATGCGGTTTGCCTCGTTTGCAGATCGTGCGGCGCTGATGGCAGCTTCATTTGTTTGGTTTGAGACGGTGAGTGTTTCTCTGACAAAGTAGATACCGATGGTCGTGACGATAACCGTAGCTGCTCCTATCAGAATAGTAGCCCACAACACACTTTCTGCCCAATCTGCCATTTCGCGCTGGGCATTGAGATCCTGGTTGGCGCGTTGTTCTTCTTCGGAATCGTATTCTGCATCTCGATAGCATTCCAGCGCTTCAATAGTGGTCGATTTAGACATACATTCTTTGTAATGTATTTCTGCGCGCAGACCGTCGGAATATACAGATTTACTATCCTGATTAGCGCGGTGGTAGCCCTTTGAATAGGAAATTGACCAAGAGACGAAGGCGATTGCCACAAAACAAGCCATTGCCATGAGGGCAAGTGCAGCGTAGCCGTTTTCGACCCTTTTAGACACAATGTTGGCTTCCTTTTTGAGGGCACAAAATTCAGTTGGATGTTAATAACCGTATATTGTGTAAAGCTTGATTTGTTTTGTATCTGCTATCTATTTAGGCTAGCAGGCGCGTCCCTTCGGCTCCGCGAATGGTGGCGGTGAGGATTTGACCTTCGGGGTGGTCAGTCTCGAAGCTGACTTCGGTGAATTGTTCGGTGCGGCCCATGCGGGGGGACTCTGTCAGGATGCGGTGGGATTGGCCAAGTTGGGCGGTCAGGTGACGCGATAGGGCCAGATCACCGGCGGCGCGCAGGCGGGCGGCGCGGGATTTGATTTCTGGGCCTTGCAGTTGCGGCATCCTTGCGGCGGGGGTGCCTTTGCGGGGGCTGAACGGGAAGACGTGCAGGAAGGTGAGGTTGCAGTCTGCCACCAGTTTGAGGGAGTTTGCGAACATATCTTCGGTTTCCGTGGGGAAGCCTGCAATGATGTCGGCACCGAAGATCATGTCGGGACGGAGTTTTTTGGCGTCTTCGCAGAAGCGGATGACGTCTTCGCGCAAATGGCGGCGTTTCATGCGTTTCAGGATCATGTCGTCGCCTGCTTGAAGCGACAGGTGCAGGTGGGGCATCAGGCGGGTTTCGGTGGCGATCGCCCCCATCAGGGCGTCGTCGGCTTCGATGGAGTCGATGGAACTGATCCGCAGGCGGGGCAGGTCGGGGATCAGGCGCAGGATGCGCATGACCAGATCGCCCAAGCGCGGCAGGCCAGGCAGGTCTGCGCCCCATGAGGTGAGATCGACGCCGGTGAGGACGACTTCGTTGAAGCCATTACCCACGAGGCGTTTGATCTGTTCGATGACGACACCGGCGGGGACAGAGCGGGAATTGCCGCGACCGTAGGGGATGATGCAGAAGGTGCAGCGGTGGTCGCAGCCGTTTTGCACCTGCACATAGGCGCGGTGGCGGCCAAAGCCGTCGATCAGATGGCCTGCGGTTTCCTTGACTGACATGATGTCATCGACCTGCACCTTTTCAGTGATGCCGATCAGGTCGGGGGCTTTCAGGCTTTGCCACGTTGCCGCCTGCATTTTCTCGGTATTGCCGATGACTTTGGTGACTTCGGCCATGGCGGCGAATGTTTCAGGTTCGGTTTGTGCTGCGCATCCGGTGACGATGATCTGTGCGCCGGGATTTTCGCGGGCGAGTTTGCGGATTTCCTGTTTGGCTTTGCGCACGGCTTCGGCGGTGACGGCGCAGGTGTTGACCACGACTGCGCCCGATATGCCTGCGGCGGCGGCGAGTTCTTTCATCGCCTCGGTTTCATAGGCGTTCAGGCGACAGCCCAAAGTGGCGAAGATCGGGGGTGTCGAAATCGGGGCGTTCATAGCGCGGCCAAGAAGGCGGGGGTCAGGGTGCCGTTGAAGATATGCGCGGTGGGGCCGGTGAGCCAGACGCCATCGCTCCGCCAATCGACGTGCAGGGTGCCGCCGTCGGCCTCTACCGTCACAGAGCGCCCGGTGAGGCCGCGCAGATGGGCGGCGACGACGGTGGCGCAGGTGCCGGAGCCGCAAGCGAGGGTGACGCCTGCGCCACGCTCCCACACCCGCATCCGCAGGTGGTCGGGGGCGATCAGATGGGCAAATTCGACGTTGGTGCGCTGGGGGAAAAGTTCGTGGTGTTCGGTGCCGGGGCCCTCAACGGTCAGGTTGACCGTCTCGGCGTCGGTGACGAAGAACACGCAATGCGGGTTGCCCATGCCCACGGCAGCAGGGGTGCCGGGGAGGGGGAGGTTCAGCGTGTCAACGGCGTGAGACAGCGGGATTTCGGACCAGTCAAGCTGCGGGTGGCCCATGTTGACGGAAACGCGACCATTGGCGAGGCGCAGGGCGTGGAGTTGGCCGCGTTCGGTGGTCAGGGTCAGCGCGTCGCGGCCCAGTTCGTGCATCATGTAATCAGAGACGCAGCGGGTGGCGTTGCCGCAGGCACCGGCGCGGCTGCCGTCGCTGTTCCAGAAATCCAAAGCGAAATCGGCGGTTTGCGAATCGCGAATCTCGGCCAGTTGATCAAAGCCGCTGCCGCGGTGGCGGCCGCCCAGTGCGTGCGCCAGTTTGGCCGTGACAACAGCCTCGCGGCCGCGCGAGTCGATGATGACAAAGTCATTCCCGGCACCATGCATCTTCATGAAGGCAATGGCCCTTGGGGATTTCGGGCTGTTCACGGCGTTTTCCATGGCCTGCATATACGCCGCAGCGCAGCTTTTTGCCAGAGGGGGGCGTTTTGTCTCTTGACCCCATCCGGCCCGCACCCTAATCAGCGCGGCAGTTGTGGGCCGGTAGCTCAGTTGGTAGAGCAGCTGACTTTTAATCAGCGGGTCACAGGTTCGAGTCCCGTCCGGCTCACCACCACAACTTAAGGCCCGACCGGAAACGGTTGGGCCTTTGTCATTTCCGGG
>JBKJTI010000177.1:0-4063 GCA_046590425.1 Cypionkella sp. | reverse complement strand
CCGGGGGGGGCCGACGGGTCAGTTTCGCGGAAAGCACCCTGTGCCTCGACCGCTGTTTGCATCGCGTCCGCCCCCAGGGGACGCTCGGGCGCCATAATCGCCCTCCATTGGTGGTTGCCCCAAAGGTAGTCCCGTTACACGGCAGTGGCAAGCACCCTGCCCCCTGCCTGTGCAAACGTGATCTGTCGTTCATAGAGATGATGAAAATTTCTCCATTCGCAGGCTCTGGCCGCACGCGCAGTTTGTCGTTAGCAACGGACGTGGTCGCTACAAGCATGTTCTATGTCGAAAACCGACCCTATTTGTCGCGTATCGGCGCATAGAACAGGTGTCAAAAGTGGTGGGGGGAATCAGCTATGCCGGATGTAACAGTGGTATTTTGGCGCGACATTCCGGCGCAAGTGATTGTCGGTAAGGGGCGGTCCGCGTCCAAAGTCCAGTTGCCCGAGCGTTTTGAGCAAGCGATTGACCGCTGTGCGATGAAAATCGGGGCCAAGGGTGCTGACGCTTATCTCGCCGAATGGCGCAAAGCTGACCCCTATTCGGTTGATGGCGAGGCCGCCGAAGTTGCGGCCACTGAGGCCGCTCGATTGGACACCGCCTATGACACCGAGCGCCTGAAGGCGCTGATCAACGCCGAGGGCTGGGCGCAAGCCTGACCGTATTTAAGGGGAGGCCCGCGTGGCACTTAGCTTTTTCCGTAAAGACACCAAACCTAGCCTGAACACCGACGCGAACGAAGCTTTTCTGAAAGGATATTCGATCGAGGTGATGCCGCGCACCGCCGAAAAGGTGGAAGATTTCCGCGCTTTGCTGCCGAAAGGCACCCGTGTCTACATCGCCCATATCGAGGGCACGCCGATTGAAGACATGGTCGCCACCGCCAAGCGGATCGCACGCGAAGGCTTTGACGTGATGCCGCATTTCCCGGCGCGGATCATCCATGACAAGGCTACCTTGGCCGATTGGATCAAGCGCTATCAGACAGAGGCGGGCGTCAAGCAAGCCCTGCTGCTCGGCGGCGGCGTCAACACCCCTGCGGGCGATTTTGAAAGCTCGATGCAGTTGATCGAAACCGGGCTGTTCGACGGCTTTGACCGCCTGCACGTTGCAGGCCATCCCGAGGGCAACAAGGACATCGACAAAAACGGCGGCGATGCCATCGTGCTGGCCGCGCTCAAGTGGAAACAGGCATTCTCGGAACGCTCTGACGCGAAGATGGCGATTGCGACACAGTTTTGTTTCGAGGCTGATCCGGTGAACGCTTGGGCCAATCGGTTGGCCGAGGCTGGCGTGCATCTGCCGATCCATATCGGTGTGGCGGGCCCTGCCAAGCTGCAAACCCTGATCAAGTTCGCGATTTCCTGCGGCGTCGGCGCTTCGCTGCGCGTCTTGCAAAAACGTGCAATGGATGTAACGAAGTTGCTGATGCCCTACGAGCCGACGGAGTTCATCGCAGGGCTCGCCGCCCACAAAACGGCGAACCCGGCCTTTGGCATCGAGCAAGTTCACTTCTTCCCGCTCGGGGGCATCAAGACCAATGCCGCTTGGGTGACTGAAAATGGCGGCGCGTCGGGCGTGCCCGCAAACGCTTGAAAAACCCATAAACGCTTAAAGAGAAGGTTTAAGAATGACCCGTACCGTCATTGAATCCAAAACGAAAACTGTGATCATCGGTTTTGACGAGCCGTTCTGCGTCATCGGTGAGCGTATCAACCCGACCGGGCGTAAAAAGCTGGCTGCCGAAATGGAGGCAGGCAATTTTGAAACCGTTCTGCGCGACGCGCTAGAGCAGGTCGCCTGCGGTGCCAACATCTTGGACGTGAATTCGGGTGCCGTATTCACCAACAAAATGGCCGAAGATCCGCGCTATGCCGACAACAACTTTGTCGAGCCGCCGCTGATGCGCGAATTGATCCTGCGGATTCAGGCCGTGGTCGATGTGCCTTTGTGCATCGACTCTTCGGTTCCGGGCGCGCTGGAAGCTGGCTTGCAGTCTTGCGAGGGTCGTCCGCTGCTGAACTCGGTGACGGGGGAAGAAGACCGTATGGAACTGGTTCTGCCGCTGGTGAAGAAATACAACGTGCCGGTGGTGGCGATTTCCAACGACGACACCGGGATTAGCCAAGACCCTGATGTGCGCTTTGCGGTCGCGAAAAAGATCGTTGAACGTGCGGCTGATTTCGGCATCCCGGCGCATGACATCGTGGTCGATCCGCTGGTTATGCCGGTGGGGGCTATGGGCTCCGCTGGTCAGCAAGTCTTCGCCTTGGTGCGGCGTCTGCGTGAGGAATTGGGCGTCAACACCACCTGCGGTGCCTCGAACATCTCGTTCGGTCTGCCGCATCGTCACGGCATCAACGCGGCCTTCCTGCCGATGGCGATTGGCGCAGGGATGACCAGCGCCATCATGAACCCGGTGCGCTTGCCAGAGATGGAGGCTATTCGCGCCGCCAACTTCCTGATGAACCATGACGCCAATGGCGGCGAATGGATCCGCTTTGCCAAGGTGCTGGAGGCTGTTGAAGCCGGGGCGACGTTTGCAGAGGCTTCAGCTGCGGCCACGGCGGCCACGTCAGGGCGTCGCGGCGGGCGTCGCGCGCGCTAAGCTTTGGATATTACGAAAAAAAGGCCCGCCACCGGCGGGCCTTTTGCACTAACGGATGCGGCGGGTCAGCTTGGCCGCTTGCCGTGCGCGTTTGGCCATTTCCTTGCCAGCCCGCGCCTGCTGAAGCTCTTCCGGCGTCATCTGATCGGGTGATTTGCCCCGACGCGCCGCATAATCAACGCCCTTGTTGACGGCGGTATTGACCAGCCGCCCGAGGAGCTTGTTCAAAATCATCTGAATGATGCGATCCATGGCTTAGTCCTCAAACAATTCGCTCTGCCCGGTGCTGGGCTGTTCTTCATCTTCAGATGGGGTCGAAAGCCCCCCTGGCAAGGGCCGACTATCCAGCAACCCTGCGGCGCGCAGCTCCTTCAGTCCCGGCAGATCGCGCGCGGATTCCAAACCAAAGTGGTCTAGGAAATGATCCGTCACCACAAATGTCACAGGACGCCCAGGAGTCATCCGCCTGCGCCCCAGCCTGATCCAATCAAGCTCCAGTAATTGATCCACCGTGCCCCGGCTGACCGCAACACCGCGAATTTCCTCAATCTCGGCCCGCGTCACCGGCTGATGATACGCCACAATCGCCAGCGTCTCAATCGCCGCGCGCGACAGCTTGCGCTGTTCCGCAGTTTCCTTTTGCATCAAATGCCCCAGATCGGGCGCGGTTCGGAAGGCATAGGCATCACCGACCTTCACCATATTCACCCCCCGCCCCTCATAGCGGCGGCGCAGGGTCAACAAGGCCTCGGCCGGATCGCAGCCATGCGGCATTCGCTTGACCAATTCGGCCAAAGTCACAGCTTCCGTCGAAGCGAACAGGATGGCTTCGACCATGCGCTCCTGCTCGCCCATCGGTGGGGCTTCAAACAGGCTTTTTTCAATCGGCTCGGTCATTGCTCTGTCCTGCGGATCATCAGCGGCGCAAACACCTCACCCTGTTTGATCTGCACTTGACCACGCTTGGCCATTTCCAAAATCGCCGCAAAATGCGCAGCTGTGGCCGATCTGCGGCGGGCGGGGGAAACCTCCCATCCTTCGGGCATGAAGCTGGTGAGGTCCGACCATTCCCCTGCATAACCCAGCAGGCTGCGCATCCGCTCCAAAGCGTCTTCCATCGTGTAAACATCTTTGCGATCAAAGGCATAGGGGCGGAATTCATCGCGGGTGCGGGTGCGGGCATAGGCGCGCATAAGATCCAAGAGCGTCGCGGTATAGCTGACCGTGACCTTGCGGGTGACATCCTCGGGCACACCGCGCGCGAAAAAATCGCGACCAAGTTGGTCACGCCCCATCAGACGGGCAGCGGCCTCGCGCATGGCCGACAGTCGCTCCAACTGAAACGCCAGATGGGCTGCCAAATCCTCGGCCGAAGGTCCAGCTTCGCCGGGTTCGGGTGGCAGCAAAAGACGGGATTTCAGGAAGGCAAGCCAAGCCGCCATCACCAGATAATCG
>JBKJTI010000089.1:0-8549 GCA_046590425.1 Cypionkella sp. | reverse complement strand
GTTGCGAGGATGAGATTCTTGTTTTGATCGTCCATCGGGACAAGCACCATTCCTGTTCAGGGTCAGGCGTGGTTCAACGATAGGGGGGCGCAAAGGTCAAGCGGTTTTCCCCTATTCACAGGGCTTGGCCCCGGGTTTGCCGCGCAATTCGCGGTGTGCGCGCCGATTTGCCCCTAACGGGCGCGCGAGCCGATGCGCGGAATCGCCCCGACCTTGGCGCGATGGCGAGCGATCCATTCCATCGTCTCATCCACCGGCATGGGGCGGGCGATGCCGAAGCCTTGCACATCGCCGCAACCTAATTGTGACAGCATGGCATGTTCACCGGGGGTCTCAACCCCTTCGGCCAAGGTCTCCAACCCCAGCCGTTCGGCCATCGACAAGATCGCCGCCACCATCTTCTGCTGCTCACGGTCTTCGTCCAGCCGGGTGACAAAGCTACGGTCGATCTTGATGCGCCGCACAGCAAAGCGGCGGATCGAGGTGATCGAGGCATGGCCGGTGCCGAAATCATCCAGATCAATGCCGCAGCCCAAGGCCGCCAGCGCCGCGATGTTTGAGACGATGATGTCATTATCGGTTTGGGCGACGACATTTTCCAGAACCTCAATCGACAGCCGCTTGGGCTCCAGATCAAAGCGATCCAACTCCCATTTCAGTTTTTCGGCCAAGCGCGGGTCGCGCAGTTCGGGGGATGAGAAATTGACTGCCACGGTTGGCACATTCAGTCCGGCGCGATCCCAGCGGGCGAGGGCCGAGAGCGCGTGGTACAAAATCACCTCACCCAGACGTTCGCTTAGGCCCGCATCCTCGATCATCGGCAGGAATTCGGCGGGTGGAATCAGGCCCTTATCAGGGTGATACCAGCGCGCTAGCGCCTCAAACCCGGTGATCGCCCCGGTATGGGTCGAGATTTGCGGCTGGAAATGCGGGCGGATCTGGCCTTCGTCCAGCGCGTGTTCCAGCTCATCGCGCAGCGCATCGCGGTCGGCGCGGTTGGCGGCCATATCCTCGGAAAAGCTGCGAATGGCGCTGGGGCCGTGGCGCAGGGCATCATCGGCGGCAATTTGCGCGGCGTTCAGCAGGCTGGCACCGTTTGCCTCTGGGGCGCGACTGCCCAGACAAAAGCCAATCGAGCAGGTGATGTAGATCCGCGTTGCGTTCAGGCTGATCGGCGCGGACAGCGCCGATTGCAGCCGGGCTGCGACCTGCACCACCGTCTCAATATCCAGCCGCCGCACCGGGGCCAGTGCCACCGCAAAGCCGCCGCCTTCCAGCCGCGCCACCACATCGCCCGCGCGCAACGAGGCGCAAATCCGTTCCGCTGAACGCGCCAACATCTCGGTCTGGGCGGCGCGACCGTGCTGTTCGACCATCCGCTCTGCCAGATCAAATTGCAGCACCAGACAGGCAGTTGTGCGCCCGCTGAGATGTGATTCGCGCAAAATCGCGTCCAGATTGCCGACGATCTGGGCGCGCAGCGACAGGCCTTCCAGCACCAGCGATGGATCGGGCGGGGTTTCCTGTGGTCGCACCGCGCCTGAAATCGCAAACAACAGCGGCGCACCAAGTGCTGTCAGGATCAAATCCCTCTCTCCGCCCAGCCAGAACGCGGCGAGGGTCAGGGCGGGGAGGAACACAAATGCCTCTGGCCTGCGCATCAGCGCGCCGATGTGGGAGAACCCGGTGGAGACTGCGGTGAAAAAGCGTGAAACCATCGGACCGGCCCTATCTGCTGCGGGGCAACGCCACCCCGATGCGGCAAGACTAGGCAAACACCCTGATTGGAAGGTTAACCCTCACCCCAAAGTTGCAGAGGATTTTCACCATTTGTTCCATTATTTATTAACCATTTGCGCCAAGTCGGTAAAGGTTACGGCTTAGCGTTTGGCATCAAATTCCGTGTCGGCCCCTGGCACCGGATCATAGCCCTGCCCACCCCAAGGGTGGCAGCGGCAAATCCGATGCAGCATCAGATAGCCACCCTTTGCCGCCCCATGCCGCTCCAACGCCTCCATCGCGTAGGCCGAGCAGGTGGGTTGAAAGCGGCAGCCGTGGCCGACCCAAGGCGACAGCACCAAACGGTAAGCGCGCACGGGCAGGGCCACGATGCGCGCCAGCGGTGTCATGCGCGCACCTTGTGAACCGAGGCCAAGGCGGCGGCGAAATCGGTCAGCATGTCTTTGTAATCACGAGAAATTGTGGCCTCTGGCTTGGCGACCAACACATAATCCCAACCGGGCCGTGCCAGTCTCGGAAGCACCTCGCGTGCCAAAGCCCGCATCCGCCGTTTGGCGCGATTGCGCGCCACGGCGTTGCCGATCTTCTTCGAGGCCGTGAAGCCGATCCGCACCGTGGCCTGATCATCGCCCCGCGCACGGCCCTGCAACAGAAAGCTGCCCGTGCCCTGCCTGCGCCCTTGTGCGGTGCGCAGATAATCCGGGCGGTTCTTCATGGTCTGAACACAAACGGAAACCGCCGGAGGCGTTTCGGACGCTTCGGCGGTGGGGCCAATGTCCGATACCTTCGGCGGTGTCATGTCTGCTCCTGCATCCGACCCCGCAGGGTCAGTCAGAAATTAAGCCGACAGCTTCTTGCGGCCTTTTGCGCGGCGGGCTGCCAGCACAAGACGGCCACCTTTGGTTGCCATACGTGCGCGGAAGCCGTGACGGCGGGCGCGAACCAGGTTCGACGGTTGAAAAGTGCGCTTCATCGCGGTCTCCATCAGACGGGCACGTCGAACCCGAAGATTCGACGGCGTAAACTTGAAGCCCGGTCTTTAGGGGCGGATCATCGGTAAGTCAACGCGCGTCCTGCGAGATTTCTGCAACATTTGCCGATCATCACGGCTGGGGCAGGGCAAACTGTTACAAATCCGCGCCTTTAGATCGCCGATTTCGCGAACCTGATCAAGCTGGCGTGAGGCGACTGGCGTGGGCAGGCCAATCCGACCATCTTGGCGTAAAGGAAGACCATGACCCGATGCGCCCGCCTGATCCCGATTGTGCTGATTCTCTGCGCCGCTGTTGGTGGGGCGGTATTTTTGCGTGATCGGCTGTCGTTTGAGGCTTTGGCCGAGAACCGCGAGGCACTGCTGGCCTACCGCGACGCACATTATCTCTGGGCGAGCCTTGGTTTTATCGCGGTCTATATCGTCATTGTCGGGCTTAGCCTGCCAGGTGCAACGATCGCCACGCTGACCGGAGGGTTCCTGTTCGGCATGTTCCCCGGCACGCTTTACAATGTACTGGCCGCCAGCATCGGGGCTACTTGCATATTTCTGGCCGCCCGCGCGGGGTTTGGTGCGACTTTGGCCGCGCGGTTACAAGGCGGTTCGGCCTCGCGCGTACAAACAGCGCTGCGTGAAAACCAATGGTCGGCGCTTTTCATCATGCGTCTGGTGCCTGCGCTGCCCTTTGTGCTGGCCAATCTGCTGCCCGCGATTGTGGGCGTGCGGCTTTTGCCGTTTGTGATCACGACGTTTTTCGGCATCATTCCGGCAGCACTGGTGTTCACCTCGGTCGGTGTCGGATTGGGTAAGGTCTTCGCGCGCGGTGAGCGGCCCGATCTGGGGGTGATTTTCTCGGCCCCGGTATTGCTGCCATTGCTGGGGCTGGCCGCTTTGTCTGCTTTGCCGATCCTGTTGAAAAAACGCAAGAAAGGCGGCTGAATGGAGCGGATCTCGACGGATATCTGCATCATTGGTGCCGGGTCGGGCGGACTTTCGGTTGCGGCGGGGGCGGCGCAGATGGGCGCGCGTGTGGTGCTGATCGAGGGCGCTGCAATGGGCGGCGATTGTCTGAACTATGGCTGCGTGCCGTCAAAGGCGCTGCTGGCGGCGGGTCGTGCGGCGCAGATGATCCGTATGGGCGCGCCGGGTGTGCGGGGGGCCGCGCCGCAGATTGATTTTGCTGCCGTCAAAGCACAGGTTGCCGCCGTGATCGCGCAGATCGCTCCGGTGGACAGTCAGGAGCGGTTTGAGGGCTTCGGCGTGCAGGTGATCCGCGCTTATGCCCGGTTTACGGGCGCGCGTGAGGTGGAGGCCGATGGCAAGATCATTCGCGCGCGGCGTTTTGTGATCGCCACAGGGTCGCATCCGACGATCCCAGAACTGCCGGGGCTAGAGGCGATCCCATATCTCACCAATGAGACGATTTTCGCGCAGATCGAGCCTCCCGCGCATCTGTTGATCCTCGGCGGCGGCCCTATTGCGATGGAAATGGCGCAGGCGCATCGCCGCTTGGGATGCAAAGTGACGGTGATCGCGCGCAGCCGGGTGCTCAGCCGCGTCGACCCCGAGGCGGCTGAGATCTTGCTCAGTGCGCTGCGCGCCGAGGGCGTCGAGGTGCTGGAGGGGCGCGACATCGCCCGGCTGCGGCCTATCCCGCAGGGGCTGGAAGCGGTGCTGAACGATGGCACCACGCTGACGGGCTCGCATCTGCTGATCGCGACCGGGCGCACGCCTGCCATCGCACAGCTGGATCTGTCAGCGGCAGGCGTGGCTTACAGCGATAAGGGGGTGACGGTGGGGGCCAATCTGCGCAGCAGCAACCGCCGGATTTATGCGGTGGGCGATGTGGCGGGCGGCTTGCAATTCACCCATGTCGCGGGGGCTCATGCGGGGGTGGTGGTCAAGCAAATGCTGTTCGGCCTGCCTGCGAAGCAAGCAACCGTGGTGCCGACGGTCACCTATACCGACCCCGAACTGGCGCAGATCGGGCTGACCGAGGCAGAGGCGCGGGTGACATATCCCGGCGTGCAGGTGATCCGACAAGAGTTTTTGCACAACGACCGCGCGGTGACCGATGGCAAAACCAGCGGCTTTCTCAAGCTGATGCTGCTGAAAGGTCGCCCGGTTGGTGTCACCATCGTCGGCGCAGGGGCAGGTGAGTTGATCGGGCTTTGGGCACTGGCAATGACCTCTGGTCTGAAGATCGGCGCGCTGGCCGGGATGATCGCGCCTTATCCGACGCTTGGCGAGATTTCCAAACGTGCAGCGGGGGCCTATTTCTCACCGAAACTCTTTGATAACATGGCTGTGAAGCGGGTGGTGCGGCTGTTGCAGCGGTTTTTGCCATAAGCTGAATTTGGGGCAGGCGGGGCTTCACCCCCCAGACCCCCTGTGGATATTTGTACGCAGAGGATGACCAGAAGCGTGGCAGTCAGGCGGGGCGGATTTCTGAACACCCTGTCGGGGCGGTTTCTGGCTCTGACGGTGGCCTTTGTCATGCTGGCCGAAGTGCTGATCTTCGTGCCATCCATCGCCCGGTTTCGTGCCGATTTCCTGACCATGCGGTTGGAGAAGGCGCAGATTGCGTCACTGGCGCAACTGGCTGCCGAAGACATGGTAACGCCCGCGCTGGAGAAAGAACTGCTGGCCAATGCCGAGGTCTACAACGTCGTGCTGCGCCGCGATGAGGTGCGCCAGCTGGTGCTGTCCTCACCGCTTCCGTCACCGATTTCGAACACTTTCGACCTGCGCGAGGCAGGGCCTTGGACGCTGATCCGCGATGCCTTTGCCTGTCTGCTCGACCCTGATGACCAGATCATTCGGGTAATTGGCTATCCTGTGCAGTCGGCAGGGCTTCTGATTGAAATTACGATGGATTCCGCGCCGATGCGCAGCGCCATGCTGGATTACGGCGGGCGGATTTTGCTGCTGTCGGCGCTGATTTCGGGGGTCACCGCTTTCTTCCTGTTTCTCGCCGTGCAGCGCCTGATCGTGCTGCCGATCCGCCGGGTGGTCAATCATATGACCGCCTATGCCGAAGCGCCCGAGGACGCCCGTCGGGTGATCGCACCAACCGCCTCGGTGGTGGAGTTGCGCGATGCGGAAGAAGCCATGCATGCGATGCAGACTCAACTGACCGGCTCGTTGCGGCAAAAGGAACGCTTGGCTCAACTTGGTGGGGCGGTGGCCAAAATCAGCCACGATCTGCGCAACATCCTGACCACGGCACAACTGTTTGCCGACCGGATCGAGGGCAGCACCGATCCGATGGTGGCGCGCGCAGCTCCGAAACTGGTTGGCTCGATCGCCCGCGCCGTGGCCTTGTGCGAATCAACTTTGGCCTTCGGCAAGGCCGAGGAATCAAAGCCGCAACTGCGCGAGGTGGCTTTGGCCACGCTGGCCGAAGATGTGGCTGAGGGCGAAGGCTTGGCAGGTCAAGGCCCGGTGACCTGCCTGATCGAAGTGCCCGAGGCGCTGCTGATCCATGCCGATTACGATCAGTTGTTCCGCGTCCTGTCCAACCTTGTGCGCAACGCCCGGCAAGCGATTGAGGCGACGGGGGCCGAGGGCAGCATCGAAATTTCTGGTGGCGAGAGCCCCTCGGAATGGTGGATCAGGGTCGGCGACACCGGCCCCGGCCTGCCGGAAAAGGCCCGCGAGCATCTGTTTGAGGCGTTTCAGGGTGGCGCGCGCAAAGGCGGCATCGGCTTGGGTCTGGCGATTGCGGCTGAGCTGATCCGCGGCCATGGGGGGCGCTTGGAACTGGCGCGCAGTGATGCCGATGGCACGGAGTTTCTTGTGCATTTGCCGAAAACCATCGGCCCTGCAGCCTGATCGCGATTTGGCCAAGATTATGCCAAGGATTGCGCATCAACTTGCATTTCGCTGCGTATTCGCCCTTGCAATGCCCGGCGGGGGGGGCTAAGTGCAGCCGCAAGAGTGGATCCATAGCTCAGCTGGATAGAGCATCAGACTACGAATCTGAGGGTCGGGCGTTCGAATCGCTCTGGGTCCACCACTTTAAATCTGACAACAAATCTCCAGGTTCGTTCACAGCAAGAAATTGTTGTTGTTCTAGAGGGTTATGCAGTTTTGGCTGAGGAGTTGTTTATCATGCCTAAGCACCAAAAAGCCTCTCTCCACACCAAATCTCTCCAAAGCTGTGGACTGCGGCATTTTACACCACAGCCGTAAATTGTTGCTTTCAAATGTATATTTTTGGGTCGGATTTTGTTGTTTGTTAGTCTCGTTTGGGTAGCGGAGGGTTCTGGTATCGAAAATTCGCGCAGGTTTTTATTCGGCAGGTCGCTCTGTCGCTGGACGTCAATAAGTTCAAGATGCCACGCTCTCCTACCAGTCAGTTGGCTACATGTTTTCCTGGGTGAAGGCTTTTAAATGCCCGAAATCCTGGATGTCCGCATCCACAACCTACGCCACACTTTCGCCTCGCTGCTGGTCTCTGGCGGCACCGCTTGGAAATGATCGGGCGGCTGCTCGGCCAAACCCAGATGGGCACCACCCAGCGCTGCGCCCACCTGATCGACTCGCCCCTGCGCGCCGGGGTTAACGCAGTGGGGGAAATGCTGAAGCCAAGGCTGAAGGTCGTAGGCGGGGCGGGATGATCCGTCCTGAAAATGCGCTTGGTACAACTTTTGAGGTCAACCGCGGCTTGCGCAACCCGGCAAACTGACTGCAGATGGCCGGACATGTCCGGCAAGGCGCACCATACCCCTCAGTCTTTTATATTTCATTGCCGCTCGGACTAGCTGGAAACGCGACAGTTCTGTGCTAAGTCAAACAGATGGCTACAAAGATAGTGCGACCCGCACCTAGTGTCATAGCCATAGAAAGACTCTTCGCATGACCCACGATATAAAGAACTTCGTCGTCTATATGTGGAATTTTATCTTCAATCAAAATGTAAGCCCGCTCCGCAATATTCCTGATGTAGCGGTGCGCCATTATGTGTTGCAGGCACTGGGCCTAATGTGGGCGGTCGCATTTTCGGTTGCTATAGGGAGTTACACATTTCTTGCCTACAGCATTATTGGGCACGCGGTGTTAATTTCGGCCGCGGCAGTTACCGTGGGGACTTACTCAATGGCGGCGACTAAGCCTTTGGTGTTTATGAGAGGTGCAGGTCGACGCCATAATGGCGAGCATGAATGAGTCTATGAGCCCCGACAGCGTCCGTCGTCGAATCTTTTGTGACCTGCCACGGGTCTTTGATCCAGCCATGACCGGAACCCGGTCGTCATTCGTTATGCTCCTCGACCTTGGACCGCCCAATTAGAGTTCTCCGGCTTCGTTCAGGTTAACGGGCTGGCGACGCCCCTTTTTTCGGCATGACTGCCCTGCCGCTGACAGAGTGGGTGGGGTAGTGTCCGCTTTGGATAGTGGACACTATGGGGTTTTGGGTGTTTCGGCGCACGAAGCGGCTTTGGACGGACGAGGAGAAGCGGTCGATCTGTCTTCAGACGATGACGCCGGATGTGTCTGTTGCGCAGGTGGCTCTGAATAGCCCCTAGTTTGCTAGACGCCTTGCAATTTCAGTTTCTGCTGCTGTTCGAATTCGATCGGTGACAGCATGCCGTTCCTAACGTGTTTGCGCTGCGGGTTGTAGAAAAACTCGATGTAGTTGAACACGTCTTTGCGCGCTTCTTCGCGGGTTTTGTATTTTCTGCGACGGATGCGTTCGCGTTTGAGCAGGTTGAAGAAGCTTTCTACGACAGCATTGTCCCAGCAGTTCGCTCGGCGGCTCATGCTGGGAGCGAGGTTGTGCTGTTCTAGGAACTCCTGCCACTCGTAGCTGGTGAAC
>JBKJTI010000085.1:0-14735 GCA_046590425.1 Cypionkella sp. | reverse complement strand
GCAGCAACAGGGACAAAGGAACACTTCATGTCTACAGAAAGCAAAGCGGGCGATCTGCATCGCACGCTGAATTGGAAGGGCGCCTTCTGGGTCGCCGCAGGGGTGCCGCCCCTTGTGTTGTTTTCGATCGGCGGCATCGCGGGGGTGGCCGGGCAAGCCGCCTTCGTCGTCTGGATCCTGTCGATGATCATGGGCTTTTCGCAAAGCTTCACCTATGCCGAAATGGCGGGGATGTTCGGCAACAAGTCGGGCGGCACGTCGGTTTATGGTGCCACCGCATGGCTGCGCTATTCCAAGCTGATCGCGCCCTTGTCGGTGTGGTGCAACTGGTTCGCATGGTCGCCCGTGCTGTCGCTGGGTTGCGCCATCGCGGCAGGCTATATCCTGAACGCGTTGTTCCCGATCCCGCTGGAAACAGCACCACAAGTGGTGGAATGGATTGCAGCCAACATTGCCAACTATACCGAAGCCACGGAAAGCGTGGTGGCCTACATCGCGGCCAACGCTGGTACCACGCCTGCGGATGCGATCACCGCCGTGGCTTCGGCGGATGGCGTTGCAGCCCTGACCCCGGCGTTCCGGGTGTGGGAGGCTTATGCGCTGAACGTCCCCGGCTTGGGCACCTTGCATTTCAACTCGACTTTCGTGATCGGTGTTGTGCTGATGCTGATCATGCTGGCGATCCAGCATCGCGGTATCGCGGCCACGGCAAGCGCACAAAAGGTGCTGGCGGTGGTGGTGTTGGTGCCCTTGCTGCTGGTCGGTCTGATCCCGATCATCAACGGCGACATCAATACGATGAATGTCACCGGCATCGTGCCGCCGACCGCCGCCTATTCGGGCGTCAATGGCGAGTGGAACGTGGGCGGCTGGACGTTGTTTCTGGGCGGTATGTATATCGCTGCTTGGTCGACCTACGGCTTTGAAACTGCGGTTTGCTACACAGCCGAGTTGAAAGACCCCAAGCGCGATACGTTCCGGGCGATTTTCTATTCGGGCCTGCTCTGCATCGTGTTCTTCTTCCTGATCCCGTTCTCGTTCCAAGGCGTTTACGGCTTGGGCGGTATGCTGGAAACCGGGATTGTCGATGGCACCGGGGTGGCTGCGGCTTTGGGCGCGATGGTGGGTTCCAACCCGATCTTCATCCAGATCTTTGTGATCTTGATGATCCTCGCGCTGTTTCTGGCGATCATGACGGCGATGGCTGGGTCTTCGCGGACGCTCTATCAAGGCTCGCGCGATGGCTGGCTGCCGAAATATCTGGTCAAAACCAACGCACATGGTGCCCCTGTGGGTGCGATGTGGACGGATTTCGGCTTTAACGTGATCCTGCTGGCTTTGGCTTCGGATGTCGGTGGCTACTTCTATGTACTGGCGATTTCCAACGTCGGCTACATCCTGTTCAACTTCCTGAACCTGAACGCAGGCTGGATTCACCGCATCGACAGCCCGCATTTGAACCGTCCGTGGAAAGCGCCGAACTGGCTGCTCGGCGTCAACACCGTGCTGGCCTTTGTGAATGCGGTGTTTCTGGGCGCGGGTGCGAAGGTCTGGGGCTATGAGAATGCGCTTTGGTCGGGGCTAGTGTTTGCCTCGTTCATTCTGCCGGTGTTCTGGTTCCGCCATTATGTGCAGGACAAGGGCCATTTCCCGAAGGAAGCGATGGAGGATCTGGGTCTGAGCGATCACGGCGATCTGGGGCCAAGGCGGGCCGGAATGCTGCCCTATCTTGCGCTGGTTGCAGGGGCTGCGGTGGTGCTGTGGTCGAACTGGTTCTTCGTGCTGCCAGTGTAACACTGCTGATGTTTTAGGCAAACGGGCGGTCTTCGGGCCGCCCGTTTGTATTTCTGGCCTCGCGCGCAAGAGAAAGGTCGAATAAATTCCCTGTCAGGAAATAATTTTGCACAAGAAGGTTGATTTTACCAGAACACGGTCGCAGACTGTTGCCAGCAAATATAACCGCTCTAGGGGGGGCTACATGACAAATTCCTGGCGATTCTCCACGCTCGCTGACCGTCACCGCGCATTGGGGTCCAATCTGGAAGACTGGTCCGGCATGGGTACGGCTTGGTCCTACGAGAAAGGTGACCCGGATGCCGAGTATATGGCGATCCGCACCAAGGCCGGGTTGATGGACGTGTCGGGGCTGAAGAAGGTGCACATCGTAGGGCACGGTGCGTCACATGTCATTGAACGCGCCACCACCCGGAACATGGAAAAGCTGATGCCGGGGCGCTCGGTTTATGCCGCGATGTTGAACGACTCTGGCAAGTTCGTCGATGACTGCGTGATTTACCGTACCGGGCCGAATGCGTTCATGGTGGTGCATGGCTCGGGCCAAGGGTTTGAGCAGTTGACGATGGCGGCAGCGGGGCGCGATGTCTCGGTGCGGTTTGACGACAACCTGCATGACCTCTCGCTGCAAGGGCCGCTGGCGGTAGATTATCTGGCGCAGCATGTGCCGGGGATCCGGGACCTCGCGTATTTCTCGCAGATGCAGACCAGCCTGTTCGGCAAGCCGGTGATGATCTCGCGCACCGGCTATACGGGTGAGGGGGGGTATGAGATTTTCTGCCGGGGGCAGGATGCTGGGGTGATCTGGGACCGGATCCTGGAGGAAGGCGCGGCAATGGGGATCATTCCCTGCCGCTTCACCACGCTGGATATGCTGCGGACTGAGTCATACCTGTTGTTCTTCCCGTTCGATAACTCGGAAATGTATCCGTTCGAGTCCGAAGGCCCCGGCGATACTCTGTGGGAATTGGGCCTCGATTTCACCGTGTCGCCCGGCAAGGTGGGCTTCCGGGGGGCAGAGGAGCATTACCGTTTGAAAGGTAAAGAACGCTTCAAGATCTGGGGTCTGAAGCTGGACGGCAAGAACGTGCCGGGCAATGGCGCGCCAGTATTCAAGGGCAAAGACAAGGTCGGCGTGGTCACACAAGCGATGTATTCACCGTTGAACGACTGGACCATCGCCATTGCCCGCCTGCCCGTCGATTGCGCCAACAACGGCACCAAGCTGGTGGTGAATTGCAGCACGCATGGCGAGATCGCTGCCACAACGCATTCCATGCCGTTCTTTGATGTTGAGAAGAAGCGGCGGATGGCGAAGGGCTAGGGCTTTCAGACTGGCTTAAATATCCCCGCCGGAGGCTCCGGGCATCGGCGTTGGATGCCTCCGGCGGGGATATTTGGACCAATGTGAAATTGTGCAGGGCAGATCGTTCAGGGATTGACGGAACTATGACGCAGACGGTGTTCGAGCCTTCCATCACCAGCCGCCCGGTTTATGGCGTGCTTTCGCCTGCCATCGGGTCGGCGCATTTGTTTGTCGCCGATGGTGAGGGTGCGGAGGCGGTGTGCGATCTCTTTGCCAAGGCCGCGGCGGCGGCGATGAAACCCGTCAGCCACATCATTTACATGCCAGGGGCGAATGGGTGCGACAAGGCTGCCGATTTACAGGCTTTGGGCGTGGCGCAGTTTCATCGCAGCCCGAGTTTTGCGGCCGCGCAGTCGCGGTTGGCCAAGGTTCTGGCCGACGCGCATATGGGTTTGCAGATCTATACCGCTGGCACCGAAGGGCTGATGGCGCAGGTGGCGGCGGCGGCGCAAGCGGCAGGTCTGCCCTATGAGGCGGTGCAGATGGAGCATCGCGGGTCATTGGCGCGCCGCGTGCAATGTGTCCATTGCAAGGGCGTGACCGAGAATGTGACGCAAGATCCGTTCGTCTGTAGCCATTGTGGGTTGAGCCTGTTCGTGCGGGACCACTTCTCACGGCGTTTGGCGGCGTTTCAGGGCGTGAATATTGATGCGGAAGACCCCGGATTGGTTCCGGCCTCGGTGGAGCGGTTCAAATGAGTGTGGGTGCTCCAAAGATTCCCGTTGTTGTGGCCGAGGTGGTTGAGGTCAACGCTCTGATCAAACGCTTCCGCTTTGTGCGCCGCAATGGCGGGGCCATGCCGGTGTTTTCGGGCGGCTCGCATGTGGTGGTCGAGATGGATGATCACGGCACCCGCCGGATGAACCCCTATTCGCTGATGAGCCAACCTGCCGACACGATGGGCTATGAAATCTCGGTGCGCCGGGATGAGGTTGGTCGTGGTGGCTCGATGTATATGCACAATCACGTCCGCCCTGGCATGGAGATGGTGCTCAGCCAGCCCGTCAACCTGTTCCCGCTGGATGCGCGGGCCAAGAAACATCTGATGATCGCGGGCGGCATTGGCATCACGCCGTTCGTCGCACAGATGGCGCAGGTCGAGGCGATGGGCGGGCGGTTCGAGCTGCATTATTCGGTGCGCTCGCCTGCCTTGGGGGCCTATGTCGGGCATTTGCAGGACCACTACGGCCCGCGCGTGCATGTCTATTATGATGAGCATAAACAGCAGATTGACCTGAAAACCCTGCTGAAATCGCAACCGCTTGGCACGCATATCTATGTTTGCGGCCCGAAGGGCATGATTGCGTGGGTTCATGCCACGGCGGCGGCGATGGGCTGGCCTGCGCTGGCGGTGCATTCGGAAGAATTCCTCGCCCCTCCGGTTGGCATTGCCTTTGACGTGCGGCTTGCAGCCTCGGGCAAAAGCATCACCGTGCAACCGAACCAATCGCTGCTGGAGGCGATTGAGGCGGCGGGAGTGGAGGCGCCCTATCTCTGCCGCGGTGGCGCGTGCGGACAATGCGAGACGGAAGTTTTGCGCTGTGACGGCCACATCGAGCATAACGACCACTGGCTGACCGACGATCAAAAAGCCAGCAATACCAAGATCATGCCATGCGTTTCGCGGTTTCGGGGCGCGGCCCTGATCCTCGACCGATAGGGAGACCCTCATGTCACTGGATTTCAACGACGAGACCTTTCGGGGCGACTACACCTTCAAGAACTCGGCGAAGGCGATCAAGCGCTTTCCGTTCCCCTTCCCTGAAGACAGCTACATGTATTCGGTGAATATGGAGCCGCATGTGCCAGGGCCGGTGGGCTCGGTGTTTGAGCATATGTTCGACGTGGATGAGCATTATGTGGCCGAAATGCGTGACCGTGGGCAGGTGCTGGCGGAAGATCCTTTGCGCTGCCAGACGCTGCCGCATATGGAACTGGCGGGCTGGGACTTGCTGGAACTGATCATGGAGAGTAAGGCGCGGGACTATCCGCATTGGTTCGAGTTGCACAAGGATGGCAACAACTGGCACTGGATCAATCGGCCTTTGCAGATCGAGCAGCGCTTTACCTTCATGGATGCCTCTACCCTGCCCTTTGGCCCCATGGAATATATCACACGGCAAACGCAGGGCGATTTTACTCTGCAAGATCAGCGGGATGATGATCTGTGGATTGAAGCCGGCATGGTGACGACGCAGGCCGATTGGTCACTGGATTTCGATATCGGCATGAGTTTCAAGCAATGGCACGCCCCGGTGCCCTTGGCGCATCAGATGAATATCTTCGACCGCGCGTTGAAATTCTTGCTGAAGTTGCAACACGGTGCCCCGGTGCGGCGGTTCAACTGGACGATGACGGTTGACCCGCTGCTGGACACTTCCCCTGAGAATTATCCGAAATGGGGGCCGTCGAAAACCACGATGACGCCGGAGACCATCGGCCACCGCCAGCATCTGCGGGTGGAGTTGCAGACCTTGCACCGCTTATCGCGTTCCAATGCCATCGTGTTCCCGATCCGCTGCTATCTGATCCGGTTTGAGGAATTGGTGACAGTGCCGAAATGGGCGCGCCGCTTGCATCGGGTGGTGCGCGATATCCCGGACGAGTTGGCGACCTATAAGGGCTTCATCCGCAACAAGCCGCTGATACTAGACTATCTGGCACAGTTTGACGATGGCCAGCCCACCTCGCCGGGGTTTGGCGCAGACTAGCCCGACTAGGCCTGTTTGTAGGAAATCACCGACAGATAGCGGGCCGGAAGTTTCACCAGAACCTCTGGCCCGTGTTGGGCGTCCGCGTCAAAGAACAGGCTATCCCCCGGTTTAAGATGGAAAAGCTGATCACCATGACGGTATTCGACCTCCCCTTCCAGCATGTACAAAAGCTCGATGCCGTCGTGCTGGAAGGCGGGGAATGTGTCGGATTCGGTGGTGAGCGTGATCATGTAAGGCTCCACCAGCACGCCGGAATCGTTCGATCCGATATGGCCGAGCAAGTGGTATTGGTGCCCCGCGCGGGTGCCGCGCCGCTCGATTTCAATGTGATCGCCGGCCTTGACATGCTGCACTTCGCGGCGTTCCTCGAAGCCGCGAAAGAACGAGGTGACCGGGGTGGAAAACGCGTGTGACAGGATTTGCAATGTGGTCAGCGAGGGCGAGGTGATGCCGTTTTCGATCTTCGACAGCATGCCGATGGAAAGCCCGGTGACGCCCGCCAGATCGGCCACCGTCATGCCTTGGGCGCGGCGGAAGGCGCGGACAGATCGGCCGATGGCCATTTCCAGATTGCGTTCGGACAATTCGCGCACCCGGTGCGGGTCTTGGTCGAAGGCAGGCTTCGAGCGTGGCAGGTTGTGTTCTTCAGCGTCAATGTCCATGAAACCGGCTCTGTCTGGGGTCACTGTTACTCTTGTTTACTACCGTGAAACACAATCCCACTCAACAGAAAATCCCCGAGGATGAATATCCACCGTGATACCGCCGCGACTTTGGGGTTTTTGCTGTTCCCCGGCTTTCCGATGGCCTGTTTGACCTCGGCGATAGAGCCTTTGCGGGCGGCGAATGAAATCACTGGGCGGAAAGAATTCGTCTGGAAGCTGATTGGTGAGGCGGCAAGCCCGATCCGTTCCTCCGCCGAGGTGCGGTTTGACCCGGATGTAACGCTGGCCGATGCGGTGGGCTTGGACTATCTGTTTTTCCTGTCGGCCCCGACCTCGCAATTCCAAAACCCCAAGCGCGGCAATGCGCAGGTGCGTTGGCTGGATCGCTCTGGCGTGGTGCTGGGCGGGTTTTCGGGCGGGATTTTCCCGCTGGTGCGATCTGGCGTGATGGAGCGGCACGCGGTGTCGGTGCATTGGTGCTATGAGGCGGCGTTCAAGGGCGAGTTCCCCGAGATGCAGGCGTCCCAGGCGGTGATTTTGCGGGATCGGCGGCGGTATACCGCCTCGGGGGCCGGGGCGGTGTTCGATCTGATGCTGCGGTTGATCGAAGAACGCTTGGGACGCGACACGATGACCGAGGTGGCGTGCTGGTTTCAGCATCCGTTCGTGCGCACCGAGGATGCGGCGCAAAAGGTGCCAGTACAAAAGCAGGGCGGCACCGATGATCTGCTGCCCGATACCGTGCGGGCGGCGATTGCGATTTTCGGCGAGAATATCGAAGACCCGTTGCAGATCGCCGATGTGGCCGAAGCCTTGGCGATGTCAGAGCGGCATCTGGAGCGCTGTTTCAAACAGGCGACCGGGCAAAGCCCGCTGAAATATTACCGCCTGATGCGGCTGCGCAAAGCCCGCCAACGGGTTTTGTATTCGACGCAAAGCATCCGCGAGATCGCGCAATCGGTGGGCTATGCCAGCTCTACCCCGATGACCAAGCATTATGCCGAGGCGTTTGGCGTGAACCCGAATGACGAGCGGCGGAGGCTGGTGGGCTTGCGGGGGCTGGCGGGGGCAATGCCGCCGAATGATTGAGATTGGGCTGGCCGCCGGAGGTTTCACACCCCCCATGCCATTGGTCTCTCGAATCAATGGCGATACCAATGGCAAACCCCGTGGGATATTTATGCCAATGTGAAAGCCTAGAAAGTCGCTTTGGCGGCTGTGGTCAGCGCATGGTGCAGGCTGTGTGCCGAAGATCGCGGGCCGAGGATGCTGACTTCGGTGTCGGCGCAACGGATGACGTAGCAGCCCAGATGGTCGATCACGGTGCGGGTGGCCGCACCTGCCCCGGCTTTGTGCAGATCGTAGTTGCACAGCCGTTCAAACAATGCGGGCAGGTCGGGGGCTGTCAGATCGAAGCGCACCCAGGCGTCGGTTTGTTCGGTAATTGAAGCCGCCTCGCCGAAGATCGGTTTCAGTATAGCTGCGATGTCTTCATGCGTGGCGAAGGGGGCTTCGATCATCCATTGCTCGGGGCCAAGCCAGAGTGCGGCATAGGTTCCGGCAGTTTCTGCGCGACCGGGGCCGGGCAGCGGGATGCCTGCGGCTGCTGCGGCGCTGGCAACTTCGGCCTCGCGCCCCATGCGAGAGGCGAGAGAGGCGAGGGCTGTGCCTGTGTTTTCGGTGATCGTCACCGGACCTATGGTCTCGCTGACAGACGCATCATGGCCCAAAGGGGTAAGGGATTTCAATGGATTAGCCACGAAGACGCTCTCCCTCAGGATCAAAGAAATGCGGGCTGACGATTTCAACCTCTACATCGGTTTTCGCCAGCAGGTTGACGCTGCGCAGCCGCTCGCCCTTGCGGGTATCGCCGGATTTCAGATAGCCGAGGCCTATGGAATGGCCCAGATGCGGCGAATAGACCACCGAGGTCAGCCAGCCGCCGTCATTCGCCGCCACCGCATCAGCGCCTTTGACAAGGAAATGCGCGCCTGCGGTCAGGGCTTCGCTTGGGTGGACAGGTTTAACGCCGACAAGCCGGTAACCGTTCGGAACGGTCATGCCCTCACGCTGCGACAGCACCATGCCGATGCTATCTTTCTTCTTCGACACCATTTTGCCGAGGCCCATGTTCAGCGCAGAAGACTGACCGTTCAGCTCATTCCCTGCGATATGGCCCTTTTCCACCCGCATCACGCCGAGGGCTTCGGTGCCATAGACCACCGCGTCAAATTCGCGCCCGGCCTCGACCAAAGCGCGGATCATCGCGTCGCCGTAGCGGGTCGGAACCGCGATTTCATAGGCGAGTTCGCCTGAGAATGATATTCGGAACAGCCGCGCGCGGGTGCCTTGCACGGTGACAGCCCCGCAGGCCATATAGGGGAACGCGGCGTCGGAGATATCCTGATCGACCAGTTTTTCCAGCAATTTCCGTGCGTTGGGGCCAGCAACGGAATACTGTGCCCAAGCCTCCGTCGTCGAGATCAGTTGCACATCGAGATCTGGCCACAGCACCTGACGGCAGTATTCCAGATGGCGGAACACCGGCACGGCGTTGGCGGTGGTGGTGGTCATCACATATTCGCTCGGACCCATCCGTGCGGTGGTGCCATCGTCCATCACCATGCCATCTTCGCGCAGCATCAAGCCGTAGCGCACCTTGCCGACAGCCAGAGTGCCGAAGGTGTTGGCGTAAACCCGGTCGAGAAACAGGCCCGCATCGGTGCCTTGAATGTCGATCTTGCCCAAGGTCGTCACGTCACAAATCCCGGCGGATTTACGGGTTTGCAGCACCTCACGGTCCACCGATTGCCGCCATGTCGTCTCGCCCGCGCGCGGCAGCCATTGCATGCGCAGCCAGTAGCCGACCTCGACGAAAATAGCCCCCTGTTCGGTGGCCCATTTGTGGCTGGGGGTCTGGCGGGTGGGTTTGAAATCATGGCCCCGCGCACGGCCCCCCAAAGCGCCCATCGCCACGGGCGTATAAGGCGGGCGGTAGATCGTGGTGCCGGTTTCGGGGATGGTTTTTCCGGTCAGTTCGGCCATCACGGCCAAGCCCAGCACATTGCCGGTCTTGCCTTGGTCAGTCGCCATGCCGAGGGTGGTGTAGCGTTTCAGGTGTTCGACCGAGATGAAGCCTTCCTGCTTTGCCAGCTTCACGTCCTTGACCGTCACGTCGTTCTGCTGATCGACCCAAGCGCGGCCCTTGCCGGAATGGACATACCAAGCGGGGGACAGGTTCAGGGGGGCGTCTTCGGCTTGAGGAATGTCAGCGGTGGCTTTGAGGCCAAGGTCGGCGAGGGCGGCAATCGCTTGGGTCGCGCCCGTGGTCAGCGCGGCATGGGTGGTCATCGCGCCCGCTGCTGCCCCTATGCAAGTCAGGCCGCCAATGCTTTCCGGCGCAGGAATGAAGGCGGCGATCTGATCATCCCAGACCGGACGCCCGCGATGGTTCGAGGCGATGTTGAGGTTCGGGTTCCAGCCGCCAGAGACACCTAGCGCGTTGACGTGCAGGGTTTCGGTTTGGCCATTGCCACGGCGCACGGTGATAGATTTCAAGCCAAGGCGACCAGCGGAATCAATTACTTCATCGCCTTTTCGGGCGTCGATCACGGCCACCTCAAGACCTTTGGATTTCAGGTCAGTAACGGTGCGCAAGCCATCGTCGTTGTTGGTGAACACCGCCACCTTTTCGCCCACGGCGACGCCCCAACGGTTGGCATAGGCGCGCAAAGCGCCTGCCAGCATGATGCCGGGGCGGTCGTTGTTTTCAAACGCAATCGGGCGTTCGGTAGCCCCTGCGGCGAGGATGGTGCGCTTGGTGTAGATGCGCCACAGAATTTGCCGGGGCTTTCCGGGCAGCGGTTGCGCGAGGTGATCCGAGACACGTTCCACGGCACCATAGATGCCGTGATCGAACGCGCCGATCACCGTGGTACGCGTCATCAGGCGGACGTTGGGCAGGGTGCTGAGTTCCAGCACGGTTTTCGCCGCCCAATCAGCCCCCGCCGTGCCGCCGATTTCCAGCGTTTCGGCGTTCAGGCGGCCACCCATGCGGAAATCCTCATCGGCAAGGATCACCCGCGCCCCTGCCCTACCTGCGGTTAAAGCCGCCATAAGCCCAGCGGGACCAGCACCGATGATCAGTAGATCGCAGTGCAGGAAGCCTTTGTCGTAGGTGTCGGGGTCGTCCTGTTTAGACAGGCTGCCAAGGCCAGCGGCGCGGCGGATGATCGGTTCGTAGAATTTCTCCCAAAACGCGGCGGGCCACATGAAGGTTTTGTAGTAAAAGCCCGCCGCGAAGAACGGCGACAGGCGGTCATTGATCGCCATCGCGTCAAATTTGAGGCTCGGCCAGCGGTTTTGGCTTTGCGCTTGCAGCCCATCAAACAGTTCAATCACCGTCGCGCGGGTGTTGGGCTCTTGCCGCGCGCCGGTGCGTAGTTCGACAATGGCGTTGGGTTCCTCCGACCCTGCCGAGATCACTCCGCGCGGGCGGTGGTATTTGAAGCTACGGCCCATCAGGCGGACGTTATTGGCCAAGAGCGCCGAGGCGAGGGTGTCGCCGGGATGGCCGGTGTAGGATTGCCCGTCAAAGCTGAAACGCAGGGTTTTGCTACGGTCGATCTGACCGCCGGAAATACGGCTCATTTGCTGCGGCCTTCTGTGCGGGCCACATCGCGGGCCAATTCTACGGCGGTGATCTCATGCGTGACGGTGTTGCGGGTGACGACGAGCCAGGAACGGTCGCCCTGTTCGTGATACCACAACTCGCGGTGAAGCCCGGCGGGGTTGTCACGCAAGTAGGTATAATCAATGAACTTATCCAACGCGCCCTCGGCCATGCCATCCGGGCGGTGGATCAGGGCGGCATCGCCGAGGTAGACGAATTCCTGGGAATCGCGCGGGCCAAGCAGGGGATGGTTGATGATCATGTCAGGCCCTCAATGCAGGTTCGGCTGGGCGCCCTGGCCCTTTTCGTCGATCATCAGGCCCTTGGCGAAACGATCAAAACGGTAGGCGGTGGCGGTGTTGTGCGGGGTGTCTTTCGCCAGCAGATGCGCGAAGACAAAGCCGCTGGCGGGGGTGGCCTTGAAGCCGCCATAGCACCAGCCTCCGTTGAAATAGAGTCCCTCGATAGGGGTCTTGTCGATGATCGGGCTGCCGTCCATCGACATATCCATGATCCCGCCCCACATCCGCAGCAGGCGCGCGCGACCGATCATCGGCATCAGGCTCATGCCGCCCTCGGCGACATCCTCGACCACCGGCAAGTTGCCGCGTTGGGCGTAGCTATTATAGCCGTCGATATCGCCGCCAAACACCAAGCCGCCCTTGTCGGACTGGCTGACGTAGAAATGCCCGGCGCCATAGGTGATCACGCCGTCGATCAGCGGCTTTAACCCTTCGGAGACGAAGGCTTGCAGCACATGGCTTTCCATCGGCAAGCGCATTCCCGCCCCCGCCATCACCTTTGACGATGACCCCGCCACCGCCACGCCGATCTTTTTCGCGCCAATGAACCCGCGTGAAGTGTCCACCCCCAGCACCCGGCCATTCTCAATCCGCATCCCCGTCACTTCGCAGTTCTGGATAATATCGACACCGCGACTGTCCGCGCCACGCGCATAGCCCCAGGCCACCGCATCATGCCGCACCGTGCCGCCGCGCGGCTGCATCAAGGCACCCTTGATCGGGAAACGGGCGTTCTCAAAGTTCAGGAACGGATACATCGCCCGCACCTGATCCTTGTTCAAAAGCTCGGCATCCGCGCCGTGCATGATCATCGCATTGCCGCGCCGTGTCGCCGCATCGCGCTGCGCATCGGTGTGGAACAGGTTGATGATGCCGCGCTGAGAAACCATGGCGTTGTAGTTGAAGTCTTGCTCCAACCCTTCCCACAACTTCATTGAAAACTCATAAAACGGCTCGTTGCCGTCGAGCAGATAGTTCGAGCGCACAATCGTGGTGTTGCGCCCAACGTTGCCGCCGCCGATCCAGCCCTTTTCCAGCACCGCAATCCGTGCCTGTTTGAACTCTTTCGCCAAATAATAGGCGGTGGCCAAGCCATGCCCGCCGCCACCGACAATGATATAGTCATAAGACGCTTGCGGTGCCGGATCGCGCCATGCCGGTTTCCAGCCCTTATGCCCGGTCAAAGCCTCGGCAATCACCCTAAAACCCGAATAGCGCATGTGGTGTTCCTATGTTCGTCTTGCCGTGAATATGGCGCGAACCCAGCGGCGGTGTGCTTTCATTCCCGACAAGCAACCTTTCGTTTCAGACAAGCCCCAACACAGCGATCCCCGCGAACACCACCACTGCACCGGCCCATTGCACCGGCTTCAGCCCCTCACCCAGAAAGCGCCACGCCAGCAGAATGGTGACGATGCCAAAGATGGATGCAGCGACCGAGGCAAACTCGGGCCGCGCGAAACCGCCTGCTATGGTCACAGCGGTAAGGGCGGTGACATCCAGCGCACCCATCAAGGCAAGTTGCGGCAGCAAGGAGAAAGCTGGTTTCAGATCAATGCGTTGCAGGATGACCCATGCCAACATAGCCACACATGCGGCCAGTCGCGACAGCAGGGACACCGGTAAATCCGCCCCCAGCTCTGCCGCCCATTGCAGCAGGCCGAAGGTGGCAGCAAAGTTGACACAGGCCAGCCCCGACCACGCCACCGCCGCGCGCTTGCTGCCTGCCACGTCATCGCTTTCCCCCCGCGCCACGATGGCAATGCCGCCGACCACCGCCGCCACACCCAGCCAGACCAGCGGCACGGCTTCCGCCCCGCGCGCCACCGCGAAGGCCACCGACAGCAGCGGAAACGCGCCGCAGATCGGGGCGACCAGCCGCACCGGACCAATCGCAAAGGCGCGATACAATCCATACCCAGCCAAAGCCGCAGCTACCCCCGAGGCCAAGGTCAGCCGCAGCACCGGAGCGGTCAGCGTCTGCCATCCGCCTGCAAAAACCGCCAGTGGCAACAGCAAAGCCGCCCCCACCGTCAACACGATCAGATATAGCGCCGCCGCATCGGCTTTCGGCCCGATCTTGCGCACCGTAAAGTCATGCAGCCCCCAAAGCAGCGCCGCCAGCAGGCCAAGTATCAGCGATTGCACAAGGTTCCTCCGATTTGTGATCTGTGCGAAGCTAGCCGCGCAAAACCCTTGCGCAAATCCTTATCCGCGATATTCTTCAAAAGAAACAAATTTGCCGTGTATGCAAAAAGTGAGGCTCTGATGCTCGATAGGTACCCGACTGTTCGCTGCGGCCCGCCGCGCCCCAGCCAGATTCTGACGCCAGAGCCCCTTGGCACCCGCGCAGGGCTTGAGAAGTTTGAGGTGCCGGGCGGCGGCGCTTGGCTGATCGCCTTGGGCGCGGGCGACCGGGTGACGGTGGTTAACCTTGAGGGCGGCCAGAGCGCCGAACTGGTTGCCGCCGATGCTCAGGGCCGGGTTGATCCGGGGATCTTGGGGGCCAGCGGCAATTCCGATGCTTCGGGTCTGATGGCCCTGCTGGCAGAGGGCCAAGCGCCGGGTCTGGCAGGTTTGCGGCTGGGGATCGAACGGCGCGGCATCAATCTTGCCAGCGCGAAAGCCATCACTTGCTTTGGCGAAGCCTCTCCCGCAGGGGCCCAGGAGACGTTCACCGCCACCCGAGACGGCGTGCTGATCATCGCAGCCCCCGGCATCGCAATGCAGCCCGAGGCACAGGATACCTTGACGCCGATCGGGGTGCGGGTGCAGCGATCTACCCTGCTTGGCCTCAAGAAATTTGAACTGCCCGACCCACTGGCGACCCCAGTGCTGGACCTGCGGGTGAAGTCAGCGACGGCGGAAAGCTATTTCGTCAAAGCCGGCGATTACATCCAGATCATTGACGTAGATGGCCGGCAATGCACGGATTTTCAATGCTTTTCTGCCCGCAAGCTGGATAAGGGGTTGGAGCATCCCCTCGACGTGACCACCTCGCGCACCCTGATGGGCCATGCCTATTCGGTGCCCGGTCTGCACGCGAAATACTACGATCAGGATTGGCTGCCGCTGGTCGAGGTGATCCAGGACACTGTGGGCCGACACGACGCCTTCGCGATGGCCTGTGCTGCGAAATATTATGACGAGATCGGCTATCCCGGCCATGTCAACTGCTCGGACAATTTCAACACCGCCTTGGCCCCGCATGGCGTCACCGCC
>JBKJTI010000321.1:0-13842 GCA_046590425.1 Cypionkella sp. | reverse complement strand
CGTGGTGGCTTCTGGTTCGATCTTATAGCTTGTGACCAGAAAATACGCGTGGGCGGGCGTGGGCAAGGCAGCGTACGCCGCCATCGCGCGCGCCTTGCGCTGCGGATAGACCCATTTCAGGAACAGCGCTGCCCGCCCGAAATTGATCGCGGCCCAAGTGTAACGCCAGAGGCCGATCACCCCGACCACCACCAAAGCGCTGCCCACATCGCCAATCGCATGGAACGGCAGGCTTAGGCCAAGTCCCACCATCACAGCGATAAAGGCGATATGTCCAAGCATCATCATTACCAGCAAATGCCCTGATAGGTGCCGCCCGAGCGTTTGCCCGCTTTGATCCGAGTCAGGTCGATCACCGGATGGGTCGCCGCGTTCAACTCTTCCAGCGTGTCGTCGTATTTGTTGCCAACCAGCACGATGTCAGACTTCGCCAATAGTTCCTTGATCGTCGGCACCAGACGGTCCTTCAGATCAATGTTGTAATCGTTGCCACGGCCAGCAGCACTCATGTCGTTGGCATAGGCTTCGTGGACGAAGGGGTCGTAGACGTTCAGCGTCATACCTTGGTCGATCAGGCGGGCAGCCAGTTCAGCCAGTGGGCTTTCGCGCATATCGTCGGTGCCGGGTTTGAAGCTGATACCGACAAGGCCGACCGAGATAGAGCCCGACGCCATCACCATCGCCTCGGCGCGGTTGATCTGTTCGGCATTGGCGACCAGCACGGCATCCAGCAGCGGCGAGGCCACTTCGATATCGGCAGCGATGGAGCGCAGGGCGCGGACGTCTTTCGGCAGGCACGACCCGCCAAAGGCAAAACCGGGGCGCATGAAATACGGGCTCATCGACACTTTGTAGTCCGAGCACAGGATCTTCATCACGGCCTGACCATCCAGCCCGCAAGCCTTGGCGATATTGCCGATCTCGTTGGCGAAGGTGACCTTCACCGCACGCCAGGCGTTCGAGGTGTATTTGATCATCTCAGCCGAGCGCACGTCGACGACGTTCACATCGCAGGGCAGGTCTTTGTTCAGCATGGTGAGGAAGTCGGCGGTTTTCTGTTCCAGCGCGCCGAACACGATCAGGCCGGGATCGTAGTAATCCTGAATGGCGGTGCTTTCGCGCAGGAACTCGGGGTAATAGCCGACGCCGAAACCTACGCCCGCCTCCATGCCGGAATACTCCTCAAGGATCGGGATGCAGACCTTCTCCATCGTGCCGGGCACAATGGTCGACCGCACGATCACCGAGTGGAAACCATCTTTGCCCGGAAGTGCCGAAGCAATCGCCCGGCAGCAGCTTTCGACGTATTGCAAACCGATGGAGCCATCCTCAGCCGAAGGCGTGCCAACGCAGACAAACGACGCGTCAGCGGCGCGCACGGCGGCGGCGGCATCCAGCGTGGCAGTCAGCTTGCCAGCGGCGAAAACCTCTGCGATCAGCTCTGGCAGACCGTGTTCAACGATGGGCGAAAGCCCGGCATTGATCGAGGCGACCTTGCCCGGATCAACATCCACCGCGATCACCTCGTGGCCATCTTTCGCCAGACAAGCTGCCGATACCACGCCCACATATCCGATGCCGAATACGACAATTTTGGCCATCTCAATCGTCCTTCTGAAGCGGCTTTTCTGCGGCGAAAATGCGGCAGTGCAGCATTAACGGCACCATAGTTGCGGCCCGCGGCTAATGGAAAGTCAGGCTAAACCCTTATTTTGTAGGTATTTTTTACCAAATGCCTTACGTTTTTAGGTCTAACGTAGGGAAAAGCCGAAAAGTTTATGCTGCAATGCAGAAACAGTAGACATGAGAACAGCGCACCCTTTCGGATGCGCTGTGCGGTACGTTTTCCCCGGTTTTTGATATGTCAGCCGAAGCGTTCTTCCGATTGAACCCAACCATTACGAATCGCATATTCAACGATGGCGCGGCGGCCTTGCAGGTTAAGTTTGCTGCTGCCGCGCGCCTTGTAGGTTTCGATGGTTTTCGATGACAGCTCTAGCTCCAGCCCGATCTCTTTCAGGCTTTTGCCGAAGGCCACCGATTTAAGGACGTAGGTCTCGCGTTCGGTCAGCTCACGCGGGCGGGAGACTGACGTTGTGGATTGCGCCGTCTCAAACAGGTTCGCAAAGGTCGGGTCGATACAGGTCGCCCCGCCATGAACCGCCGTGATGGCCTGCTCAAGCTGCTCCAGCCCAATCGTGCGCGGCAGCACGCCGCGAAACCCGGCGGCAAGGCAAGTTCTTGCCAAGGTCATCGACAGATCGTTGGTGTAGCTGATCAAGCTGCGGGTGCCGAATCGATCTCGCAACCGCTGCACCAACTTGGATGGGATGAGGTCAATTTGTGCCGGGTCGAGCAGGACGATATCGACCGGCTGCCCAGTCAGATCATTCGCAGGATCATCCTGAAATGTCTCAAGCACGTCGGAGTGGGTGCGTGCAACAGCTTGAATCTCGGACTTTTTTTCCAGCAACGCGCAAAGGCCCATCGCAAACATCGGGTCTTTGTCGATGACCACCATCGAAATCGTTTGGTCTGCAACGGGCATTTTAGACGATCCTTCGGGGTAAGCTTCCGCACATCAACGCGCAGTCAGATGTTTGGTTGCTACGAAAATAGGTAAACGAGAACCGGCTCCCCCCGATTGAAACAATGTCACCAATTCAAATCACAGCTGTAGAATATGCCGAAGCTTCGTAACGACACAATAACGCCAAGCCGCATGGTGGCGGCATCAAGCGCAAATTCGCCGAAGCTGACGTCAAAATTGGCAAAATTCCGAGCAGATGCCTAGTTCGACAGCCGCCCGGAATCTGTGTTGTGGGCATTTTCCCTACGTGTTTGCGGGGACAGCCTCGGTCATCCTGACGACTGCCCCGACGACACCCGGCCTGCCTTGCGGGCAAAAGCCGCAATTACTGCAAAAGGTAGTCGCGCAGGTCTGTCGCATCAACATGGGTCACGATCAGGGAATCGCCAAGGTCGGATGTCAGGGTCAGGTAACTCACGCCACTGCGCATCTGAGTGGAGATCGTGAAATCATCGGCGGCGGAAACCGAGCCATCCAGCCAATGCGTCAGCGAGTTCGCGAGATCGGTCTCGGTAAAGCCGAAGAACACCAGCGCGTCATGCTCGGCGATGCTAAAATCGCGCACCATGTTATTGCCGTCGCTGGCGATGAACACGTCCGATCCGGCTCCGCCGAGCAGTGCATTCTTGTCCGAGCCGCCATTCAGCGTATCGTTCCCGAGCCCGCCGGATAGTGTATCGTTGCCCGCGCCCCCGTTCAGCAGATCATTGCCTCTGCCCCCGTGCAGGCGGTCACCGCCGCCCTCGCCGAAGATGATGTTGCTGCCGGCGTTGCCGATCACCCGGTTGCCATTGGCGTTGCCAAGAAAATCGAGATCATTGCGTCCCGTCAACCGCACATCCTGCACGGAAGAATCCGCCATGCTATGCGTTGCCACATCAATAATCGTGGTGTCCGCTGTAGCCGCCGCCGCAGCCTTGGGAGCCGAGACCACCGCCAGTTGTTGGCTGCTGACGGATTTGACACCGTCGATAAACTGAAACTCCTCGATGCCTGATATAAAGGTCCGGCCCAGCGCACTGAGCACAACGCTTTGACCGCCGATCGTGGTCACCAGAACCTGCGAGCTGTGCAGCCCCATCACCAGCCGATCAACGCCCTGCCCGCCGTTGATCGTGTCTTCTCCCGATGAAGCAAAAACGAGATCAGATCCCGTGCCCATATCAATCCAGTCATTGCCCGCACCGCCAGCGACGCTGTCATTGCCCGACAATGTGCTGATATGCGCCCCGGTATCGACGGCCACCACGGCATCGGCCCGCACGGTTGCCACAACATTCTCAAACTTGATCACATTGGCATTGGGATCGGTCGGCGCGCCATAGCTGGTGCCAGGGTTGAAGAAGCTGACCGACGCCATGTAGGCCTGCTCGGCGGTTGTGCGGATCGAGTTGTGCACGATCACCGTATTGCCATGATCCAACCCGCCGTGAAAGTTGATGTCACGGTTGGTGAAATCCACTTCGATGCTGTTGTTCGCCGCCGAAGTATAGCTGGCGAACAGAACGGCATGGCGAGTATCCACCGCTTGCAGATGGGTGAAGGTACTGTCGTAGACATCGCGGATCCAAAAGCCATAGCCGTTGCCGCCATCGCCTTTGTTCTGCGCCCCGGTCACGGTCACATCGTCCACCGCCGCGTCAATTGAGCGGCCCAGAACCAAGCCGTTCGAGCCCGGGTTGACGATGTCGACATGCTCGATCACGGTGCGCACCGAGCTGTTGACCAGCACCATCATGCCGCCATCTTCGGCCTTGTTGATGTTGCTGAAGTTGCTTGCGTCCGCCGTGCCATAAGCCCCTTTGAAGGTCAGGTTGCGCACGGTCACGTCCTCGACAGTGTTCGCTACAGCCACGGTTGTGGTTGCGGCATCGAAAGCGAAAGGTAATGGACGGTCCAGCAGAACCGTATTGCCATTCACTTCGGTGACCACCACCATCGCCGTACGCAACGGTTTGTCCTGCTGCCACATGGTATCGCCGATTTCTTTGAACAGCGCAGCATCGTTGGGCCGTTCAATCCACATCACGTCACCAACCTTCACCGCGGCCCCATTCGCCACTTTAAGATTGGTTGCGCCCTCATTGGCGGCAGCGGTCAGCTTCATCGCATTGGTTTCGGTCTCACGAAACAACGCCGAGCCGATTTGCAGCGCGGGCGCGCCTGCCAAGGACTTATCGGCAATGATCGTGACGTTGCCTTTGCCTTCCAACGTGATGCCGTCCTTATTCAGCACCACGGTTTTATTGAACGTATAGGTGCCTTGCTCTAGCACGATCCGCGTGCCCGCAGCGGCAGAGTTGATTGCGGCCTGAATCGTAGCAGCCGAGCTTCCGGCAGAAATGGTGATCACCGGAGCCGGTGCAAAAGACGCTGCAGCAGCAGCGCTGGAAAGGGCAGCAGACATGGCACACCTCTGGGTTGTTTGAACAGCAGAGATTACTGCCGTGCAATTCAAATCAGGCAGCAATGTGTTTGGGCTGCGTCAGCTCTGCGCCAAGCTGGCGTGCGGGGGATTTGCCTGACAAAACCTGTCAATTTTTGCCCTCGAATTATCCCAGAATTGGCAACAGTCTTTGAGAACTGTTTCCAAAAACATATATACTCAGCTAACTTACAGCAAAACAGCCCTAGATTTTGCGTCGCACCACAGGCTGATTCGCGGCCACGATGGCGCTGCCGCCGGCCTTGCGTGGTGGGTGGCGTTCCGATACGCTGAACGAATAGGATTTTTAAGCTGTTGCCGTCTTAATCGCCGCCACACTGCCCCGTACTTCATTGCGATTCAGGAGCGTTTTCGATGATCGGCTTGTTTGACGCTTTGATCCGTATGCGGCTGCGTCTGGCACTGATCGCCCTGCTGGCCCCGCTGCCGCTCTCCGCACAAGACGCCAGCTTTGCGCCCGGCTGGCAAATTGACGCGCAAAGCTCGCAACTGCGGTTTCAGTCGGTGAAGAACGTCACCAAGGTTGAATCCAGCACCTTCGCCGCGTTCTCTGGTGGGCTGGCGGCAGATGGCACGTTGTCGCTGCATGTGTTTCTGGATTCGGTCGACACCAAGATTGACCTGCGCAATGTGCGGATGCGGTTTCTGCTGTTTGAAACCTTCCGCTTCCCCGAGGCTGTGATCACCGCCCAGATCAATGCCGCCGATCTGGCCGATCTGCCCACGCTGCGACGCAAGACCGTTCACCTTGCTTACACGCTTGATCTGCACGGCGTGAAAAAAGAGCTTGAGACCGATGTAGCTGTGACCATGCTGCAGGATGATACAGTCGTGGTGTCCTCGACCGTCCCGGTGGTGATCGCCACCGATGATTTCGGGCTGGCCGACGGTGTGCAAAAGCTGCAAGAGGCGGCGAATGTGGTGATCATCCCCTCGGGCACCGTCAGCTTTGATTTGACCTTGAAGCGCAATGGTGGGGCGGTGACGCCTGCGGCCCCTGCCCCGGCCGAAACCGCCCCTGCGGTGATAGCGGATACGCCTCTTGTGGCTGCCACACCGCAAATGCCTGCGGCGGAAATGGTTGCGCCGGCGCTGCCAGACCCCGTAACCCCTGCGGTTGTTGCTCAGGAACCCACTGGCGATCTCGATATTGAGGCCTGCGAGGGCCGCTTTGAAATCCTGTCGCGCAGCGGCAATATCAACTTCCATTCTGGTTCGGCCCGGCTGCAAGCCGACAGTTCGGCCTTGCTGGATAGCGTGGCTGACATCATCGCCCGCTGCCCCGGCCTGAAGATTGAAGTGTCCGGCCACACCGATGCCGATGGCTCGCCCGCCGCCAACCAATATCTGTCACAGCAGCGCGCCAAGGCTGTGGTGCGCTATCTGGTGAAGAGGGGCCTTACCGCTGATCGCTTCACCGCGACGGGCTATGGTGAGGACAAGCCGATCTTCGACAATGACACGCCCGAGCATAAATCCCGCAACCGCCGGATCGAATTCGCCTTGGTGCAGCAATAGATGCAACAGAGTGGGGCAATGTCCGCGCTGGCTTTGGTGCTGGCCTTCCTTGGCCTGCCGATGCAGGCGCAAAGTGATGAGGCTGCGGCGTGGCAAACCGTCCTCGCGTCAGAAGACATTGGCCTGCTGCAAGCTTTCGTGAAAGATCACCCTCAAAGCCCGCATCTGGCCGCGGCGAACGCTTTGCTTGAGAAAAACATTACCACCGCGCGTGGGCTTGGCCTGATGCCAATTGAGGCGGTTGAAGGCTATGGTGCGCAACATGAGTTGATCACCGCCGCGCAAACCTCGAAAGCAGCGGCCGATTATCAGGTCTATCTTGCCGTCTATCCGCAGGGCCTGTTCGCCCCCCTCGCGCAAAGCGCGTTGGCGCTGCTGGTGCTAAATCCCCCAGCCGATCCTGCGCCCGTCGCCATGGCAGCCCCTGCGCCCCTTCCTGTGGCCGACCTGACCGGGCTGACCTTCACCACACCGTTTCCGACTGGCGAGCATATCAAAGGTCAGTCGATTGCCGATCTGATTGCCGCTGCTACCCCGCAATTCGCCCCGATTGACGGCCTGCCAGAAGAAGTCTGGCGCGGTAAATCCTGTGCCAACTGCCACGCTTGGACCGAAGCCAGCCTGTGCGACCAAGCCAAAACCTACACCAAACCCGAAGCGGCAGAGGCCTTGACCAAGCCGCATCCCTTGGGGGAAACCTTCAAAAGCGGGCTGAAGCAATGGGCTTTGGGCGGGTGTAAGTAGATGGCACAAACCCCCACCGATCCCGGCACCGCCACCCCGCGTGCGCCAGAGCGCGCCATCACCGTTTCGGGTGGCACTCAGATCATCGGCACTTATGAAATCGACAAGCTGATCAGCGCTGGCGGCATGGGCGAGGTGTATCGCGGCCATAACATCCACAATGGCGAGCCGGTGGCGATCAAGATCGTGCTGCCGAGTTTGGCGCATGACCCGAAGATCGTCGCGCTGTTTCAAAAGGAAAGCACCACCCTGTCGCGGCTCAGCCATGAAGCCATAGTGCGCTATCACGTCTTTACCAATGATCCGCAGATCGGGCGGCCCTGCCTCGTGATGGAATTTGTCTCCGGCACCCCAGTGTCTGAACGGATTGAGGCCGGGCCAATGCCGCTGGATGAAGTCAAAGTGATGCTGCGCCGTGTCGCCTCCGGGCTAGAGAAGGCCCACCGGGCAGGCATGGTGCATCGCGACATGTCGCCCGACAATATCATCCTCGAGGAGGGTCTGGTCGAACATGCCAAGCTGATCGACTTCGGCATCGCGAAATCCTCGGCGCTTGGCGCGGGGACTTTGTTGCAAGGCCAGTTCGCGGGCAAATTCAACTGGGTGGCACCCGAGCAGTTGGGGGCCTTTGGCGGCCATGTCGATGGGCGGTCAGATATCTATTCGCTGGCTTTGGTGGCAGCGGCGGCCTGCAAGGGGGCTGTTCTACCGATGGGCGATTCCATCGTCGATGCCGTCAGCAAGCGGGCGGCTGTGCCAGATTTGACGGGCGTTGATGCCGGACTGATGCCGTTACTCCGCTGGATGCTGACGCCCGATCCCGCCGCGCGGCCCGAGACGATGGCGCAGGTGATCGCGGCGCTGGACAATCCCGCATTGATCCCGACGCTACAGGACCCGAACACGACCCAGATCGGCAACCCGCTGCCGCATGTCGCCGCGTCTGAGACACAAGACGCCAGCCCCTTCGGCACTGCGGCCATCGCCGCGCCGTCGTTGGCTGTGGCCACTGCGCCCGCAAAGAAATCCCTGATCCTGCCGCTCGCGATCGCTGTGATGCTGGCCACCAGCGCTGTGGCCTATTTCTCCGGGGCGTTCGCCTCGAAGCCCGTCGAAATCGCTGCAGCGCCCACGCCAGAACCAGAGGCCCCCACGCAACCCGCGTCCGTCGAAGCTGTCCCTGCTGGTCCCGAGCCACTGGCCGCCGCAGCCCTGACAGGCCTAATGGCCCAGACGCAAGATTGTGGCCCGCTCAGCCTCACAAACCCGCCCGCTGCGGGCTATGCCGAAGCTGATCCGGTGCAGGTCAGCGGTCGTACCGCGTCGGACTCCAGCGCGGCCACGTTGAAAACCCGCCTCACTGCGCTGACCGGAAAGCGCCCATTGGAGCTGACGCTGGAGCAGTTGAACCCCGCGATCTGCGCCGTGCTGAACGGCCTGCCGCCGCTTGCTGCCGGTGGAGTTGCGGTGGCGCTGGGCTATGGCGACCGTGCCGATCCGAACGCGGAGGGGCGCTATGTGGCCGGGCAGAACCCGGTGATTGATCTGACGGTGCCAGAGGGGGTGGGATATCTTTCGGTCACAGTGGTTGATGGGTCGGGGCAGGTGCTGCATCTTTTGCCGGGGAGTTCGCGGCCCGATCCAGGCAAGTTGCGGGTCGCGTTTCCGGTGGCAGAGGCTGGGGTCGGGCGGCCCGCACTCGTCGTCAACCCGGCGGAGTTGGGGGTGGCGATGATTCTGGTCTTGCGCTCGGAAGCCGCGCTCGAGGCGGGGCCGGTGATTGAGCCTGTGGGCGCGTTTGAGGTGCGGTTGAAGCGGGTGAAGTTGGTTTCGATGGACCAGCGGGTGCTGAATTTGACGGTACCTTGAGGGTCGATAGCGTGGTCCCAACTCGGGACCAAAAACTTTCATTTTAATTCAATGTCATAGGGTGGGTGTTTTTACACTTTCTAAACGTTTGACCCAAATCTGCCTGATTTTCTGTCCTGCCGACAGGGGCCGTCCGCAGGGGCATCGAGCCCCTTTGAACGGCGTTGCCAGATCCAAGCTGTACCGCACGCATCATCCTACCGTGGAAACGCCGTAGGAGGGGGCTTGATGCCCCCGAGGACGGCAACTGGCTTCAGGCAATGATTCGGGCTCAATCGGCGCTGCACAACTTTCACGTGCAAATTTGCATTTTTTCAACAACCAATGGCAAGCGCCACTATCCAGTCGCTTGGCGTTGCCCAGCCGGAATTGGGTTCATTTTGCGGCGAATCCTTCGAAATTAGCGGATCTCGCCACATTCCGACCCGAATGACCGGAGCGTGGGGCGGAACCTCGCCTCATCATCGCTATGAAAATCGGACAAATATTAAGACATCGACCGTAAGATTTTACCAAACCACTTGCGGCAACCAAGCAAACCGAGTGATCCGCCCGGCCGCCAAATGCCCGGCTTTGAGAGGATCGACGAGTTTCCAGTCTATGGCCAAGTGCCTGCAGGCAACTATGCAGCGGGCGTTTATACCGATACGGTGCGTGTAACGCTGAACTACTGACTAAGCTTCAAAGCGCCAACAAGAGCGCTTTTCTAAGCATAACAATCAAAAACCCGAAGTTAAAAATGTCGAGCAGATTTGACCTTCGCCCTTTGATCGCCGCGCTGATGCTGGCGCTGCCCACCACCGCACTTGGCGATAGTCTGGCGGTATCGCCAATCCGGCTGATCGTGCCTGCCCCAGCGCAGACCACCACGATGACCATCAAAGCCGAAGGCAAAGGTCAGGCCGTGGTGCAGATCCGGGTGATGGCGTGGAAAAAGGGCAGCGATCCCAACGCTCTGAAAGCTACCAAAATGGTGCAGGTCAGCCCGCCCGCGGCAAAATAGGATTTGCCGGTGCGCGCGGGGGCGGGGGACGCGCTGATCGTGGTGACGGATGCCAATGGGCGGCGGACGACGAAATCGGTGTCGTTTTATGTCGCACGCAACCTGCTGAAGAAAGGCTTGCTGGATTTCTCGATCGAGGCGGGCCGCGCGCGTAAGGGTTATGGGCTGGAACGCAATGATTATGGTGCGGATGGCATGTTCTCGGGCAGTCTGCGCTTTGGTCTGACCGAGCGGATCACGCTGGAGGCGCAGGTGCAGTCTAAATCCGATCTGCGGCTGGTGGGGGTGGGCTTTACCACGGTGCCGTTTGATCTGGCCGAGGTCAGCCTTGCCGGTGGGGTCAGCGAGTATGCGGGCAAGACCGCGGGTTTTGCTTATGGGGCGCTGCAAACGCAGGTGGGCGCGGTGGAGATCAGCGGCTCGCTGCGGTGGGCGCAACAGGGGTTTGCCGATCTGGCCTATGCGACCGGGGTGGATTATCTGGGGCAGACCGCGATTGAGGACAGCGCGTCTTTGCTGGAAGTGCCGACCTTGCAGACCGCGCTGAGTGTGTCGATGCCGCTGGTTGGCGGCGGCAGCTTTGGGCTGGGTTACGTCAGTTCCACCCGCAGCAGTTCGCGCGATGAGTTGGTGACGGCGTCTTATGGCCGCGATCTGGGGCTGTGGGATGGCTCGATGTCGATCTACGGCTCGCATGATCTGCAGAGCGGCGACACACGGGCGGCGGTGGGGGTGTCGATGCCGCTCGGCAAGCGTAAATCGTTGCGGGCGACGAGTTCGGTAGACCCTGACGGCACGGCGCTGGGTGGGGTTTATATCGCCCGCGCGATCTCGGATCAGCAGGGCGATTATGGCTATGCGGCAGAAGTGCAGCGCGACTCTGCTGGGGCGATAAGGTTCAGCGGACGCGGCGATTATCTGGCGCGTTACGGTCAGGTCGGGTTGGAGTTGCGGACCGGCGATGGCGCGACTGGGCTGCGGGCGCAAATGGATGGCGCGGTGGCGATGGCGGGTGGGGCGATGGCGTTCGGCAGCCGCGTCAGCGACAGTTTTGCCATCGTCGATGTCGGCGTGGCAGGGGTGCCGGTGGCGGTGCACAACCGGGCGGTGGCGCGGACTGGGCGGGGCGGCAAGGCTTTGGTGACCGGGCTGCAATCGAACCATCGCAATCGCGTCTCGGTTGATCTGGACGATCTGCCCGCCGATTTGGCGCTGGATGCTTCGGGGATGGATGTGGTGCCGGGGATCGGCTCGGGGGTGCGGGTGAAGTTTCGCGGAGATACCGAGGATAGTGCCGTGGTGGTGCTGACGGGGGCGAATGGCGCTCCGTTAGAGGCCGGGACGACTGCGCTGCTCAACGGCGGCAGTGAGGCGTTTTTTGTCGGCTTCGGCGGCGAGACTTTGGTGCAGGGCCTGAAGCGCCATAACCGTCTGATCGTGCAATCCGACACCAGCCAATGCTCCGCCAGTTTTGATTTTACCGCCCAGAGCGGTGCCTTGCAGGTGATCGAAGGCGTGCGGTGCCAATGATGCGCTGGTGTGTCGGCCTATTCCTCGGCCTGCTGCTGTACACAAGCGCTGCGGAGGCGGCAACCTGTACTGCGCAGACCGCGGATTTCGATTTTGGCAGCATCAGCCTGCGCGCAGGTGCGGTCAATCAAACCGAGGGCAGTGTCAAAGTCACCTGCAACGGCTGGGTGATCAGCGCAGTGGCGCGGCCGGTTGGCGTCTGCCTGACCTACGGCGGCGGCAGCGCCAATGACGGCGGCAACCCGCCCCGCCGCTATATGATCGGGCCCGGCGGTGCCGTGCTGGAGTATCAGCTGCGGCAAACCAGTGGCGGTGCACCCTTGTCGCAGATCTTTGTCGAGGTGGTGATGCTGCTCGGCAATGGCAGCGCCTCGGCGCCGATCTACGCCGATGTGCTGTCGCAATCGGTGCAACTGCCCACCGGACTTTACAACGCCACCTATGCCAGCGGCGGACAAAATGGCGTCAAGATGCGGATCGGCGTGCTGGCCTGCGACGTTCTCGCACAGGATCAGGCTGCGGGAAGCTTTGAGGTGCGCGGTCAGGCGGCCTCTAGCTGCGATGTTTCGACCACGGCGCTGGATTTCGGCAATGTTCCCGCGCAACTGGTGCAACCTGTGGACAAGACAGCAACGGTCACGGTCAGTTGCACCCAAGGAACGCCGTACCGGGTTTCGCTGGGTCTGGGGCAAGGGCCCGGGGTGAGCAATCCAGCGGCGCGCAAGATGAAAAACCTGTTGGCGACGCTGACCTATGGGCTGTTTCAAGACCCGGCGCGCAGCCAGCCCTGGGGCGATACGCTGGCGACCAATGTCGCAGGCACCGGCGCTGGATTGGCGCAAGTCTATACGATTTACGGGCGGATTTTCGGCAATCAAACCCCGACGATCGGCACCTATACCGACAGTGTCGTCGTCACCATCGCTTACTAGAACGTGTCAGGTTTTGATAGAAACAGGGGTATCGAAAACGCGTCCGAGCTTCTGCGAGAGGCAGAGATTCTCGATCCAATCCAAACCTGATGCGCCCTAAACGGTGCCCTGCAGTCGGGCCACGGCCCAAGCAGCAGCCTCGGCCACGGTTCGATCAGGATCGTCGCGCAAGGGGGTCGCATGGGCGGCCAGCCCCGGCAGGCCAGAGTTGCCGATAGCATAAAGTACGTTGCGCACGAAGCGATCCCGGCCGATGCGTTTGATCGGGCTGCCCGCAAAGCGCGCGCGAAAGCCCGCGTCATCGAGGCAGACCAGATCGGCCAATTCGGGTGCTCCGACCTTCGGCTGGTAGCCAATGTCTTTCGCGGCTTGGGCGAATTTGTTCCATGGGCAGGCAGCAAGGCAATCATCGCAGCCATAAATCCAGTTGCCCATCAGCGCGCGCAGATCGGGATCAATCGGACCTTTATGCTCGATGGTCAGGTAGGAAATGCAGCGCCGCGCATCGAGTTGATAGGGCGCGGGGAAGGCGTTGGTCGGGCAGGCCTCAAGGCAGGCGGTACAGGTGCCGCAATGGCTGACCTCGGCTTGATCTTTCGGCAGATCGGCGGTGGTGAAAATTGCGCCAAGGAAAAACCAATTGCCCAGATCGCGTGACAGAAGGTTGGTGTGTTTGCCTTGCCAGCCTAGACCCGCCGCTTCGGCGAGGGGTTTTTCCATCACCGGGGCTGTGTCGACGAAGACTTTGATCTCGGCCTTGGCAGCGGTTGCAAACCAGCCGCCCAGCCGTTTCAATCGGCGTTTGACCAGATCATGATAGTCCTTGCCCTGCGCATAGACCGACACCGCCGCGCGGTCGGGCTGAGACAGCACGTCTCTGGGGTCCACCTCGGGTGTGTAGACCTCGGCCAGCATGATCACCGAACGCGCCTCGGGCCAAAGTGCCGCTGCGTTGCCGCGCCAATGCTCGCGATCGGCCATCCAAGTCATTTGACCGTGGTGATCGGCTTGTAGAAACTGGCGCAGCCGTCCTGCGGTGTCCGGCACCGCATCCGGCGCGCAGATGCCAACCTTGGAAAAACCTTCTTCCAAAGCCTTGGCGATCAGAGCATCCTTCAGAGACTGCATGGTCATCCTCTGTGCTCAAATATCCCGGGGTAGTCCATTGGTATCGCCATTGGTTCGAGAAACCAATGGACTGGGGGCAGCG
>JBKJTI010000208.1:0-34959 GCA_046590425.1 Cypionkella sp. | reverse complement strand
TTGCTCAAAGTTGAAGGCTGTGCTGTCAACCGTATCCAACATCACATCGTCCTTTTTTCTTGCTCTTGTATTTCCGTAACTTCCGCGCTTGTAACGTTTTGATAACGATTCGGGGGGCTAACTTTTGCATATCTGTCATGCGCTAACAGCATGGCTTGTGAGAGTGGCTACCGCATCTAGTCGTCTTGCTTGCAAGCTTAACCCGATATATAGGGGGCGCTTGCTTCACTTCAACCTTTTGACATGGTTTAACCGCAAATGCCGAAGATCAACGGAAACGAAATCAAACCGGGCTTCATCATGGAGCATGACGGCGGACTTTGGGCGGCGGTCAAGGTCAACCATGTCAAACCCGGCAAAGGTGGCGCTTTCGCTCAGGTAGAGCTGAAAAACCTGCGCGATGGGCGCAAGTTGAACGAGCGGTTCCGCTCTGAAGACAAGGTCGAGCGGGTCGAGTTGGAAAACAAGGACCAGCAGTTTCTGTATGAAACTGATGGCCGCTTGGTGTTCATGGATTCGGAAACCTACGAGCAGGTTGAAATTGATGCCGAATTGCTGGGTGATCGCCGCCCGTTCCTGCAAGACGGCATGATGGCGACGGTGAACTATTACGGTGAAGAACCGCTGAACGTCAGCCTGCCGCAAAAAGTGCGTTGCAAGGTGGTCGATACCGAGCCTGTGCAAAAGGGCCAGACCGCGGCGAACAGCTTCAAGCCTGCCATTCTGGACAACGGCGTGCGCATCATGATCCCGCCGTTCATCGGCCCGGATGAAGATATTATCGTGCATACCGAGTTGATGGAATACTCTGAGCGCGCGTAAGGTCGGGCGATTCTGTGGTGAAGAATTCAGGGCCGTCCTTTGGGGCGGCCTTTTTGTTTGGGGATGTGTGATGGATGTGATTTTGCAGGCAGTGCGCGCGGCGGGGAAAGCGGCGGTATTGCCTCGGTTTCGGAGTTTGGGCGCGGGCGAGGTCGCGCAGAAAACCGACTTCGCCGATTTGGTGACGGTGGCGGATACCGAAGCCGAGGCGATGATCGGGGTTGCTTTGGCAAAGACTTGGCCCGCGGCGCGGGTGCTGGGCGAGGAGGCGGTGGCGGCTGACCCCACTTTGCGCGATGCGATGGCCGGGCCGGGGTGGCAGGTGATCGTTGATCCGGTCGATGGCACCTGGAACTTTGCCAAGGGGCTTTCGACCTTTGGCATGATCGCGGTAGCGGTGCAGGATGGGGTTGCCAAGTATGGATTGCTTTATGATCCGCTGTTGGATGATTGGGTTGAGGTGACAGCAGGCGACCCCGCGCGGTTCGTGCAGGCGGATGGGCGGTCGCAGGTGTTGGCGGTGTCGCAGGTTTCCGATCCGGCGCAGATGAGTGGGTTTATTCCGGCGGGGCTGTTTCCGCCTTCGCAGAAACGCGCGGGGGTGTTGGCAGGGCTGTCTTATGGCCGCGTCACCAGCTTGCGCTGTTCGTGCCATGAATATCGGCTGATGGCGCAGGGGCATGTCGAGTTTGTGATCTCGGGGCCGCAACCGCATCCGTGGGACCATGCGGCAGGCGTGCTGGCGGTGCAGGCGGCGGGCGGCGTGGCGCGGTTTCTGGATGGTGCCGCGTATGATCTGGCGCGGCGGGCTGGGGTGTTGATGGTGGCCAATTCCGAGGCGACGTGGGATCGGGTGGCGCAGGATTATGCGGCGTTGGCGGATTGAGGCTTGGGCGCTGGTTGCAGTCCAAGATGCCTCCGGCGGAGATATTTGAGCACAGAGGATGGGGTTAAGTTAGGGTTTTCAAAGCGAGATTTTGGCGTTGTCTGCGGTGAGGTTCTCAGTTCGGTCAAAGCGCAGGTAGGCGATGGCGCGGCCTTGGCTTTGGGTGAACAGGGTGCCTGCGGGTTTGTCGCCTTGCAGGATCGGGGTGCCGGGGGGGGCTTCGCCCTCAATCGTTACGGTGATCAGGCCTTTTTTAAGCTCGGTCTTGTGTTTCATCCGGGCGGTGACTTCCTGGCCAACGTAGCAGCCTTTGCGGAAATCGACGCCGTGCAGGCGTTCAAACCCGGATTCCAACAGGTAACTGTCGTCGGGGACAAGCTCGATACCGGTCTCGGGGATGCAATGGGCGACGCGAATGGCGTTCCACTCGATCGCAGGCGGCCCCCCCGCTGCACCGTATCCACGCCAGCCGAGCGCTGGGTGGCGCGGGTCGGCGATGGTGCCGGGCGGTGGGGTGCCAAGTCCGCGCGATACGGTCAGAGTTGAGGCTGCAAACTGCACATCGGCGCGCAGGCGATACATCGACAGTCGGCGGAGCGTAGCCTCAGCAATGCTGTCCTTGATATCCAAAAGCAGGCGGTCGCCTTGTGCGATCAGCAGGAAGTCGGCGAGATATTTACCCTGCGGCGTCAGCAGCGCCGCCCAAACCGCGCCATCACCGCGACCAAGTGGCAGCACGTCATTGCTGACCATACCTTGCAGGAAACTCAGACGATCCGCTCCGGTGACGGTATAAACGCGGCGGTCGGCGGCGGTTTCGCCCAACATGGCTTAGTCCTTGAATTGCAAGCGATACAGGCCAGCGTAAAGCCCGCCCTGTGCCAGAAGTTGGTCATGCGTGCCGGTTTCCGCAACCCTGCCGTGGTCCATCACCACGATTTTGTCGGCATCGCGCACGGTGGCCAGCCTATGGGCGATCACCAAAGTGGTGCGGCCTTGGCTGCCAAGCGTGAGAGCCTCGGCAACGATCGACTCGGATTGCGCATCCAAGGCCGAGGTCGCTTCATCCAGCAGCAGCACCGGCGTGTCTTGCACCAAAGCTCGCGCGATGGCGACGCGCTGCCGCTGGCCGCCCGACAGGGCTGAGCCGCGCGGACCTACCGGGGTATCGACGCCGCGCGCCAGCAAGGCCAGAAAATCCGCGACATGTGCGGCGCGCAGGGCGGCGTCCAGCGCATCGGGGGCGACAGTGCGGCCGAGGGAGATATTCTCGGCCAAAGTTTCATCGAACAACGCCGAGTCTTGCGTGACGGTGGCAAACAGCGCGCGCTGATCGGCGAGTGCGAGGCCAGCGGCGGCAACCCCGCCGATTCGGATTACACCGCTGGCGGGTTCCAGAAGGCCCGTTAGCAGGTGGAACACCGTGCTTTTCCCTGCACCCGACGAGCCGACCAGTGCCGTGGTCTTGCCTGCCTCAGCCGTAAACGTCAGCCCATGCAGAACGGCTTGGTCGCCATGCGCGAAGGTCACATCCTCAAAGCGGATTTCCGGCGGGCCGGGTTGCGGCAGCGCCAGACTGGCCGCAGGGCGGGGGTAGGCGGGACGGGCGTCGAACAGCGCATAGATCCGCTCCAGACTGGCGGAGGCCACTTGCCAGGTGCCCGACATCTCACCCAAGCGGCGCAGCGGCTGGAAGGTCAGCGACATCGCGGTGAAGAATGACATGAAATCGCCGGTGGTGCGTTGGCCGGATGAAATCTCATCCCCTGCCATCAGCAGCACCGCAAAAAAACCAAGGCCCGTGACCAGATCAATCATCCCCGGCATCAGGCTGCGCGCGAAGATCGAGCGCACTTCGGCGCGGCGGATCGACTTCAGCACGGTGCGGAAGCGCCCGGTCTGGTAATCTTCCATCCGGTTCAGCTTGACCGCGTTAATGCCGTGGAAAATCTCATCCAGTCGGGTGGCGCGCTGGCCCGCCTGATCGCGCAACTCATTGGATTTGCGCCGCACATAGCGTTGCAACATAGCGGCGGGCAGGATCAGCAGGGGGGCACCGATCAGTGCCGCCAGAGTCCAGCGCAGATCAATCGAGATCGCCACCGCCAGCAGCGTGGCCAGACCGAGCAGGTCACGGCCTATGCCGGTGACGAGGGCGCTCCAGATGCCTTGCACCGCCCCGGTGTCGCCTTGCACGCGCTCGATCAGCACGCCGGGCGGGTTGGTTTGGAAGAACGGCGCATCCAGCGTCAGGATATGGCGCAAAAGATCAGACTGCATCGCCGCTGACACACGCTGCGAGATCGACCAGATCAGCGTGCGGGAGACCACGACGGTGAAGGCGCGGGTGGCAAACAGCCCGAAAATGGCAAAGCCGACGCCATAGAGTGCCGCCTCGCCTCCCGGCGTAAACACCACGTCGAACAGCGGTTTCAGCAGATAAGACAGGCCACCAAGTGCGCTGCCCTCGATGATCATCAACAGCAGGCACGCGAGGATGCCCCAGCTGTGCTGATGGATATAGCTTGACCAAAATCGCCGGAGCAGGCTAGGCCCATGCTGACTGGGTTTGGTTTTGGTCAAGGCTTGGGCACTTTCCATTGAGACCGGTTGGCGATTGCGAACGGCTGATTTGCTCTAGCTTGCACAGACGGTGAGGGCAAGCGTAGCTGCGGCTGGAGGCGAGGCCCTGCCGCTGGAGATTGACGCGGCATATCGGCCCGGTTAGCCATGTCAGGTTTATATTTGGAGCCTGACATGACCCTTGCCAACGGCCGCCCTTACCTTGCCATTCCGGGCCCCTCGGTGATGCCCGACCGGGTGTTGGCCGCGATGCACCGGGCGGCGCCGAACATTTATGAGGGGGCTTTGTATGATCTGGCGGCGTCGCTTTGGCCCGATCTGAAGGCACTGGCGGGGACCAAGGGGTCAGTTGCGGCTTATATCGGCAACGGCCATGCGGTCTGGGAGGCCGCCAACGCCAATATGTTTTCGCGCGGTGAGAAGGCTTTGGTGCTGGCGACCGGGCAGTTTGGGCTTAGCTGGGCGAATTCGGCGCGGGCGATGGGGATTGAGGTGGAGGTGCTGGATTTCGGCAAATCGACCCCGGTCGATATGGCGCGGGTAGAGGCGGTGCTGCGGGCCGATAAGGCGGGCCGGATCAAGGCGGTGCTGACGACGCAGGTCGATACGGCCTCGACGATCCTCACCGATGTGGCGGCACTGCGGGCGGCGATGGACAGCGCCGGGCATGGCGCGTTGTTGGCGGTGGATTGCATCGCCTCGCTGGGCTGCGATGAGTACCGGATGGATGATTGGGGTGTCGATGTCACGGTGGCGGCAAGCCAGAAGGGGCTGATGACGCCGCCGGGGATGGGGTTTGTCTGGTTCTCGGACAAGGCGCGGGCGAGGACGGTGGGGGCGGATCTGCGAACGCCGTATTGGAATTGGCTCCCGCGGGCCGAGGGCGAGGAGTTCTGGCAGTTGTGGAACGGCACTGCCCCCACGCATCATCTCTATGGGCTGCGCGAAGCTTTGACGATGATCGGTGAGGAGGGTCTTCCTGCGGTCTGGGCGCGGCATGAGTGTCTGGCGCGCACGGTTTGGGCGGCGTTTGATTGCTGGGCGGCAGGAAATCCCGCGATTGGGATGAATGTGGCGGACCCGGCGGATCGCGGGCGATCGGTGACGGCGGCGCGGTTTGGGGCACCACATGCCACCCGGCTGCGGGAGTGGTGCGAGCATCGCGCGGGGGTGACGTTGGGAATTGGCCTCGGCATGGCTGCGAGTTCGGACCCGTCCTATCACGGGTTCTTGCGGGTGGCGCATATGGGGCATGTGAACGCTCATATGACCCTCGGGGCGCTGGCGGTGATGGAGGCGGGGATGATCGCTTTGGATATTCCGCATGGTGGCGGGGCCTTGGTTGCGGCGGCACGGGTGGTCGCGGAGGGGGCCGGGGTTTGAGGTCTGTCCACGCGTGGACAGGTTTTCGGATGTGGAGTTTCAAAGGGTTAGCTGGGGGTTGTTAAGACTGCCTTAATCTTTGTTGGGGTGAATTGAGACCAGGGGCGGTCTCGGCCCCCATCGAGGGGGCGCTCGACCGCGCTGCCGGGGGATGGTTTTGTGGCCTTGCGCCGGACTTTGATCAAAGGACGCTCTTCGGGGAGTATTTGGCAAAGAGCAAATCTTGCGGAGGTTTGCCGGGGCCCATGGCCTTCTGCCGGGCTTGAGTCGTTTTGGCTTTGCGCAAAGCAAGGTTGGGCATCGGCCTCAAAGCACAATGGTTGAAAAATGCGGTGGTGGAAGGGGCGGGACGGCGTTTTTCGATGTATGTGCTCCTTAACCTCTCTAGCCTGTTGCCATGCAAGGGGAGGTGGGTGCAATGACGGAGGAAGTGGGCGGGATGCTGGATGCGGCTTGCCACTGCGGGGCGGTGCAGTTTCGGCTGCGGCTGAGCGACGGGGTGAGTTCTGCACGGCGTTGCGACTGTTCGCTGTGCCGGATGCGCGGCGCGGTCGTGGTCTCGGTACGGGTTGGCGAGATTGTGTTCCTGCAGGGCGAGGAGAATTTGAGCCTGTATCAGTTCAACACCAAGGTGGCGCGGCATTATTTCTGCAAGACCTGCGGCATCTATACCCATCATCAGCGGCGCTCGGACCCTGGGCAGTTTGGTGTCAATGTGGCCTGCATTGTGGGGATGTCGCCGTTTGATTTCCCCGAGATTCTGGTGATGAACGGCGTGGCGCACCCTTCGGATGCGGGCGGCGGCGACCGGGTGGCGGGGGTGTTACGATACTCGAAGCGGTAAACGGGTGACCGCGAACAGCGGACGGTCCCAGCCGCCATCGAGGCGGCGCTCGACCGCGCTGCCGGGGGATGATTTTGGGATCGAGGGCTTTGGTGTGATGGCGGAGCCTCCGGCGGGAGTATTTCTAAAAGAGCAACTCCGGGGCATGGATTTTCCAAAGCGGGAGTGCGGAATCCGTATCTGGCTGGGGCGCACGTTGGAGAGGCTGTGGAGAGAGGTCAGGTCTTGCTGAAAAGCTATGTCATCTGCGGCACGCCGCGCAGTGGCAGCACGTTGCTGTGCGATCTGTTGGCGGCGACAAAAGTGGCGGGCGCGCCGGATTCGTTTTTCATGCGCGATGTCGATCCGGTTTGGGCGCAGGCTTGGGGCTTGCCCGAGCGCGGTGATCTGAGTGACGCCGCTTATGGCGCGGCTTATCTGGCGGCTGCGATCAGCGCTGGCACGGCTGAGACCGGTGTGTTTGGTTTGCGGTTGATGCGGGAGAATCTGGACGGCCTGGTGGGGTTGATTGACGCGGTTTATCCGGGGCTGGCCTCGGATGTGGCGCAACTGCGGGCGGCGTTTGGCGAGGTGTTGTTTGTGCATCTGAGCCGTTCGGACAAGCTGGCGCAGGCGGTGTCTTTGACCAAAGCCGAGCAGAGCGGGTTGTGGCATATTGGGCCGGATGGCGTGGAGTTGGAGCGGCTGTCACCGCCGCAAGTGCCGCAGTATGACTTCGCGCGGATCAGAGCGATTGTGGCGGAGTTGCAGGCATTCGATGACGCGTGGCTGCGCTGGTTTGCGGCGCAGGGCATCGCGCCGTTGCGGATCAGCTATGACAACCTGTCGGCTGATCCGGTGGCAGAGGTGGCACGGATTTGTGCGGCTTTGGACGTGGCAGAACCTGTCGTAGGCAGTCTGCGACCGGGGGTGGCGAAACTGGCGGATGCGGTGAGTGCGGACTGGATGCGGCAGTATTGGTTGGATGTGGCGGTGCAGGGTTAGGGGTTTGGTGACGATCGCTCGGCTGCGAGATTGGATGTCAGCGTGGGTGCATGGGGTGAGGTGCGCCTCCGGCGGGAGTATTTACGCCAATGTGAAAGCCGGAAGCGCATTGGGAGATAAGATATATTGGTGTAGGATCAATGCCTTGCTGATGGATCCTCGGGTGGTGCATGAAGGGCCTAGGGCTGTTCCGTCGCGTCGGGTGTGGCGCGGTTACGCTCTGTCATCGTGATGTAGAGCGCGCAGGCGATCAGCACGGCGACGCCGAGGAAGGTCAGTGCATCAGGGAAGTCGCCGAAGAAATACCAGCCGACGGCGGTGGCGACCACCATCTCGGTATAGGCGAGCGGGGCGAGCAGCGAGGCCTCGGAATAATCATAGGCGCGCACGATCAGGTAATGGCCAAAGGTCGCGATGACGCCGAGGCCGGCAAACATCAGCCATTGCGACGGGGTGGGACTGTGCCAGACAAGCGGCATGGCAAGGCTGAGCAGGGCGGCGCCGACGGCGTTGGTCTGAAAGGTGGTCACCATGGCCGGGGCGCGGCCCGAGATATGGCGCGTCATCACGAAATAGATTGCGAGGAACGTACCTGCGGCGAGTGCCAGCAGGCTACCGGGATTAAGCGCCACAAAGCCGGGGCGGATGATGATCAGCGTGCCTATGAACCCGACCGCGACGGCGGCCCAGCGGTTGCGTGGCACCGCCTCTTTCAGCACGAGGGCCGACAGCACGGTGACGACAAGCGGTTGTACGAAAAAGATCGCGAGGGCGTCGGCAATCGGCAGAAATTTCAGCGCCAGAAAGAAGCAGAAGGTGGCAAGGATCAGGAAGCTTGCGCGAAAGCTGTGATAGGCGGGGCGATCCGGGATCAGGCCTTTTACGCCCTGATGCGGCAGGGCAAAGGGCAGCGCGACGAGAGCCCCGACAAACAGCCGGGCCCAGACGATCTGCAGAACCGGCACGCCTTGCTGGCCGAGGAACTTGGCGAAGACGTCGAGGAAGGGCAGCAGGGCCATCGCGCCCAGCATGAAGGCGACTCCGATCAGCGGGGCAGTGGCGGGGCGAGCGAGGGCGGCGGGCATGTCTGATCCTGCAGGGGATGGCCTGTGTCTAGGCGCGGTGCGGGTTGGCGTCCCGCGCGTTTGCGACATGCGGCGCAGTAGAACGGGCTTGCGAACGGGCGAAGTTTCCGGCGTCATGCCGCAAAATCAGGCAGAAGTGAAGCCACCGGCGGCACGGGGTGGCTTTCGCCCTTCATCTTACCCGCTGCGCTGATATGATGGCGGCAGATTTTCAAGACAGGCCTGTGATGCGCGACCCTATCCTGCCCAAAGCCACGCGCCGCCCCGTTGTCGGGATCATCGGCAACGCCCATACCATGAACGAGCGCTATGAGGTGCATGCCGCCGGGCATATCAACTCGGAAGCGGTGGCCGAGGTGGCAGATTGCGTCCCGCTGATCGTGCCTGCGGACCCCCGGTTTGTCTCGGTGGCTGATCTGATGGCGGTCTGCGATGGGTTTTTGCTGACCGGGGGCCGCCCGAATGTGCATCCAGATGAATATGGCGAGCCGGAGACCCCGGCGCATGGCGCGTTTGACCGCGGGCGTGATGCGATCACTTTGCCGCTGATCCGGGCTTGCGTGAAAAGTGGTCAGCCGTTTTTGGGGGTCTGTCGCGGGTTTCAAGAGGTCAACGTGGCGATGGGCGGCTCGCTTTACCCCGAGATCCGCGATCTGCCGGGGCGGTTGAACCACCGGATGCCGCCGGAGGGCACGATGGAGGAGGTGTTTGCGCATCGCCATGTGGTGAAATTCACCAAAGGCGGGGTGTTTCATCACTTGATGGGCGCTTCAGAGGTGATGACCAATACGCTGCACGGGCAGGGGGTGGCGCGGGTAGGCAGCCGGATCGTGATTGACGGCACCGCGCCGGACGGCACGCCTGAGGCGCTTTATGTCAAGGATGCGCCGGGGTTCACGCTGTCGGTGCAGTGGCATCCGGAATGGAATGCGGCGAATGATCCTGTGTCGCGGCCCTTGTTCACGGCGTTTGGCGATGCCGTACGGGCTTGGGCGGGGCGCGTTTAAGGATTCTTTAACCAAGGCGCGGCAGGATATTTGCATGTCCGCTTTGCCCCCGATCAGTGCGCAGCAGGTTTTCTTGCAGCTTTTTGGCTCGCCAGCCGCTCGGAGTGGTGCCATCGTCCGGCGCAAAGTTCGGGATGTCGAGCGCTACATTGGGCGCGAGGCGTTTTTGGCAGAAACCAATCGACGGGGGTTTCCGGTGGTGGAGAACGCCGGGCAGTTTGTGATTTTCTGCAATAACGAGCCGATCCGCCGGCTGTCGTAGGCGATTTTCGCGCGAAAATCGTGTACGGAATTCGCGCGAATTCCGATCTGCCTTTGGCGTTGTTGGCGCAAACATTGGCGGTATACTGCGACCAGAATCTGGGGGAAATGAAGATGAAGCGTTCGCGTATCAATGAGATCATGGCTGGGGCAGAGGAACTGATCGGCCACTATGGCTTTGTCTTGCCGCCGTTTGCCAACTGGACTCCGGCGGAGTTCAAGGCGAACAAGCCGATTGCGAGCCGGGTGATTGACGGGCGTTGTGGCTGGGATATCACCGATTACGGCCAAGGGCGCTTTGATCAGATGGGGCTGTTTCTGTTCACCCTGCGCAACGGCTCACTCGGCGATCTGCAACGCGGTGGCGGCATGTGCTATGCCGAGAAGCTGTTGATTTCGCGGCAGGATCAGCTTTCGCCGATGCACACTCATGTCATCAAGGCGGAAGATATCATCAACCGCGGCGGGGCAACTTTGGTGGTGGAGCTTTACGGCTCGGATGACAAAGGCAACTGGGCGGCGGATCGCGGCGGTCTGGTGCGCTGCGATGGCATTGAGCGGCCCTATCGCCCCGGTGACAAGTTGAAACTTGCGCCAGGTGAGTCGGTGACGCTGATGCCGGGCGACTGGCATGCGTTCTGGGGGGAGGGCGGTGATGTGCTGATCGGCGAGGTTTCCACCGTGAACGACGATGTCACCGACAACGTGTTCCGCGAGCCGATCGGGCGGTTTGCCGATATCGAAGAAGATGTGGCCCCGACACATTTGCTGGTCAGCGATTACGACAAGTGGTTGTGATCTCTGCCGCCGCTTAGATATGAAAAAACCCGCCTCCAACGGAGGCGGGTTTTTTGTTGGTCAGATCGATCGGCTTATGGCTGCGGGCAGACACCGTTCACGAGTGGGACGGCGCAGGTGCTGGGCGTGGTTGGTGCCGCAGGCGTTGGTGTCGCTGCCGGAGCGGTCGCTGCCGGAGCGGTCATTGCTGGCGTCGTAGCCACTGGAGCGGTTGCAGCCGGAGCCGGGGTTGCTGCCGCAGGGGCCATCGTCTCGGCGGGAGCCGTCGTCGCATCCGGGGCCATGGTTGCGGCAGGTGATGCCTCAGTTGGGGCCTCAGTTGGGACGTCAGCCGGGGTTGTCACCGCCGCAGGTGCTGCGGGCAAAGTCGTGGCACGTGGCAGCATAGTGGGCGTCGCGCTCAGCACGGGTGCTACAGCCTCAACCGGGGCCGGGGCGGGCGTGGGTTTTTTCTTTTTCGGTGCGGGTGGCGGCAGTTTCAGCTTTTCGGGGTAGGTGCCATCGGCGTTCAGCACCACAACCTTGGCGCCGTCCTGCACGCGGTTATACAGATCCATCACGTCCTGGTTGATCATGCGGATACAGCCCGACGAGGCATTCTTGCCGATCGAGAACCATTCCGGCGTGCCGTGGATTCGGTAGCCGTAATCGACGCCATTGGTGGTCAGATACAAAGCCCGCGCGCCCAGCGGGTTGGTCGGACCGCCGGGTTGGCCTTTTTCCCATTTCGCCAGTTCGGGCTTCCGCTCGATCATTTCCGGCGGCGGGGTCCATTTAGGCCAATGCGTGCGGTTGGTGATGTTGGCGGTGCCCGCCCATTGGAAACCAGCCTTGCCGACCGCGATGCCATAGCGCAGGGCTTTGTTCTTGCCGCTGATATAATAGAGGTGCTTTTCGGCCGGGTTGATAATGATGGTGCCAACGGCTTCCGCGCTGGCATATTCCACCTGCTGCACCTGATAGGCGGCGGGCACTTTTTCGACCGGCACGGTCGGCACGGTGAAGCCGTCATCAACCACACCCGTGTAATGCGCCACGTTATCGGTTGGGATTGGAGCTTGCGCGACAGCGGGGGGCGCTCCGGTCAGGGTTGCGCCTGGCACGCAGGCCGCGAGTGTCAGCGACAAAGCTGTCGCTGCCATAAGTTTAACCGTCAAAAAACGCATCCATCAGCCCATCACAAAAAGGGGGCGGCCGAGAGGTGCCGCCCAGATTCTCTTGTAAAGACGCTAGTGGAGGCGAAAAGCAAGGTCAAAGCCCTTGTTTCCAATATGCGATTAATCACAAGCTCGTGGGGTATCGCGCATCAGGGGATTACATAGGCGCGCCACAAGCCTGGGCATCTGCTGCGCCTACAAAGTTGTGCGCAGATGCCAGAGTTCGGGGAACAACTCGACATCCAGCATCCGGCGCAGATAACTCACGCCGCCGGTGCCACCGGTGCCGCGTTTCAGACCGATGACGCGTTCGACCGTGGTGACATGGTTGAACCGCCAGCGGCGGAAGTAATCCTCGAAATCCACCAATTTCTCGGCCAACTCGTAGGCCTGCCAGTATTGCGTGGGGTCGCGGTAGACGGTTTCCCAGACCCGTTGCACGCCTTCATGCACCGTCCAAGGCTGGCGCAGATCGCGGTTCAGCACGTCTTCAGGCACGGGCAGACCCGCGCGGGCAAGGTGGCGTAGCGCTTCGTCATAAAGGCTGGGGCGGGCGAGTTCGGCTTCCAACAGGGCGGTCAGATCGGCGCGGTGGGCGTGGGGTTTCAGCATCGCGAGGTTGCGGTTGCCGACGGCGTATTCGATCAGACGGTATTGCCAGGACTGGAAGCCGGAGGATTGGCCGAGGCCTTCGCGGAAGGTGGTGTAGTCGGACGGCGTCATGGTGCGCAGCACGTCCCAGGCGTTGTTCAACTGCTCGAAGATGCGGGAGATGCGGGCGAGCATCTTGAAGGCTTCCGGCGCGCGATTGGCGGCGATGGCTCGGCGGGCGGCATTGAGTTCATGCAGCGCGAGTTTCATCCAGAGCTCGGAGGTCTGGTGCTGGATGATGAACAGCATCTCATCATGCGCCGGGGTCAGTTGCCGCTGGGCGGACAGGATCTGGTCGATGTGCAGATAGTCGCCGTAGGACATCCGCCCATCGAACGACATCTGCGCGCCTTCGCTGGCGGGGTTGTAGGGGGCCGCGTGCATCGGGCAGCCGGATTTTTCGTTGGTGGATTTTGAATCATTGGTCATATCATTCTCTCCTGTCACATGGGTTTCCCCGAATGGGGCGTCAGGCGATGGAATGAGTTCGGCAGTTCAGCACCGTAAGATTGCCGATGGTGCGCCATCGGGCGATCCAGCCGGCGGGGCGGCAGAGCGCGGTGCTTGTGGCTTTCACATTGGTCAAAATACTCCCGCCGGAGGCTTCGGCGGCGGCCTTGGGAGCCTCCGGCGGGGATATTTGCGCCAATGTGAAAGGGCTAAGCATCAGGTGACTTTCGCGCGGGTTTTGTATTCGGGGCGGTCCCAGAGGTTGTTTTGCATGATATCGGCGAGGATGGCGATGGCTTTGGCCACGTCGGCCTCGTCGATGAACAGCGGTGTGAAGCCGCAGCGGATGATGTCGGGGGCGCGGAAATCGCCAATGACGCCGCGGGCGATCATGGCTTGCATGATGGCGTAGCCTTCGGGATGACGGAAGGAGACTTGGCTGCCGCGGTCTTCATGGGCGCGGGGGGTGGCTAGGGTCAGAGTGGGGCAGGTGGCTTCAATGCCAGCGATGTATTGGTCTTGTAGTTTGAGCGAGGCCGCGCGCAAGGCAGCCATGTCTACCGTGTCCCAGATGTCGAGCGAGGCTTCCAAAGCGGCCAGTTGCAGGATCGGCGGGGTGCCGACGCGCATCCGTTCCGCGCCGGTGGCGGGGCGGTAATCAAGATCAAAGGCGAAGGGCGCGGCGTGGCCTTGCCAGCCCGACAGCGCCGGGCGGGCGGTATCGGCATGGCGGGGGGCGACGTAGATGAAGGCGGGGCCGCCGGGGCCGGAGTTGAGGTATTTATAGGTGCAGCCGACGGCGAAATCGGCATTGCATTTGGCGAGTTCGACTTGGAAGGCGCCTGCGGAATGGGCCAGATCCCAGATCGTCAGCGCGCCGTGCTGTTGCGCGCGGGCAGTGATCGCGGCCATGTCGTGGCGTCGCCCGGTGCGGTAATCGACTTCGGTGATCATGGTGACGGCGACGCTGTCGTCGATGGCGTCCAGCACATCTTCAGGGGCGACGGTTTTGAGGGTGTAGCCGTTGCCCAAGGTGCGGCAGAGGCCCTCGGCCATGTAGAGATCAGAAGGGAAGTTGCCGGTATCCGACACAATCACTTTCCGGGTCGGGCTCATTTCCAGACAGGAGGCAAGGGCCTGATAGACCTTGATCGACAACGTGTCGCCCATCACCACGTGGCCAGCTTCCGCGCCGATCAGCCGCGCGATGCGGTCGCCGACGCGCATCGGTTTGTCCATCCACGCCGCTTTGTTCCAGGCGGTGATCAGCATCTCGCCCCATTCTGCCGTCACCGTTTGCGCCACCCGTGCGGCAGTAGCAACCGGCAGAGGGCCCAGCGAGTTGCCGTCCAGATAGACCATGCCTGCAGGCAGATGGAACTGAGCTTTGGTGGCGGCGAAATCGGTCATGGCGGCTCCTGTGCGGCAGGTTGCAGGGTTGCTTTGCGCGAAGCAATAGCGGCGGATGGATAAAATTTCAAGCTTGAAATGATTTGCAGGCAGCGGCTTTGCGGCCGGAAATACCCATGTTTGCGCTAGCATTGATGCCGCCAGCTATGCAGTTGATATTGCCGATATTGCCATGTCGGGAAAAATGTCTGCGCTTCTTGCTTGGTGTGGAAAAATCGACTTGCGCGCTGCGGCGGCTGTGGGTTTTCGCGCCGCAATCGCCCATTGCCGACAGGTTTTTCACCAGAAGCGGCAATCAGGCGTTGAACTCTTGAACTTCGATGTTAAGGCTCGGCGGGGATTTGGCGGTCACGGTTGCTCCTTGAACCGCGCAAACTACGGGAGAAAACAGTGAAAATAGGTGCGTTGAGCGAGATTTTTGCGGGCGAAAACCGGGTGGCGATGACCCCGGATTCAGGCCTGCAACTGGTGAAACTGGGGCATACTTGCGTCATTCAGGCTGGGGCGGGGGCGAAGGCGGGGTTTTCCGACGCTTTGTATGCCAAGGCGGGCGTTGAGGTTCTGGCCTCGGCTGCTGATGTGGTCGCGGCTGCGGATGTGCTGGTGAAGGTGCGCGGGCCGGAAGTGGCCGAGGCGCAGGCGTTGCGCGAGGGGCAGACGCTGATCTCGATGTTCTGGCCGGCGCAGAACCCGGAACTGCTGGAGATCGTCAAGGCACGCGGGGCGACCGTGGTGGCGATGGATATGGTGCCGCGGATTTCGCGCGCCCAGAAGATGGATGCTCTGTCATCGATGGCGAATATCGCAGGGTATCGCGCGGTGATCGAGGCGGGCTCGAATTTCGGGCGGTTTTTCACGGGCCAAGTGACGGCGGCGGGCAAGGTGCCTCCGGCCAAGGTGCTGGTGGTTGGTGCGGGCGTGGCGGGGCTTGCGGCGATTGGTACTTCGGTGAGCCTTGGCGCGATTGTGCATGCGTTTGACGTGCGCCCGGAAGTGGCCGAGCAGATCGAGTCGATGGGCGCGAGTTTCGTGTATCTGGAGTTTGACGCCTCTGAACTGCCCGATGGCGCGGCGACGGGCGGTTATGCGGCGCCCTCCAGCCCCGCCTTTGCGGCCAAGCAGTTGGCGAAGTTCCGCGAATTGGCGCCAGAGATGGACATCGTGATCACCACGGCGTTGATCCCCGGACGGCCTGCGCCAAAGCTGTGGACCGCCGATATGGTGGCTGCGATGAAGCCGGGCTCGGTTGTGGTTGACCTTGCGGCCGAGCGGGGTGGCAACTGCGATCTGACTGTGATGGATCAGAAGATCGTGTCGGACAATGGCGTTACCGTTGTTGGCTATACCGATTTCCCCAGCCGGATGGCGGCCCAAGCCTCGACGCTTTATTCCACCAATATCAGGCACATGCTGACCGATCTTACACCAAAGAAAGACGGTGTGATTGATCACAATATGGGCGATGACGTGATCCGCGGTGCGACCGTGGCCAAAGCGCATGAGATCACTTTCCCGCCACCGCCACCGAAAATTGCGGCGATTGCGGTGCAAAAGCCGAAGGAAAAGGTCAAGGAATTGACCCATGACGAAAAGCGCGCAGCAGAAGCTGCTAGCTTCAAGGCGCAGACCCGCAATCAGGTGGGGATGCTGGTGATCGGCGGCGGGTTGATTTTGCTCGCGGGGCTGTATGCTCCGGCTAGCTTTATGTCGCATTTTATCGTGTTCGTGCTGTCGGTTTATGTCGGCGTGCAGGTGATCTGGAACGTCAGCCATTCTTTGCACACGCCGCTGATGGCGATCACCAATGCGATCTCCTCGATCATTATCTTGGGCGCGCTGATGCAGATCGGCTCGGGCAGCTGGCTGGTGATGGTGCTGGCGGCGCTTTCGGTGTTCATGGCGGGGATCAACATTTTCGGTGGCTTTATGGTCACCCGGCGCATGCTTGCCATGTTCCAGAAGTCGTAAGGGAGCGGGCAGCATGGAATATGGATTCACCACGGCGGCCTATGTGGTCGCAGCCGTTTTGTTCATTCAGTCTTTGGGTGGGCTTTCGGGGCAGGAGAGTGCCAAGCGCGCGGTTTGGTATGGTATAGTCGGCATGGCGCTGGCGGTTGCGGCGACGCTTTACGGGCCGGGGGCAAGTAACTGGTTGATTTCTTTGGTGATGATCGCAGCTGGTGGCGCGATTGGCTGGTATGTCGCGCAAAAGGTGCAGATGACCGAAATGCCGCAACTGGTGGCGGCGATGCACTCGCTGGTCGGTCTGGCGGCGGTGTTCATCGGGTATAACACCCATATCGAGATGGTGCGGGTGGGTGGCTTGGATGAGGCCGCGCGTGCCGTGCTGGACGGCTTTGCGGCGGTGGTTGCGCATAAATCCGGGGTTGAGGTGTCGATCCTGCGGGTCGAGACTTTCTTGGGCGTGTTCATCGGGGCGGTGACGTTTACCGGCTCGGTGGTCGCCTTTGGCAAGCTGGCGGGGAAGGTCGACGGCAAGGCGAAAAAGCTGCCGGGGGGGCATGTGTTGAATGCCACGGCGGCGATTGTGTCGCTGGTTTTGCTGGTGGTTTATCTGCAATCGGGCAGCACTTTGGCGCTGCTGGGCATGACGGTAGCGGCTTTGTTCATCGGCTATCATCTGATCATGGGCATCGGCGGTGCGGATATGCCGGTGGTGGTGTCGATGCTGAACAGCTATTCGGGTTGGGCTGCGGCGGCGATTGGTTTCTCGCTGTCGAATGATTTGCTGATCGTTGTGGGCGCGCTGGTCGGTTCTTCGGGTGCGATCCTGAGCTATATCATGTGCAAGGCGATGAACCGGTCTTTCGTATCGGTGATCCTGGGCGGCTTTGGCGGCACCACGGGGCCTGCGATGGAGGTTACGGGTGAGCAGATTGCCATTGATGCCGAAGGCGTGGCGGCCGCGCTGAACGATGCGGATTCCATCATCATCATTCCGGGCTATGGCATGGCGGTGGCGCAGGCGCAGCAATCGGTGTCGGAGCTGACCCGCAAGCTGCGCGCGGCGGGCAAGACCGTGCGGTTTGCGATCCATCCGGTGGCGGGGCGTCTGCCGGGGCATATGAACGTGCTGTTGGCCGAGGCGAAGGTGCCCTACGATATCGTCATGGAGATGGACGAGATCAACGAGGATTTCCCCACCACCGATGTGGCCATCGTTATCGGCTCGAACGACATCGTCAACCCAGCGGCGCAGGAAGATCCGAACTCACCCATCGCGGGCATGCCGGTGTTGGAATGTTGGAAAGCCAAGCAGGTGTTTGTCAGCAAGCGCGGGCAGGGCACCGGGTATTCGGGGATCGAGAACCCGTTGTTCTATAAAGAAAACACCCGGATGTTCTACGGCGATGCGAAAAAGTCGTTGGACGCTTTGTTGCCGATGATCGACTGAGCAAGGTGCGTGAAATCACGCACCCTACCCATGAAGCCCCGGCCTTTGTGCCGGGGTTTTGCTTTTCTGCAACAGCGTGGGTGCATACCCCGGTATTCCGCGAAAATGCTGGCACTCACGGCGCGGAGGCCACCAAATGGGTCATTCCTACTGACGTAAGGCCCGATGATGAACACCGACCATCCCCTCCGCTATGCGCTTGTTAACGAGTTGCACGCGCGGCCATTTCCGGCGCTATCCGCGCCCTGTGTCGCTGCCTACATCGCGATCAAGGAACCGGTGGAAGCGCAGAACCGTGACCGGGGGGCAGACCGTGCGCATTTGCTGGCGCTGCTGGATCGCAATGGATCAGCGCATCCGCAACCCGATGCCACGCATTTCTCGGGGCCATTGGGGCGGGCGGATGTGAAATGGGAAAGCCATACCGAGTTTGTCACCTATTCGGCCTTCACTCCGGTTCTGTCGGCGCGGGCGTTTGACCCCGCCGAGATGGAGGTTTTCCCCGAAGACTGGGTTCAGGCTGCCCCCGGCAAGCGGGTGGCGGCGGTGCTGATCCGGGTCGAGGTGATGGAGGACGAGGCCGCGATGCTGGCCAAGTTGGAGGAGTGGTTTGTGCCGGAAAGCCTTGCGGTGGCGCGGGTGGTCGATGGCGCGGCGCTGATCGCAGGGGATTTCAGAATTGATCCGGCGGGCAATATGCGGTTTGCGGTGTTTGTCCAAGCAGACACCGGGGCGCGGCGGATTGGCCGGATTGTGCAGCGGTTGTGCGAGGTTGAGACCTATCGCGCCATGTCGATGCTGGGGCTGATGCGGGCGCGCGGGCTGACCGGGCGGCTGAACGCGCTGGACCCACGGCTGTCGGCACTGGTGTCGGGGCTGGATGGCGTGTCGCGGCCTGCCGAGGCGGCATTGCACGAACTGCTCGCGATCTCGGCGGAGTTGGAAAGCCTCGCGGTGCAGCACAGCTTCCGGTTCGGCGCGACCGGGGCCTATGAGGCGATTGTGAACCAGCGGATTTCGGCTTTGCGTGAAGAACGCGTGCAGGGGCGGCAGACCTTTGGCGAGTTCATGATGCGGCGCTATGATCCGGCGATGCGGACGGTGAAATCCGCCGAGGCGCGGTTGGGGTCGATGGCAGAGCGGGCGCAACGCGCCGCCGAGTTGCTTCGCACGCGGGTTGATGTCGAACGTTCGGCGCAGAACCAGAAGCTGCTGGAAAGCATGGACAGGCGGGCCGATCTGGCGCTGCGCTTGCAGCATACCGTTGAGGGGCTGTCGGTGGTGGCGATCAGCTATTACGCGGTGTCTTTGGCGGCTTATGCCGCCTATCCGCTGATCGAGGGCTTAGGCATTTCCAAGGGCGCGGCGATGGCAGTGCTGACGCCGGTTGTGGTGCTGGGCGTCTGGGGGGCTTTGCGGCGTATCAAAGCCGGGATGCACTGACCTCACCGCAGAGCGTCCGGGCAAGGGCGGCTTCGCGCTGATCTGCGGGCAGGCTGAGCACATGCGCGAGTTTGGTATAGGCGGCCTCGGGCGTCATGTCGCGGCCGTCGATCACGCCGGATTCCAGCATCAGATTACCCGCCGCATAGGTGCCCAAAGCGATGCCGCCCTTGGGGGATTGGCTGATCGCGATGACGGGCGCGTGGCGGGATTGCGCGGCAAGCAGACCTGCGCGCAGGGCGGCTGTCTCGGGAATGGTGCCCGCGCCGAAGACGCGCAACACCACGGCGTCGAGGGTGGTCAAGGCGTTGGTCAGGAAGGTTTCCGACTGGCCGGGAGCCATGCTGAGGATGCCGATCTCGGCGGGTTTGTAGGGGGTGAACGTTGGAATTTTGCCGGGCTGCAGCGGCGGCACAGCGCTGCGGCTGGCGGTAAAGGCATCGAGCGCAGAGCTATGCGCCTTGCGGACCCGCGCGCCGTGCAGCAGTTGACCCGAGAATTGCACCCAGATGCCGGGCGGCGCGGTTTCGGCGGCTTTTAGCGCGTCTTTCAGGTTTTGCACCCCGTCGGATTTCTCGACCGTCAGCGGCCGCATCGCCCCGGTCAGGATCACTGGGCGCTTCAGACCTGCCAGCGCAAAGCACAACGCACTTGCGGTGAAGGCGAGGGTGTCGGTGCCATGAGTGACGATGAAGCCGTTGTAATCGCTGTGATTGTCGAAGATCGCTTGTGCGATACGGTTCCAGTCGGCGGGCGTGGCCTGTGCAGAATCAATCAGCGGCAGCAAGGGCAGCAGGGTGACATCGCTTGCCCCCAAATCGGCCAAAGCCTGCTCAATCACGCCCTCAGCGGGGGCGAAACCTGTGGGCGTCGCCACCATGCCAATGGTGCCGCCCGTGTGGATCAGAAGTAACTTCATATGGTCTTAACGCCCCCGGATGCGCGGGTCCAAAGCGTCGCGCAATCCGTCTCCGATATAGTTCACCGAGAGCACCGTCAACGAGATCGCGAGGCCGGGCCAGATCACCCGCTCAGGATAAACCTGCATGTAACTCAGACCATCGAACAGCAGCCGTCCCCATGTCGGGAAATCGGGTGGAAAGCCCAGGCCAAGGAAGGACAGCACGGATTCGGTGATGATGGCCTCGGCGATGCCAAGGGTGGCGGCGACCATAACCGGAGACACCACGTTCGGCAGGATATGCCGGGTGATGATGCGGCGCGAGGCAGAACCGATGGAGCGCGCGGCGAGCACATATTCGCGCTCTTTCAGCGCCAGCACCTCACCGCGCACGATGCGGGCGGCTTGCATCCACGAGGTGATGCCGATGGCAAATACGATCAGGGTAAAGGCACCAAGTTCGGGGCCAAGGATGCTGGCGGTGCGGTCGCGGAACAGCATCATGATCACCAGCAGCAGCGGCACCAGTGGCAGGGCGAGGAACATGTCGGTCAGCCGCATTAGCGGGCCGTCGAGGCGGCGGTAATAGCCTGCCAGCACGCCGATCAGCGTGCCAAAAATGATCGCGATCATCATGGCAACGAAGCCCACCGCAAGCGAGACTTTGCCCGCCTGGATCATCCGTTGCAGCATGTCGCGGCCCAGTTGATCTGTTCCCAAAGGGAATTTCAGCGATGGCCCTTTGTTTTTGGACTTGATTGCCTCAACCACCGTCAGCTTTTCGGGGTGCCACAGGTAGGGGCCAATCAGCACGGCGAGGATCAGGATCGACAGCACGACAAGGCCAAACACCGCGCCCTTATGGCTGCGGAATTGCGCCCAGATCGCGCGGGCCGCACTTTCGGGTTTCGCGGCTGCGGTGATGTCAGTCATAGCGAATCCTTGGGTCAAGCAGGCCGTAAAGCACATCGGCGATCAGGTTGAAGGTGACGATCAGCACGGCAAAGATGAAGGCCAGCGTTTGCACCATTGGCAGATCAGAGGCATGGATCGCACCGATCAGCGCAGCCCCTATGCCATTCACCCCGAACAGGTTTTCGGTGATGATCGCACCACCGAAGATCGAGGGGATACCCAACGCAATGACGGTCACCACCGGGATCATCGAATTGCGCAGCACATGTTTCAGCACCACCACACGTTCAGACATGCCCTTGGCCCGCGCGGTGCGAACGTAGTCCATCCCCATATTGTCGAGCATGGACGAGCGCATATAGCGGCTGATCACGGCGGCATTGGCAAGACCCAAGGTCATCACCGGCATCGCCATTTGTTGCAACTGTTTGACGAAAGACGGCCAGTCCGTCACCGAAAGGTTGGTGTCATACTTGGTTGGAAACCACCCCAACGTGACCGCGAAGATGATGATGATCAGCGTGCCGGAAAAGAATGTCGGCACCGAGAACCCGATCATCGCGAACAACGTGCCCAACTGGTCAAACAGCGAATATTGGCGGTAGGCGGAATAGATGCCGATTGGCAACGCGATCAGTACACCCACCAGATAGGCGGTGCCGATGACGGTCAGGGTCTGCGGGATACGCTGGCCGATGATGGTAAACACCGGGGCGCGCGACTGCCACGACAGAATCCGCTGCTCACCGCCTGCGAGGTTGGTGCCGAACCAGTCGTCGAACAAAGTGGCAGGCTCGACCCAGAAAAACTGCCGCAGCCACAGCACATAGCGCACCATGACGGGCTGGTCAGCACCCAAAGCCTCGATCATTTTCTTGCGGACATCCGGCGGCACCGTCAGCGGAATCTCGGACATCGGCGAGCCGGGGGCGAGATCGACCAGCAGAAAGATCACCAGACTGATGACCAGAAGCGTCGGGATGGCCAGTAATAACCTGCGGAGCGTGAAGGTGAGCATACGCGGCGACGCCTTTGGTCAGAAGTCAGGGGGATAGCTGGGGTGGCGGGGCCTAGCACTGGCCCCGCCGGATCAGATCACTTCACGCGGAACCAGTCAGCCACGTTCCACATTTCCGAATCCCAGGCGTTGATTTGCACGCCGCCGAGGGTGTTGGAATGCGCCGACAACGTCCCGCGGTGCACCAGCGGGATCACCGTCATGGAGTCTTTCGTTACCATGTCATTGAGTTCCTTGGCGATTTTCTGACGCTCTGCCACATCAACCGTGGTCGACAAAACCTTGACCTTGGCATCATAGGCCGGGTCGCAGAAACGGTTCATGTTTTCACCCTGCCACTGGTTTTCAGGGCTTGGCGCGTTCACGCACTGGTATTGCGAGAGATAGGTCTCGGGATCGGTGCCGTCCGAGTTGTTGGCATACATCTCGACATCGGCATAGAACTTCTGGAAGGTGTCGGGCGAGCCCGCATCACCGCCGAAGAACACCGACGGGTCGATGGCTTTCAACTCGACATCGACGCCGAGTTCCGTCCACCAGTCTTTGATCAAGGCCTGGAAATCCTGACGGATCGGGTTGACGGTGGATTGATAGAGGATGTGCAGCTTCTTGCCGTCTTTTTCACGGATACCATCGGCACCGGCAACCCAGCCTGCCTCGTCCAGCAGCTTTTTCGCGCCTTCCATGTCTTGCGCGATGCAGCCGGTGTTGTCCGAAGCCCAAGCGTCCGGGGCAGGGACCACGTTACAGGTCGGCTTGCCGCCCGCGCCATAACCGACATCCGACAGAATCTGACGGTCGATGGCTTTCGACAAAGCGGTGCGGACCTTGATATCAGACAGCACCGGGTGGGGGTGCTTTGCGGTCGAACGCTCACCTTCGGGCAGCGCCGGATCGGGGTCGGTCATGTTCATCTCGATACGCTCTACCAGCGTGCCGAAAGCCACCACGAACGCGCCTTTGCCAGCCGCCGTCATCGAGGCTTGGCTGTCGGGCGGAATTTGAGTGTTCCAGGCGTAGTCGAACTCGCCGGTTTCCATCACGGCGCGCGCAGAGCCTTCCGCATCGCCGCCGCCTTTGATCACAGCCGAGGCAAACGCCGGTTTCGCCGGGTCGCGGTAGTTTTCGTTCATTGCCAGCGTCACAGTGTCATTGACGGTAAAGCCAGTGACTTTGAACGGACCTGTGCCGATCGGCATGTTGTTCGGATCGGTGCAGGTTGGTGCGGCAGCCCCTTGGCAAGGCGTGAACTGCGCCTTTTGCAGCAGCGGCGACAAAGCACCGACGAAAGCGGTATAGGGGTTCGGTTTTGGCCCCGAGAAAGTGACTTTCACAGTCGAGGCATCAACCGCTTCAACTTTAGCCACGCCGTCGAACTTGGAAAGCTGCGCGCAGCCGCCTGCCGGGTCCATGCAATAAGCCGCGGTGAACACCGCGTCATCGGCGGTGACGGGCGAGCCATCCGACCATTTCAGATCGGGCAGCAGCTTCCAGGTGATCGAGGTCAGATCTGCCGAGATGCCGCCGTTTTCCACCGTTGGGATTTCGGTGACGAGTTTCGGGATGATATTGCCATCGGCGTCAAAACCGGCCAGCGGTTCCAGCACCAGCGAGGCCGCGTAGACGTCCTTGGTGCCCGAGGACAGGAAGGGGTTCATGATCGAGACGGCCTGCGGAAAGGTGAATTTCACCTCACCATCAGTGCCACGATCTGCAAAGGCGGCAGGCGCGAAAGACAGCGCGCAGGCCGCCCCGAGAAGGGCTGTTTTCAGCTTCATTGATACTCTCCTTGTTGATTGTGCTCTTTGGCCTCAAGTGTCCCGGTTGATCCGGTTTGGCTGGCGTAGAGGAAGCAGGCGACATGGCGTCCCGGTTCAACCTCTTGCAATTCGGGTTTTTCGGCATGGCAGCGCGCAAAGGCTTTCGGGCAACGGGTGGAGAAGTTGCAGCCTTTTGGCGGGCGGGCAGGGGATGGGACATCGCCCTTCAGAATGATGCGAGGACGGCGGGCGAGCGAAGGATCAGGCTCGTTCACTGCTGACAGCAAAGCCTCGGCATAGGGGTGTAACGGCTTGGAGAACAACGCATCGCGGGGCGACAGTTCGGCAATCCGACCCAGATACATCACGGCGACGCGGTCGGCGATATGGCGCACCATCGACAGGTCGTGGCTGATGAACAGATAGGTGAGGCCCAGTTTTTCTTGCAGATCTTCCAACAGGTTGACCACCTGCGCTTGAATCGACACATCGAGCGCTGCAATCGGTTCATCGCAAACAATGAACTTCGGATTCAGCGCCAAAGCCCGGGCGATGCCGATGCGCTGGCGCTGACCGCCAGAGAATTCATGCGGGAAGCGGTTGGCAAAGCGGCGGTTCAAACCGACCGCATCCATCAACTCATAGACGCGTTCAAGCCGGCGCTCTGCTTTCCAATCGGTATGCTCGACCAGAGGCTCAGAGATAATATCGGCCAGGGTCATCCGGGGGTTCAAACTGGCTTGCGGGTCCTGAAACACCATCTGCATCGTCGGGCGTTTGCGGCGCAAAGCTTCGGGCGTGAGCTTTGCAATATCCTCGCCCTCAATCATCACAGCGCCCGCTGTCGGCTCATAGAGCCGCAACAAAGCCCGCCCCACGGTGGATTTACCGCAACCGGATTCGCCCACCAGCCCCAGAGTTTCCCCGGCCTGAATGTCAAACGACACCCCGTCCACGGCTTTCACATCACCCGTATGGCGACGCAGGATGCCGGAATAGATCGGGAAATACATCTTCAGTCCGTCAACCTGAACCAAGGGCGCGGTGGCGGCATCAAACATGGGCAGTCTCCGCAGGGACGGGTGCGGCGACCCAATGGCAGGCAACATCATGGCCCTGGCCCAACGGCATCCGATCAATGCCGTGGCGCTTGGGGTTTTCCACTTCACAGCGGTCAAACGCATGGGTGCATCGGGCGCGGAAGGCGCAGGCGGTGGGCGCTGTGGTCATGATCGGCGGTTGGCCTTCGATCACCTGCAGGCGCTTTTCACGCAGCCCGGTCAGCGAGGGAATGGTTTTCAAAAGTGCGCGCGTATAGGGGTGCTGCGGATTGGCAAACAGATCTTTCACCGGGGCCTGTTCCACAATCTGCCCGCCATACATCACCATAACCCGATCGGCGATGGCGGCAATCACGCCCAGATCATGGGTGATCCAGATGATCGCCATGCCGAGTTTGACGCGCAATTCCTTCACCAACTCAAGGATTTGCGCCTGAATCGTCACATCCAGCGCCGTGGTTGGTTCATCCGCGATCAACACATCCGGATCGCATGCCAAAGCAATCGCGATCATCACCCGCTGGCGCATGCCGCCGGAAAACTGATGCGGATAATCGCCCAACCGCTTGGCGGCATCGGGGATACCGACCAATTCCAGCAATTCCACCGCCCGCGCATTGGCCTGCGCTTTGTTCATCCCCATATGACGGCGCAGCGGTTCGGCGATCTGAAAGCCAATTTTGAACACCGGGTTCAGGCTGGTCATCGGGTCTTGAAAGATAAAGCCCACTTTGGCGCCCCGGACATTCCGCAACGCGTCCGGCGTGATCTTCAGCAGGTCCTGATCGCCAAGCATTACCGTGCCTGAGCGGATTTCCGCAGGCGGCGAGGGCAGCAAACCAATCAGCGACATCATGGTCACTGACTTGCCAGAACCACTTTCGCCAACAACGCCCAAAAGTTCACCGCGTTCCAAATGGAAGCTGACATCGTTGACGGCGTGAATCTCGCCCCCACGGGTGCGGAATACGGTTTTCAGCCCCCTTACATCAAGGACGGGCGCGGCCCGATCGGGCATATGTAACTCCCCACGTCGTTGTTATTCTTTATTTTTATCCAAAGCGGGTCGATGCCGCTTCGGTTGTATGGGGGAAGTCTTGACGATTTCTCCTCAGCTATCAATCCTGAATTTTCGCTTCGATCCAGATTGTTTTTCCGGCGTTTTGTAGCGTTTGGCTGGCATTTTGCTGGGATTGACAGGGAGAGTGGCGGGCGGCAGGTTCGCCCACAACATATGGGGGCTGAAAATGGACGAACTGACGCCGCGTCAAGTGCTGGACCACCTCGTGGGCTTCCCGACGGTGAGTCGCGGCAGCAATCTTGATCTGATTGACTGGCTGGAAGGCTATCTTGCGGGCCATGGCATCACGTCGCATCGGCATTGGAACGAGGACCGGACGAAAGCCGCCTTGTTCGCGCATGTCGGGCCGTGGGAAGCAGGCGGGGTGGTGCTGTCGGGCCATTCGGATGTGGTTCCCGTTGATGGGCAAGCGTGGTCGTCGGACCCTTGGGTGGTGACCGAACGCGACGGGCGGCTTTACGGCCGTGGCACCTGCGACATGAAGGGGTATGTGGCTCTGGCGGTCTGGGCCTTGGTGCGGGCGCATCTGCAGGGGGTGACGCGGCCTTTGCAACTGGCGCTGTCTTATGACGAGGAACTGGGCTGCACCGGTGCCCCGCCGATGATCGCCGCGATGCAGGCAGCGCTGCCGCAAGCCTCGGCTGCGGTGATTGGCGAGCCTTCCCGGATGAAGCTGATCCACGGCCATAAGGGCGGCACTGGCTATCATGTACATGTGAAGGGATTTGAGGTGCATAGCTCGCTGCTGCCTTACGGCGTCTCGGCGATCATGGAAGGCGCGCGGCTGATTGCTTGGGTCAATGCCAAAAACGCGGAAATCCAAGCGAAGCCGATCACGGAAGTCGCAGCCACCTTCTACCCGCCCTTCACCACCCTGCATGTCGGCATGATCCAAGGCGGCACGGCGCATAACATCACCGCAGGCGACTGCACCTTTGCCGTTGAGATGCGGGTGGTTCCCGGTGAGGATATCGACGCATTGGCGGCGGAGTTCGAGGCCGAAGCCACCCGCCTGGATGCCGCGCTGAAAGCCGTGCGGCCCGAAGCGGGGGTGAATCTGGAAAAGTTTTTCGGCGTGCCGGGCCTGAAGCCTGAAGTCGATGGTGCCGCCGAACATCTGGTGCGGTTATTGACCGGGGATAACACCGTCGGCGTGGTCTCTTACGGAACCGAAGCGGGGCAGTTCCAAGAGGCTGGCTATTCCGCCGTGGTCTGTGGCCCCGGCGATATCGCGCAAGCGCATCAGGTGGATGAATATCTCGAACTGTCGGAGTGGGACGCCGGATTGCGCTTCATGCAGGGCCTGCTCAAGGAACTCGCCTGATGCAATTTCCGATCTCGGAAGCCAATAAACCGCGCTTTACCAGTGCTTTGCCCGCCGCCTGCGATGTGGTGGTGCTGGGTGGTGGGGTGATCGGCGTGATGACAGCGTGGCATCTGGCCGAGGCTGGGTTGCGCGTTGTTCTCTGCGAAAAAGGCCGGATTGCCGGCGAGCAAAGCAGCCGTAACTGGGGCTGGATCCGCCAGCAAGGCCGCGATCTGGGCGAATTGCCGATCATGATCGAGTCGCTCAGGATCTGGAAATCCTTGGCGCAAGAGTTCGGCTCAGGGCTGGGGTTCCGGCAGGAGGGCGTGATGTATCTCGCCCGCACCGAGGCTGAAATGCAGGGCTTCTCCGACTGGCTGGAGCATGCAAAAGCGCATGGGCTGGATACCGAAATGCAGTCGGCGGGGCAGGTGCAGGCGGCGATCAAAGGCGCCGAAGCGCCGTGGATCGGCGGGCTGCTGACGCCCTCGGATGCGCGGGCCGAGCCTTGGGTGGCGGTGCCGATGCTGGCTGAGGGGGCTGTGGCGCGTGGGGCTGTGCTGATCGAGGATTGCGCGGTGCGGCGTCTGGATCGGGCCGGGGGCCGCATCACTGGAGTCTACACTGAAAAAGGCCGCATCGCCTGTGATCAGGTGGTGGTGGCGGGTGGCGCATGGTCGTCACTGTTCCTGCGTGCCGAGGGCGTGATCATCCCGCAACTGGCGGTGCTGGCTTCGGTGGCTGCAACCGAGGCGATGCCCGAAGTCTATGCTGGCGATGTGGCGGATGACCGCTTTGCCTTCCGCCGCCGTCTGGATGGCGGCTATACGATTGCACCGGGGGCCAGCCATGATTTCTTCATCGGCCCCGACGCTTTCCGACATATGCTGACCTACATCCCGGTGCTGAAAAAGGATTTCAGATCAACAAACTTCCGCCCCGCAGCGCCGAAAGATTTTCCCGACGCCTGGGGCACAAAGCGCAAATGGCAGCCCGATCAGGTCTCACCCTTCGAGCGTATCCGCGTGCTGAACCCCAGCCCGAACATGCAGGCGCTGTCGGATGTGCAGGACAATTTCGCCAAAGCCCTGCCTGAATTGGGCCGTCCGCGCCTGAAAGCCGTCTGGGCCGGGATGATCGACACCATGCCCGATGTGGTGCCGGTGATTGACCGTGTCGCTGCGATTCCCGGCCTTGTGATCGCCACCGGCATGAGTGGCCACGGTTTTGGCATCGGCCCTGGCATGGGCCGGGTGGTGGCCGATCTGGTGGCAGGCAAGACCGAGGTACATGACCTCGCGCGCTTCCGGTTGTCGCGCTTCAGCGATGGCAGCAAGATCGCGCCGGGGCCAAGTTTGTAGGGTCAGCACGGGCTGGGGCGTCGTACGCTCCGCGGGGAGTATTTCAAAAAGAGCAATGACTTAAGGTCATCCTCTATGCTCAAATATCCCCGCCGGAGGCTCGCAGGCCAAAGGCGGGGATATGCGTTTGAGGATTGCAGCGCCTATTCTGCCGCTAGCTTGATCACCGGTTCCATCGAAGCCAAAGATTCAGCGCTGAGGTGGCATTTGATCTGATGGCCGCCCTCCAGCTTCTGCACCGGGGGCATTTCGATGTCGCAGAGCCCATCCGGCACCTGTGATTTCCACCGACAACGGGTCTGGAACGGGCAACCGGGCGGCGGGTTCATCGCCGAAGGAATATCGCCTTCCAGCACGATGCGCTTGCGGATCACTTTGGTGTCGGCAATCGGCACGGCGGACAAAAGCGCTTCGGTATAGGGGTGGTAGGGCGGCTGGAACACCTGATCGGTGGTGCCCATTTCCACCACATGGCCGAGATACATCACCATCACCCGGTCGCTGAGATAGCGGACGATGGAAAGGTCGTGGCTGATGAACAGAAGCGTGGTTTTATTCTCGCGCTGAATGTCCATCAACAGGTCGGTGACGGCGGCTTGCACCGAGACATCCAAGGCCGAAACGGGTTCATCGGCGACGACAACCTTTGCGCCCCCGGCAAACGCCCGCGCAATGCCGACGCGCTGCTTTTGCCCGCCGGAAAGCTGACGCGGCATGCGTTCGGCGAAGGCGCGCGGCAGTTTTACCAGATCGAGCAGTTCCAGCATCCGGGCGTGGCGTTCCGCGTCCGACTTGCCCTGCTTGAAAATCTCCAAGGCGCGGATGATTTGGCGGCCTACGTTCATCGACGGGTTCAGCGTGTCGAACGGGTTCTGGAACACCATCTGCACCGAGGACACCGTATCGGTGTTACGCTGCTGGATCGGGGTCGATTGCACGTTCTCATCAAACAGCAGGATCGAGCCGGAGGTCGCCGTTTCCAGCCCCATCAGCACCTTGGCGAAGGTCGATTTACCGCAACCGGATTCGCCCACAATCGCCAGCGTTTCGCCCTCACGTGCTTCAAACGACAGGGTTTCATTGGCCTTGACCACTTTCGTGGTGCCACTGCCAAAGCCGCCCGAGGAGACGGAGTAGTATTTCTTCAGATCCTCCATCTTCAGGACGACTTTGCCGATTGGAGTCTTGGGCTTGCTGGCCTTCAGCGTCATCGGCGCGTCCCAGTCGATCTCGGTCCAGCGGAAGCACCGGCTGGCGTGACGGTCATCGCCGGGCACCGGGAACATCGGCACATCGGCGGCATTGCACAATCCGTCCTTGAAGTAATCGCAGCGCGGGCCAAAATTGCAGCCCGGCGGGCGCTCATGTGGCAAAGGGAAGTTGCCGGGGATCGCCACCAGCGGATGCGAGTTCTTGTCAGCCCCCGGCAGCGGGATCGAGCGGAACAGGGCTTGAGTGTAGGGGTGGCGCATCTTGTCGAAGACTTCGACCACATTGCCGGTTTCCACCGCCTCGCCGGAATACATCACACAGAGGCGGTCGCAAACGTCGAGGATCAGGCCAAGGTTATGCGAAATGAACAGCATCGAGGTGCCGTATTTATGGCCCAAGTCCTTGACCAGATCGACGATGCCGGCCTCAACCGTCACATCCAAGGCGGTGGTCGGCTCGTCCAGGATCAGCAGCGCGGGCTTTGACATCAGCGCCATCGCGATGACGATGCGTTGTTGCTGGCCGCCGGACAACTGATGCGGATAGGCTTGCAGGATGCGGTCGGGGTCGGGCAGGCGGACATCGGCGACGATCTGACGCGCGAGCTTCCAGGCCTCTTCCTTGGCCATGCCCTGATGGATCATCGGTACTTCGGCCAGTTGCGCGCCGATCTTCATCGCCGGGTTCAAAGACGCCATTGGTTCTTGATAGATCATCGCGATTTCAGAGCCGCGAATGTGGCGCAGTTCTTCATCATTCATATGGGTGAGGTCGCGGCCCTTGAACTTGATCGTGCCGCCAACGATGCGGCCGTTCTTGCCCAGATCACGCATCACCGCCAAGGCGACGGTGCTCTTGCCGCAACCGGACTCTCCCACGAGGCCCATCGATTCCCCCGCCATCACCGAGCAGGAGAAATCCATCACCGCCGGGATTTCGCGCAGCCTTGTGAAAAAGCTGATCGACAGGTTTTCAATCTCAAGGATCGGTTTCGATGGGTCCCAGGTGGTGTCGGTCATGGCAAGCCTCGCTTTGACGGGAGGGATAGGACCGGGGGCTCGCCCCCGGACCCCCAGGATATTTAGACCAGTATGAAAGCCGGGGCTCGCATCAGTCCTTCAGGCTTTCTTCACGCAATCCATCGGCCAGAAGGTTCAGGCCCAACACAAGGCTCATCAGGGCGAGCGCTGGGGTGATGGCGGGGTGAAGGTAGAGGGAGAGGAGTTTGCGGCCATCGTCGATGGTGGAGCCCCAATCCGGGCTTTCCGGGCTGACGCCGAGGCCGAAGAAGCCAAGTGTTCCGAGCAGGATCGTGGTGTAGCCGATGCGCAGGCAGAAATCGACGATCAGCGGGCCACGCGCGTTGGGCAGGATTTCCCACAGCATGATATACCAAGCGGACTCGCCCCGGGTCTGGCCTGCGGCGACGTAATCGCGGGCTTTCAAATCCATCACGATGCCGCGCACGATGCGGAACACGGTGGGGGAGTTCACGAACACCACCGAGACGAACACGTTCAAAAGGTTCGGGTCCATTGACCACACACCCAGCGGGTCCAAGTTGAAGGCGAGGCCGAAATAGGCCCAAAGCCCGATCACCAGCGTCACGCCGACATAGAGGTTGCGTTTCGGCGGGTTGGTGAAAAAGCGCGAGTTGAACAGGGTGCAGAAAAAGATCACCGGAAAGATGAACAGCACCGCTGCAAGCACCACCGGGATGCCGGTGTCGCGGATTTCCGGGGTGACCAGCAGATAGAACAGCAAGATCACCGGGAAGGCCAGCACGAGGTTGGCAAGGAAGGACAAAGCGGTGTCGAGCTTACCGCCGAAGTACCCCGCAGGCAGGCCCAAGGTCACGCCCATGATGAAGGCGAAGGTGGTGGCCGCAGGCGCAATCGTCAGCACCCGGCGCGCGCCCATCACCACACGGCTAAACACGTCGCGGGCCAAATGATCGCCGCCCAACAGGAAATAGGCATATTGGCCGTCTTTGGGATCCACCAACGGCGTGCCGGGCAGCGGGTTTTTCACCCGGCCAAACTGCGCGATTGGGTCCATCGTGATGATGAAATCGGCGAAGATCGCGGTATAGACCCAGAACATCACCAGCAAAAAGCCGACCATGCCCACCGGGCTGTCAAACAATTTGCCGTAAAGCCCCAGCTTGCGCTTGTAGCGGATCGACACGGTGAAGGTTATGATCAGGGCGATCCACACTGGCAGGAATTGCTGCAGGATGCGGGCAATGATCTGGCCCCAGGATAGCAGTTCGGTGTCCATCATTGCCTCATGCCAGCCGGATACGGGGGTTCAAAAACACATAGCCGATGTCGGAGATCAGCTGCGTGATCAGAACGACAAGGACCGCGACCACCGAACAGCCCAGAAGCAGGTCGATGTCATTGTTGCCGGCGGCTTGCACCAGCGTCCAGCCAAAGCCTTTGTAGTTGAACAAAGCCTCGGTAATCACCACGCCGTTCAGCAGCCACGGAAATTGCAGCATGATCACGGTAAAGGGCGCGATCAACGCGTTGCGCAGCGCATGGCGCATCACCACATCGCGAAACCGCACCCCTTTCAGCCGTGCGGTACGGATGTATTGCTGGGTCATCACCTCGGTCATCGAGGCCCGCGTCATCCGGGCGATATAGCCGATGCCATAAAGTGCTATGGTCAGCACTGGTAGGGCGAAGTTCCAGAAGGTGATGCCGTCCATCGCAGAGGTCGCGGTGCCGAGGAACAGGGTTTTACTGTCAATCCAGCCCAGATCTTTCAGGATCGGTGAAATACCTGCCGTGGCCGAGGCGAAGATCGCCACCAGAATGACGCCCGAGACATATTCCGGCGTGGCGGTGGTGGCGATGGCGACAATCGACAGGCTGCGGTCGGTGCGCGAGCCTTCGCGCATCCCCGACAAAACCCCCATGATCAGCGAGACCGGGACCATCACGATCATCACCCACATCATCAGCCAGCCAGTAGAGCCCAGCTTTTGCAGCACGGATTCCAGCACTGGCTTCTTGAACACGGTCGAAAAACCCCATTCGCCCTGCAACACGCCGCAATAGCTGGCTGCCGTCGCAGGATCAGCCCCTGCCGCGATACACCGGCCGCGCGTCACACCCTTGTCATCGGTCAGCTTCCAGCCGGGGGCAATGCCGATCCACTGCGCATAGCGGCCAAACACCGAACCGCCGTGGCCGTTGTCCACGATCCAATCGGCCACCGCCTGATCGGTCATCCGCACCGAGCCTTCGGTACGCGCCAGTTTCTCAAGGTTTGGCGGCAGATTGGTCAGGTAAAACACCACAAAGGTCAGCGCCAGCGCAGTCAAGACCATGACGCCTAAGCGCCTTGCCACGAATTTCAACATCAATGGTTCCCCTCTGCGCCGATGACTCGGCTGCCGACTGTGCGTTGTTGCCTGCGTTCAGTCTTTTTATTGGTAGAAAAGGTCCGGGCACCTGAAGCGCCCGGACCATCGGTCAGCTTAGGACAGCGACCACTTGTAGTGGTGATGCTCGAACGAGGGATGCATGTCGACGTTGACACCTTCCTTGGCATGGCGGAACAGCGAGCGCCAGTACGGTTGGATGATATAGCCTTCGTCTTGCAGGATCGTCTCGAGCGTCACCATAACCTCACGGCGGGCATCGGCATTGTCCAACGCCAAAGCCTTGGTCATTGCCGCGTCGAAGTCCGGGTTCGCCATGCCAGATTCGTTCCACGATCCGGTCGACGTATAGGCCAGCGACATGTTCTGCACCGCCAGCGGACGGTGGTTCCAGGTTGTCGAGGAGAACGGGTATTTCTGCCAGTCGTTCCAGAAGGTCGAACCCGGCATCACGGTGCGCTTCACCGTCGCCCCTGCGTCGCGCAACTGCGCTGCCACAGCATCGGTGGTCGCCGCTTCAAAGCCGTCGTCCAGCGAGATGATCTCGAACTCGGTGGTGTCCAGACCAGCGGCTTTCAGCGCAGGCATCAGGCCAGCCGGATCAATGGTTTGCGCCGGGATCTTGGCATATTCCGGGTGGATCGGGCAGGCGTGGTGGTTTTCTGCGGTGGTGCCAAGGCCATTATAGCCGAGTTCCAGCACAACCTTCGGGTCAACCGCTTTCTGGATCGCCTGACGGACGGCTTTATCCTTGTAAAGATCACCGTTGGCCGAGTTCATCCGCACCACGATGGTCGAGGCGGTCACCGCTTCGATCTTCTTCCAGCCGAGACCATCCATCTGCTCGATGAAATCACCTGTGGTCTCATAGTTGGTGTCAATCTCTTCCGAGGACGCCAGTTGCACCATCGCAGACGGGTCGGTGCCGAAGTCGACATAGTGAACTTCGTCCAACGGTGCGGTGCCGCCCCACCAGGTGTGATTTGGTGCGCGCACCAGCACGACCTTTTGGCCGACCGAGACTTCTTGCGGGATGTAAGGCCCGGTGCCAATGGCGTTGGTCGACGGGTCCGACCCATCGACATAAGACGAGTGCACCACAGCCGCCGGATAGTCGGCAAGGTTCGCCACAACAGCGATATCAGACTGCGACATCATCAGCTTGACGGTGGCATCATCCACCTTGGTCACCGCACCATCGCGCATCCGGTTGACCATAACGGCCGCACCGGCTTCGTCCATCTTGTCGGTGCCGTCTGCGTTCTTCGCAGCCACCGACTCGATCAGACCGGCAAAGCGCGAGGCCATCGCGTTGCCCTCGACCGAGCCATCGGTCCAGCGGCCAAACATCCGCACCACGTCATCGGCGGTGAAGGCATCGCCGTTGTTCCAGGTCACGCCTTGGCGCACTTTCAGCGTGTATTCGGTGGCGTCCGCATTGGCTTCCCACGACTCCAACAGGCGGCCTTCAAAGCTGCCGTCGGCGTTGTACTGGATCAGGTATTCCAGCCAGCCGCGATAGATGTTGGCGATTTGCGGCCAGTCGGCGGTGCGCGGATCTTTTTGGGCTTTGACTTCCATGGCGCAGCGCAGAATGCCGCCAACCTTGGCGTCTTGTGCGCGGGCCGGAGCCGACAGCCCCAGCAGGCCATAGGCCGCAGCGGCGGAAACGCCCAAAGCGGTGGTGCGCGACAAAAACTCACGACGGCTCAGCTTGCCGTCCTGAACTTCCTGCGCGTGCATGTAAGCAGCCGGGTGCAAGGCGCGCTCG
>JBKJTI010000079.1:0-10817 GCA_046590425.1 Cypionkella sp. | reverse complement strand
CATCGCCGGGGTATCAAACTCACCCGCGCGGTTTTATACTCTGCGCCAATCAGTTCTTGCCTTCTCACTATTCGAGGACAGTGCACATGATGCCCATTCCAACAAGTTCAATTTCTACGAAGGCAGCGACAATGTGCTGGTCTATGGCGTGCGAACGCGGCGGGTGGGTGGTTATGCGACCTATCAGGAAGCCAGCCGCATCCATTTCGCCTTTTGCGAGTTTGATTGTTCGGTGCGCTCGCAGAACCGGGCATTGGTGTCGCAAAACCGCAGTCCCGGAGCAGGGCAGGGCGGTGCCGACGGCAGTGGCGATCCGACGGCGGGTAGTAACTTTTACTATTGGAACAACAGCCTGCTCGCCGATGCGCGCATGCCAGACGCAGCCAATTCTCTGTCATTGGGGCCGGCGAGCACATCGCAGGTTCACGCCTTCCATAACAACATCCTGCATGGTGGTGGCTTTGATGCTGTCTACCGGGAGGGTGCGAACCCGAGCCATGAGCGGCGATCACACAACCGCTATACTGGTCTCAGCTTTTGGCAGAGTACGCGTTATGGCTGGCGCTTTGGCACGGGCGAACAGGCCATGCACATCGGCGGGTCGCCTGGGCATCACGGTCTCGACATGCGTCCAGTGATTGACCAAGAGCTGACCCACCTTTTCCCGAGCTTCACGGATTGGAACGTTGATATCGACGGAAAATACGTTGACTGGGATACCGCGCCGATTGGCTGCCGGGTTTGAAGTTTGGTCGGGGGGCGGCCGACCACCCTCTGGAGTTGCAGTCGAAGTGTTCCTAGTCCTGCTGGTGGTTTTGTAGCAGCGCTTTGAAGATGGCAGCCTTGTTCTTGAGGATGTCTGCCTGCACGGAAGGGGGTGGTGGCAAGTTCATCGAGGCAGTCATCATGGCTTTGGCCTCTTCTCTGTAGCCCTTCAGGAAAAGCTGGGATGATTTTAGTAGTGACCACAGAAGTGCAATGGGAAGGCTGCGGGCGCTGAACTTCCGAATGAACATAATCCGGCTTCTGTGCTTAAAATAGGTCGAGAATGGTGACGCCGGGCGTTTTAGTGTCGCCGAGCCGATCGCGGTTCCTGCCCGGTGGTAGACAATGGCTGCGGCGCAATAGGCTAACGGCAGGTTCCCGCGCCGCATCGCCCAGTCGACTTCCTCATAATAAAGAAAGTAGTCCTCACAAAGTGGTCCGGCCTTTTCGTAAAAGGTACGGGAGGCAACAAGGCTGGCACCGGTGATGAAATCAAATTTGCCTGGATCGGCCGCAGGTGTCGACTGGTGCGACGCTCCAAGATTTACGTTGCTTGTGACGCCGGTGCAGAAATTGATAGTTCCGCCATCGATCTGGATGATATCCGGTGTGGTGAGATAGATCACCCGGCTTCCCATCAGCGAAAACCCGGATGCAGCTGTCGCATCGGTTGCAAACGCCGCCGGGGTTTGCGGTGGCACGACGCTATCCGGATTGAGTATCCAGAAACGATCAAGCTGGGCCTGTTTTGCCAAATAGGCTAGACCACGGTTCACGCCCGCAGCAAAGCCGGCATTTACCTCTGCTTCGATTAGAATGATGTGATGATCTGCCGCGCTTATTGGCAGCGGTAGATCGGGATTCCACAGAGGGATCGGTTTTGGGGACGGGATCAGCTCAAAGGGAATGTCCGCCGACAGAGGCTCCAAGACAAGACCGGCCGCCCACTTGCGCAACAATGGCACGGTGTCATCGGTCGAGCCGTTGTCGACGATGACAATGGTCAGCTTCACATCTTGTGCCGCCAACAGGCTTTCGATGCAGTCGAGGATGACATCGGCGGAGTTGAAGGTAACTATCACCACACCAAGACAGGAGAGGGTCATGCCGCATCTCTCGTAGGGGTGGTCGGGCTTTGCCGAACATTTGAAAAGCGGGTGTAGGGAGATCGCCGACGGCCCGGAGTGGATTCCACTCCGGCCTGGTTCGCAGAAGCGGAAGAGTCGTGCGGCTCAGCCACTATAAGCCACATGCCTGCACCAAACATAAAAAATACGAAAGAATAGATGTTCGTCCAGATATGAACAGTGCTCAGGGTGAAAGACAGGCCGAGGAAGGTGAAGACCCACGCCCGTCGAATCTGAGCTAGTACGATATCGGTGCTAAAATCGCGTCGCAGGATGCGAAAGACGGCCAATGCGTAGCCGACAGCAAGCAATAGAAAACCCGGAACGCCGTAGCGCACTGCCATTACAAGCCAGAAATTATCCATGCTGCCCGATGTCATGTAAAATGGCCGTACCCAATCGTTCATACCTATTCCGAAAAACGGGCTGCCCCAAACATTTTTCATGCCCCAGTCGAAAATGATAGCGCGCCAATAGGCGTTGTGGGCAGAAAATGTGGCGTAACTCATGAACACCTTCATCGGCGTCCGATTTGAGAGTAGGTCGATAATCACATATACGATGGCAAAAAGCCCAATCAGCAGCCACCAGCGGCCATTAAACTTGGCGAACATTGCCGCCCATAAGATCAAAAATGTCTGCAGGATGATGGCCAGCAATGCACCGCTGGAAAGCGCCAGCAGACCGCTGAATGCGATAATGGCACTGCTGATGTACCGCCAAGCCGTGTTGGTGATATCCTTCATAGCTACAAAGGCCAGCGAGAATGCCACCGAACAAAAAAGCCCGTAATGGATGGGATGGGCAAAGACAGCTTGCACTCTCTCCAAGCCCATGCGGCCTTCGATGCTCACTATCCCAACAGAGGTCAGGCCGGGCAATCTCCTCAGAAGTTCTATCAGGATAGGGCTTCCAGTTTTCGCCTCGTAGATTGCGAGGGGGGTGGTAATGCACACGATGATGACCAGCCATTTGGCGAGGGAAATGAAAGATTCTGGCGTTCGAATATAGGCGCGGGCCAGAAGATAGCCGCCTATGAATTCGACACCGACTGAACCCATTTGCTGCACGACCTGCGAAGGATTATTCACGGCAAGGGCGACGGTTGCCCAGAGTATATGCAAGAAAAACAGAATGTCGGTTGCAAATACACGCCCTAGGCGGCCAGAAACCAAGCGTATGGCCAAAGGGATCACCATCAGCAATAAAAAAAGCCGTAGTGTTGTCATGGCCAGAGGACCGACATTGAAACCAATTGGCACCACAACACAAAGCAGATAGATGACCACCGGTACCGGCAGGCGCGTGGGCTGCAGTGCGGGAAATACTCCTGTCATCTTGTGAGTATCCGCAGAAAGACCAAGCGCTGGCCGCAGATCACGGGGTTCTGTCACTACCAATGTCGTCTTAGGTCCATTTTCCACTGCTACAATGGCTTGGCATTAGCCCATTTTGCGGAAGAAAGCCAACCTTCTCCGCAAATGATCGTCTATCCATTGCTGAATGCTGCAAGCTGATTGTGATGCGGAATACCCTCGGCAGGGCAATGCTGACCCAGCGGTAGTGGTACGGCATATCCTGCAGACATGCCGATGTAGTCCAAAAGATCCATTTTTGAGATATATCCACACTGCCCCTAGCCTTGCCGGTGCGGAAGGTTCAAGCTACAGTCACATCCTGTAGTGTTATCTCAGGGAGCCATCGTGCCTGACCATCCAGTTGCTCCCACGAAGGCGAAACGGCGCGGGCTCAATCGCCTTAAGGAGGTGCGCAACCTGTTGGTGACTGCGCGCAGGTTCTGGCTGACCCGGGTCTGGGGGATGGATATAGATCCTAGCGTACAATTTTCCTTGTCGGCAAAATTTGATCATACTTTCCCGATCGGCGTACATGTTGGCCCAAAAACCTATGTGGCGTTCGAAGCACGAATTCTGACCCACGACATGACGCGCGGCCTTTATTTGCACACGCGTGTCGGCGCCAACTGCTTTATCGGCGGACGCAGCCTAATCCTTCCAGGGGTAGAGATTGGTGACAACTGTGTGGTTGGGGCAGGATCGGTCGTCACAAAATCAGTGCCACCCCAATCGCTTGTGGCGGGCAATCCCGCCCGAATCCTACGTGAAGGCATCAAGGTGGGCGATTTTGGACGCTTCCGCGATGCTGATGCCACGGAGGCCGCTTTGGCTCTGGCTGGGCTTACCTGATCAGGCCTGATTTCCCAGATCCCTCGGGTGAGGCGAAAAGATCGTCAAATGGCGGGTTTTCGATTAGCGCGACGATATCCTTTTCCCACCAGCGGCTTGCCTTGATAGGGGCACTAGTGTTCTGAGTCTGACAGTTGCTATCTTGGCCCACGGATTTCATCGAGTTTGTCCAGTGCGCGTCGTTCACGGGTGAGGATGTCTTCGGCGGTTTTGGTCTAGGTAAAGGGCTTTGGTTTTGTGTTGTGCTGCCCAAGGTAGTCGTAGATGGCGGCTTCCAGATTGTTGACGCTGGTGTAACTGCCCCTGCGGATACGCTTTGTCGTGATCTCGGCAAAGAAGCGTTCGACCAAGTTGAGCCAGGAAGCGCTGGTCGGCGTGAAGTGCAGTTTGAAGCGCTGGTGCTTCGCCAGCCAGGCCTTGACCTCGGGCGTCTTGTGGGTGGCGAGTTGTCGAGCACGAGATGCACGTCGCGCGGCTTGAGGACAGCGCGGTCGATGCGGCGCAAAAAGCGCAGGAACTCCCTGGCCCGGTGGCTCGGCAGGCATTCGCCGATGACCATGCCCGACTTCACATCGAGTGCTGCAAACAGCGTGGTTGTGCCGTGGCGCTTGTAATCGTGGGTCATCGTTTGCGCCCGGCCCTTCTTGAGCGGCAGTCCCGGCTGGGTCCGGTCAAGCGCCGAATTTGCGACTTTTCGTCAACGCAAAGCACGATCGCTCGCTCTGGCGGATCGAGGTAAAGCCCGAGGATATCGGTAACTTTCTCCTCGAACATAGGGTTGTTCGACACATTGAACCCGCGCGTCAGGTGCGGCTTGAGACCGGCTTCTGCCCAGATGCGCCCCACGCTCGACGGCGAAATGCCCACCGCCTCGGCCATCGCGGTGCGGCTCCAGTGCGTGGCATTGGGCGGGGTCTGCTGCACCGTCGTGGTGATCACCTTCAGCCGGGTCTCCAGGGGCAGAGGCGGCACCCTCGAGGGGCGGGTCTTGTCGCGTCTGAGTCCGGCCACGCCCTCGTCAAGATAGCGCGCCTGCCAGCGCCAGACGGTGGGCTTGGACGTTTCTGCGCGCCGCATGATCTCGTTGGTGCCACAGCCATCTGCCGTCGCCAGCACGATCTCGGCTCGCCAGACAACCTTGCGAGGCGTGTTTCGGTAGGTGAGCAGAGCTGGAAGCTGCCCACGATCGGCGGGGTTCAAATACAAACAAATGTCATCGCGTCTCATGTCCAGACAGTGACACACCTGATCAAGAATGGGAATCCTCGTCAGGTGGGGAACACTAGGCCTGCGGCAAAGCACAACCAATACAACTATATGAACCTGCAGCCAATCCATACATCAAAGCGTATATAACGGGAGGCATGTCAAGGATAGTCAGACAGGTCAACTTGATGTGGGCATAGAGCAGCAAGACGCTCGTTGCTTGCAGAAAAATAGCCAGAAAAGCGGAGCTTTACGTAATCCGAGATGGGCTTTTTGTCGCCAATAAGTGTCTTCAAAATAGGCAGACGCAGAACATACCCGGCGGCACGATATAGACCCTTAGGTGTATGTCCCAGACTAAAAATTGGGTTGGTATTCAGCGTACTTGATTGAACATGGTTGATTCGGCGCAGAACTGGAGAGGCATACTCCGGATAGCTCGCCGCATAAATACGCAGAGCAGAAGGGGATAGCCCTCGAAATGCCGTATTTTCAGAAAATATAGCAAGTTTAAGTGCGGCGCCACTCATGTCTTGCTGCAAGCTCTCTTGCGTCAAAATACGCACGTTTTCCCTACCAAAGAGTTGCTGATATTTATAAATCAATAGATCGTATTCGAAGTGATCAGGAGTAAATCCGAAGTATCCTACTTCGTTAATGCCTTCAAAGAATTTCTTATACGGCATCGTTCCACCGCGCAGCAAATACTGCATATAGACAGATGGTAAAATCTTCATTTGGCTGCGAATTGAGATAAGAATACGCGCATTAGGGACAATCTGTTTCAATCTTTCTGCAAATACATCACTTTCATGCCCTCCCTGAAACGGGTGACCTGACAATATTTCGGATGAGAAGACTGGAACTATATCTCCTGAGAGCGTTGAGATGCGCTTTGCTAAGATGTCTCGCAGCGGAACGGGGTCAAAGCGGAGCCCGTGCGGCTTCACAATATGTGTAAATGCATCCCGATGGGTGGCAATCTGTTGGTAGCCATGTTCTGGTTTGAAGAGTTTCTGCTGCATCCACGTTGTTGCAGTTTTATGGTAACCGATGTGCATCAAGAGAGGTTTTGAGGTCATAGAAATTACCTCCCGAAGCGATTAAGTGCGCTTTGGCGCAGAGCGGTCATGCTGGCGATGAGAGCTGTCAAGGTCAAGGTCAAGAAGAGAGCGGTACACCAGTGGGATAGGCTGAAGTGCCTCCAAACACCATCACTTGTGGCCAGCAGCAGAAACAGCGCGGTCAGTAGCAGCTGCCGCCACAGAGGCTTCAAGCTAACTCCAACCCGGCCGCGTAGCATAAGAAGCGATACGACGAAGCCACAGAGCTCGCCGACAATCCCCACCCAAATAAGTTCTAAAACCGTGCCGCCTAGCGTTACTACCCACCAGGCGGCAGGTAGGCTAGCGACGCGAAACAGGTTGGCCACCATGGCATTGCTGGTTTGACGTCGCGCCAGCGCCACAACGGCCCCGCCGGCTTTGAACACCCGCAAAGCCTGCATCACCGCGAGTAGCGTTAGAATTGGCACAAGGGCTGCGTATTTAGCACCCAGAAACAGGTACACAAACGACGCCCCCAGCAGGGCCGTTCCAAAAACCAACAGCACGCCATTCAAAAGATTGGCCTCGATTGTCGCGATCGCCAATCGTTCAAACCGTTGAGCCGCGTCGGGCGTTCCCGCATAGTCCAATCTCGACAGGAGTGGCAGAAAGAAGTTCTGCACCGATTTGGCCAAGACCAGCGTCGGCGTCAGTGTCAGGGTGACGCCCATGGCGAAGATGGCCAATGTTTCCATCCCCAGTGTTCGCCCAACGATCAACCTGTCGCCGTTGAAGACCATGAACATCAGGATGCCATTGACTAAAAGCGGCCAGCCAAACCGAATAGACTGTCCCATCAGTCTGCGATCCATTTCTAACCGGTAGGGACGCTGCGCTACGATATGGGAAGTAATTGTTGTCACCAGCGCTTGAATGAGAATAGCATAAAGCATCACCCGCCAGTCGCCAAACCAATGACTTAATGGCCAAACCGCCAGAACCGAGACAAGTGCTGGCAAGATGCCGGTCACAATCATCGGACCAAAGACCATCGTTCGGTTCAGCCGATGGATATCGAAATGCCCCAACGCATTTAGCAGGGGCACCACCGCCATTATTTGATAGGCCCAAGTAGCTTCAGGAATTTCAAAAAACTGGGCCAGGGGGATTGAAATTGCGAACATTACAAGGCTTGAGATTGACCCGCGCAACACCTGAAAACCCTGCAGCGCCGCTTGAAATTTAGGGTCGTCCCCCTCTTTTGCCTGCACAATCTGCTGTTGCAGTCCAAAGGTAGACATCATCTCGACGATGGACATTGCAATCGCGAAGGTGGCGGCCACCCCGAAATCCGCAACTGGGATTAGCCGGGCGATGATCAGATTGCGTACGAGCAGCAAAAGCGATGCAAAGGCATTACCAGAGAAGATCAGAAATGCGGAACGGATCAAGATTGATTTCCTAGCTAACACCTAATGTATGCTTGTTCAGGGTTATGATTGACGGGTCAAGACGAAATACGCATTTGGATTATTTGACAAATGAGGGCGGGGGGGACATACAGCCTCACCACTAGGAGAGGTTTTTTTGTCACAACTTTCGCGCGCCCAATCACCGCTTAACCGCGTTGCCCGTGGCAATCTTTGTGCCGGATGCGGGGCTTGTGCAGGGTTATTTCCTTCTAAGATCAAAATGGGTGTCGCCGCGCCCGGTTTCTTGCGCCCACAGCAGGTGGCACCGCTGACGCCTGACGAGGACGCTACCATCGCTACTATCTGCCCAGGATTGGGGCAGCGGGTTGCCGTCGAAGGGCGGACGGATTCTGTATTGTGGGGTCCGTATGTTGAGATGCATACAGGCTGGGCCACTAACCCAGAAGTACGCTTTGCTGGGTCCTCTGGAGGTGTGCTCACGGCCATTTTGCAATATTTGCTGGCTGCAGATCATGTCGATGCTGTGGTTCAGACCACGGCATCGCCGGATTTTGCGATTGCCAACGCCACTGTGGTGAGTGTCGACCCCGCTGCCATCTTGTCGGCCGCTGGGTCACGTTATGCGCCGTCTGCTCCACTGGGGCAAGTGGCCGCAATGGTTGCAGAGGGAAAGCGGTTTGCCTTCGTGGGAAAACCTTGCGATGCGGCAGCCTTGCGCGCCCTATGCGGGCGTGACCCGAAAGTTGCCGCAGCCTTTCCAGTGATCCTGTCCTTTTTTTGTGCAGGTGTTCCATCGCATGCCGGGGGAAAGGCGGTCTTGGCAGCACTTGGCACCGATCTGGATCAGACAGAACGGTTCCGCTTTCGCGGCAACGGTTGGCCAGGCAGGGCAGTTGCCTTGCTCAAGGACGGAACCGAGCGGTCGATGAGTTACCATGACAGTTGGGGCAAGATACTGACAAATTATATCCAGCATCGCTGCAAGATTTGTGCCGATGGCAGTGGAATGGCCGCAGATATCGTTTGCGCAGACGCTTGGGAAAGCGATGATTCTGGGTATCCGCTTTTTGAAGAGGCTCCAGGAAGTAGTTTGATCGTTGCCCGCACAGTTCTTGGAGCCGCACTAATCGCAGCGGCCGAGGCCAATGGTCATATAGAAAGAGCTATTTTCGATGTGTCTCAGCTTGCCGCAATGCAGCCTGGACAGCGATGGCGTCGTGGTGTTGTTCTGTCTCGACTCGCGGCGTTAAGGCTGTTGTGGCGTCCTGTCCCACGTTATGATGGACTCCATCTATGGGCTGCGGCCCGACAGAACTCTCTATTGCAGAACTTGAAGAATTTTGTTGGCATGCTGCGCCGTATCTTGAGGCCGTCCAGATGACATCTAAGCGTCCCCTTCATATCTGCCTCATTATGCACTCGACGCGCTCTGATAACTTGGGGGTAGGCGCATTAACTGTCTCCGAGGTGTCTATCCTGCGTGATATTGCCCGTACCATTGACCGTGCCATCGAGATCACCGTGATGGATTGGAAAGATCCTCGTCCACCCTATGTAAAAGGGTCTGATATCTGCATTGTTGATCTGGACGGCAAAACCATGCTGAACCCCTTCGGCTATTTTGCGCAGGCCCTTCGGTCTGATATGGTAATTGACATCGGCGGTGGCGACAGTTTTGCCGACATCTATGGTGTGCGTAGGCTGCGTCGCATGTTCATCCTGAAATACCTGACCCATCTGGCGCGCACGCCGCTGGTGATGGCACCTCAAACCATTGGTCCTTTCACCAAGCCTGTGTCGCGTTTTATAGCCCGGCTCTCAATGCGGCTCTGTGCCATAGTGGCAACCCGCGACACCCTGTCTACGACGGCTGCACGGGAGATGGGTGTGACGCGCCCCATCATCGAGGCTTCGGACGTGGCGTTGCGCCTGCAATTCGATCCGCCATCACCACGCGCAGGTGGGCCTGTTCGCGTGGGGCTGAACGTGTCTGGGCTTTTGATGGGAGGCGGCTACACCGGGCATAACGAATTTGCATTGAAATCAGACTACCCGGTCTTGATCCGCGATATCATCCGATTTTTTCAAGGTCGTGGCTGCGAGGTGCATCTTGTGCCGCATGTGATTGTCGCAACCGGCGCAATGGTTGGCGAAGATGACATGCGCGCCAGTTTAATGCTGGCGGCAGAGTTTCCTGGCACTGTTCTTGCGCCGTCCTTTAAAACTCCGTCTGAGGCGAAAAGCTACATCGCAGGTATGGACTTCTTCTTGGGCGCGCGGATGCATGCCTGTATTGCCGCCTTTTCCACCGGAGTGCCCGTTGTTCCTATGGCATATTCGCGCAAATTCGCGGGACTTTTCGGCTCTATCGGCTATGATCATACAGTTGATTGCACCGCAGAGACCGCCGCGACTATCCTGAGCAAGGTCACTAAAGCATTTGATGACCGCTCCACATTGGCGACGGAGGCGACCATAGCGCTGCAGCGCGGAAATGCTAAGTTGGCCGCCTATGAGGACGCATTAAAAAAGCTGATGATCAGCCTGCGATGATGGCATCATTTCCCGGAAGGGCGATTCCATTTGGCAGACATCTTCTCGGCATCCTTACCGACCAGAATCCATGCCATAATACCTGCGCGATAGCAGCGGATGCGCAGCAGGGACAGGAAGGCCAGAACTCTGTCGCGAGGCCTGATGATACGATCTGACAGCAGAATACGCGGAATGTCCGCAAGAGGCGAGGCCCCCATGACCACTGTCTTGGCCACCCACTTCAATCGCCCCGTTAGAGATTTTCGCGCTTCAGCGTAGTCATGCGCGGTCTGCCGGTCCCATTTGCGAAATAGATCGCTAAAACTAGTTCTTGCCGGGTGATAAACCTTCATTCCTGCTTCATAACGAATGCGGTATCCTTTGGCTGTCGCACGGCGACCCCAATCCCGATCTTCGGCAACGCCGATGCCTGCGAAAGCACCAACGTCTGTTAATACCATGCGGCGCACCACCAGGTTGCCGGTGCCGGTAAAGCCT
>JBKJTI010000035.1:0-19892 GCA_046590425.1 Cypionkella sp. | reverse complement strand
TCCAGCGATAGATCTGGAACTTGCGCACATGCGCGCCCGCAGGCTTCGGCCAGGTCTTGCCGGTGCGGATTTTGGAGTTTTTCGGCAGGGTGAATTGAACCATCTGACAGACCTTTTCTTATCTTCCGCGTCAATATCGGCTGGCGGGAATGCTGCTGTAGGGACGCGTCGGCATCTCACCCGAGCGGTGATAGACGCAATTTTGGTAAACTTGATCAGGGTCTTTGCCCTGAAGATAGTCGCTGCTGAAAGTGATCTCGCCAAAGGTGGTTGTGCGCCCGTTCGAGCCAATCCCAACCCCAATCTCGCCACGCGGCTGCTCGGCCAGACGGGCGCGCTGAAAACACTCGCGCTCGGCCTGCGCCAGCGGGATCGGCCCGCAGGCGATCAGCGGCAACAGCGCAAGCAGGGCAAGGGCGCGGCGCATATGCTACCCTTTCAACGGCGGCACGCCATTGCGCGCGAAACAGGCCGCAGCGCTGGGCCGGGTTGCCAGATTGCGGATATTTTCTACCGTCATTGTGCCCGCCTCAACGCCCACATCCCGCGCCAAAGCCCGAATTTCATCGGTGCCCGCCGCATCGAGCACGCATTGCGTTGCAGCCTCGGCGACATTGCCCGGCAGTTCCCGCGCCAAAACCGGGCGCACCACGGTTTCCGCCGTCCGCCGCATCGCCTTATCCGCCAGAACCTGCGGATCGCAGGCGGCAAGCAGGCCAAACGCAACCAGCGCGCCGAGCGCCTTAAATCGGCATACAGGCATAGCCATCTCCTCCAACCATCGTGTTGCGGCAAGCACGGTGTCCCGTTGGGATCGTCGACGCCGCAGGTTTGCCCGCTGCTGTCGCAGGCGGTGCGCCGTAAGTATATGTTTTCGTACCAGTTCCGCCCCGCACCTGCGTCTCCATAGTCTGCGGAATACCGCCAACAGAGCGCATCTCTGGCGCACGCGCTTTAAGGCAGGCATTGATCGCCGCCATCTCTTTCGGCGTGGCGGGAATATCGCCCTGCACGCCAGAGGCATGTGCCGCCGCCGCCCGCGCGGTAAAGCCTGACTCGGCGTTGCATTGCTGGACATCTTTGGCGACGATGGGGTCAACTGATCCAGCCGGCAAGCAAGCCGTCAGTGCAAAAACCGCCAAAAGCGCCACTGCCCGCATCAGAACTTCCTTTCAGCCGGCGCGATCTTCTTCAACGAAATGCCGCCATCCGCCTCTGATGTCAGCGGAGCCGTATGCACCGGGCGATAGTCCAGCCTGACCGAATTTCCGTCAACCCAAGCCAGCGTGTGCTTACGCCAATCGGCGTCATTGCGCGTGGCGTAATCTTCATGCGCGTGGGCACCCCGGCTTTCGGTGCGGGCATGTGCGCCGTAGATCGTTGCCAAGGCGTTCGGCATAAGGTTCTGAAGTTCCAGCGTTTCCATAAGGTCAGAGTTCCAGACCAACGAGCGGTCCGTCACCTTGATGTCGCCCATCTTGCCCGCAATCGCGGTCATCTTGGCCACACCTTCACCCAAAGTCTTGTCGGTGCGGAACACCGCCGCATCGGCCTGCATGGTCTTTTGCATCTCAAGCCGCAGATCAGCCGTCGGCACCGCGCCATTGGCCTGCCGCGTCGCGTCAAATCGCCCCAAGGCCTTGTCGACTTCGGCCCGATTGACCTCGCGGCTGCGCTCTTTCGGGTTCACAATCTCGCCCGCCCGGATCGCAGCCGCCCGGCCAAATACCACCAAGTCGATCAGGCTATTGGACCCCAAACGGTTCGCGCCATGCACCGAAGCACAGCCCGCCTCGCCCACCGCCATCAGCCCCGGCACCGTGGCGTCGGGGTTGTCATGGGTCGGGTTCAGTACTTCGCCAAAGTAGTTGGTCGGAATCCCGCCCATATTATAATGCACCGTCGGCAGTACCGGGATCGGTTCCTTGTGCAGATCAACGCCCGCAAAAATCCGCGCCGATTCCGAAATCCCCGGCAAGCGCAGCGCCAAAGTCTCCGGCGGCAAGTGGTTCAGGTGCAGGTGGATATGGTCCTTATTGGCTCCCACCCCACGGCCTTCGCGAATTTCAATCGTCATGCAGCGCGAAACGTAGTCGCGCGGAGCCAAGTCTTTGTAATGCGGCGCATACCGCTCCATGAAACGCTCACCTTCCGAGTTGGTCAGATAGCCTCCCTCGCCGCGCGCGCCTTCGGTGATCAAACAGCCCGAGCCGTAAATCCCGGTTGGGTGAAACTGCACGAACTCCATATCCTGCAACGGCAGCCCAGCCCGCGCCACCATGCCGCCGCCATCGCCAGTGCAAGTATGCGCTGAAGTCGCCGAGAAATACGCCCGCCCGTAACCGCCCGTCGCCAGCACGGTCATCTTGGCGTTGAACACATGGATCGTGCCATCATCGAGCTTCCACGCCACCACACCGGTGCAGCGGCCATCGGTCATGATCAGATCAATCGCGAAATATTCGATAAAAAACTCGGCATTATTCTTCAGGCTCTGCCCATACAGAGTATGCAAAATCGCATGCCCGGTGCGATCCGCCGCCGCACAGGTGCGCTGCACCGGCGGGCCTTCGCCGTATTCGGTGGTATGGCCGCCAAACGGACGCTGGTAGATTTTGCCTTCCTCGGTGCGCGAGAACGGCACACCGTAATGCTCCAGCTCATAGACCGCTTTCGGGGCCTCACGCGCCAGATATTCCATCGCATCGGTGTCGCCCAGCCAATCCGAGCCCTTCACCGTGTCATACATATGCCACTGCCAAGAATCCGGCCCCATATTGCCTAAGCTGGCAGCAATCCCGCCCTGTGCGGCCACGGTATGCGAGCGCGTCGGGAATACCTTGGTCACGCAAGCCGTGCGCAAACCCTGTTCGGCCATGCCCAAGGTCGCGCGCAACCCAGCACCGCCCGCCCCAACCACGACCACATCATAGTCGTGCACTTCATACGGATAAGCAGTCATATCAGCCCCTTAAAGTGCAATGCGAACAAGGGCATACAGCCCCGTCGCCGCAATCACGGTGGAAAGCGAGATCACGAACATGATCAGCATCTTGCGCGTGGTGCCCTGCGCATAATCTTCGATCATCATCGTGGCCCCCATCGCGAAATGCCGCATCCCGATCACCAGCACCAAAGCCGTCAGGATTGAGGTGAAGGGGCGCGCAAACGTCGCCCGCACCGCCTCATAATCCTGCCCCAAAGCGTGGCCTACGATGTAGACCCACGTCGGCACCAGAAACGCCAGGGCCACAGCAGACAAAGTCATCGACCAGTGATGCGCCGTGCCGGTATGCGAGGCACCTTTGCCAATCGCCCGTTTGCGCGCGGTAAGATAACGCATATTCAGCCCCTTACACGATCAGAATGGTAAGCGCGGTCAGAATGAACGACCCCGCGATGATGCCCCAGCCCAGCTTTTCAGCCGTGGCAATCTCCAGCCCGTGGCCCGCATCGAAATAGAGATGCCGCAGGCCCGACAGGTAGTGATACCACACCGCCCAAGCCGAACAGGTGAACACCAGATCACCGAACCAGCTTGTCGCCACCGCATTGGCCACCGCGAAATACTCTGGCGACACCGCCGCCGCAAACAACCACCACACCGCGAGCATCACGCCGATAATCAGCCCGTTGCCGGTGATCCGCGTCAGGATCGAGGTCACCGAGGTCAGTTGCACCCGGTAATACGGGCCGATCATAAACGGCGAAAGTGGGCGTTCGACGACCCGTTTGTTCTCGGCCATATCGGTTCCCTTCCTCTTGATCTTACATGCGATCCACGTCGGCGCCATACAGGGCAAATCGTCTGGCGGCCTCGCGGGTTTGTTCTTCAATAGCGCTTATATCACGCATGTCACCCCAAACCACGCCGCAACTGCACAATGTTTTCGCTATCAGGCGCAGTTTTTCGTCTTTGTGATCACATGGAAAAATCGCGTGATCACAAAATCCGTCAATCTGGCGAGGCCTCCCACATCGCTTGCAGGTTCTGGGCATATTCGTTGCAGATCGTAATGGTTTGTTGACCGGGGCTGTAATAGGCGTTCGCCTCGCCGCAATCGGCGACCACAACGCTGACCTCCAGCGGCAGGCCATAGCGCTCATTGATGGCCACAACCTCCTCGGCAATCAGATCGGCAAGCGGCTGGCCTTCCTGCCCCGGCTGCATCACCAGACCGACATTGTCCCCGCCCGGCGTCGCATCCGCCAGCACCGTATCCCACGACCCTGCCGCCGCCTGCCATTCCGCAGGACAGCGCTCGGCCCGTTCTGGCGGCAGACCAAGTTCATCGGCCAGCCCTTGCCGCGCCTCGGGATTGGCACCGTAAAACAGACAAACCACGGAGTAATAACGCTGCATATCCATGCTGTGCTCGTCGGAATAGGACGGCTCCTCCCCGCCCGCCTCACGCTGATCGGCCTGCAACGCATAGGCGGTGGCATCGCTGGCAAGGATATTCGCCGCGGCCTCCTCCTCCCAGATGTCGTTCATCAGGATCACCGACAGATGATCCGCCGCGTCTTCTTCCTTGCCCAGAACCGGCAGTTGCAGCACGTCGATCATCGCGTGGCCCAACTCGTGATAGAAGGTCGCGATCACCTCATTGGCGATGAAGGCGGACTCCTCCTCATCCTCAGGAAACTGAAACACCATCTGCGCTGATGAACTTGTCGCCGCTGCACAAAGCAGGGCCGCCCATAGAAATTGCCGCATGATCCCCCCGATTTTGCCCCAACCTGTCACGGCACAGCGGCCCAATCAACGGCTAGCAATCAAAGGTTAAACTGGCATCAACGCCCAGTAGTCCAGATCCAGCAGCACCTCGGGCAGATATTTGCCATCGGGGCCCCGCAATGCCCCCGCCGCCCCGCGCGTCGCCACCAACCGCAACCGGATCGCTCCCACACCCTTGGCATCGGTCTCGGACCTTTCCAACACTTCCGACCACGCCCGCACAGTATCCCCGGCAAAGCACGGATTGGCATGGGCGCCCGCGTTCAGCGCCACCAGCATCTGCGCATTGGCCAACCCGTTGAACGACAAAGCCCGCGCCAGAGAAATCACATGCCCGCCATAGATCAACCTTTTGCCATCCGGGCGCTGCGTGGCGTCAAAATGCACCTTGGCGGTGTTCTGCCACAGCCGGGTTGCCAGCATATGCTCGGCTTCCTCGATGGTGACGCCGTCAACATGGTCAATCACCTCGCCCACCGCATAGTCGCGCATCCGGTGCGGCTCGCCCGCCAGTGCGAAATTATACCGCGTGAAATCAAGCCCCTGCGGAATCACAAGTGCACTCGGCTCCACCACCTTAGCGAGGTTCGGCACCACCGCCACCGGCGCTGCCGCGCCAAAATCGCGCTTTCGCACCATGACCCAACGCACATATTCCAGCACCGCCTCTTCATGCTGGTTCAGCCCCGTCGTGCGGACATAGACCACACCCGACTGCCCGTTCGAGTTCTCTTTGACCCCGATCACCGTGCTGACCGAGCGCAAAGTATCCCCCGGCCACACCGGCCGCAGCCAGCGCCCCTCGGCATAGCCCAGGTTCGCCACCGCATTCAGCGACACATCCGGCACCGACTTACCGAACACCACATGAAAGGCGATCAGATCATCCAAAGGGCTGAACGGCAGCCCGCAGTCTTGCGCGAAAATATCCGAGGAATACAACGCATGCCGCGCAGGGTAGAACGCGTGATACAAAGCCCGCTCGCCCATCTTCACCGTGCGCGGCACCGCGTGGATGATCACATCGCCCACGCGGTAATCCTCAAAGAACCGCCCCGCATTGGTCTTAACCACAGCATTCTCCCCGGTAGGGTGCGTGATTTCACGCACCGCGCTTTAAGCCTCGCCCAGCTTCATCTCGGGGTCATATGTCCCCGGCACATCCTTCACCACCGCCTGCCCGCAACGCATCACACCGCGCGCCGCATCAAAACCATAAGTGGCCGAGCCATGCAGCACCCAGCCCTTGCTGAGGGCCAGCGAAACCTTGTGGCAAAACGCGTTCGTGTCATCGTCCGACAAAAACCGATAGAGCTGCATCAGGAATACGTCCCCAAAAACACTGGATGCCCCAGCCATTGGTGGATCAGCGCGATCACCCCCATCAGCACAACCGTTCCCACAAGGTTCATCGCATCGCCCTTGATGCCGCGCCCGTTGGTGGGTGCCACCCAAGCTGCGGCCCGATTGATCAACACCATCTCGGCCAAAGCCCAAATCCCAATGCCGCCAAACAGCACCAAGGATGCCTGATCGCCGTTCACCAGCAAATGCGCCACAGCCCAAACAACAGCGCCCCACAGCATCGGGTGCCGCATCTTCGGATACAAAGTGCCCTTGGTGCCGCCCACGCCAAACAGGAACAAAGACACCAACATCAAGGTGTTATTCAGATGCCCCATCCCCGGCAGCGGCGTGTAAACCGGAACCCATTCGGCCCCGCGATATCCCACCACCATCAGCACCACCGCCAGCAGCAATAGCCCTGTCACCAGCGACTTGCCCTTGTCGCCTAAGCCCGACCGCACATCCGGTGCCACACGTTTGAAGAAATGCGCGCCCACCCAAAGCGCCAGTCCCAATATCAGCCAGATCATCACCAAATCCTATTCTGACAGCGCGGCTATCATCTGGGCCTTCCCTAGAACCGCCTGTGCGGTGACGATATGCAGGTTTTCGACGATCTTTCCATCCACAACCGCCACGCCCTGCCCCTCCGCCGTGGCCGCATTGAACGCCGCGATCTGACGGTGGGCGAGGTCCAATTCCGCCGCCGACGGCGCGAAGGCCGCATTGGCGATCTCAACTTGCGCCGGATGGATCAGGGTCTTGCCGTCAAAGCCCATATCACGGCCCTGCACACATTCCGCCAGCAACCCCGCCTCATCCTTGAAGGCGTTATAGACGCCATCGACGATCACCCGGCCATAAGCCCTGGCCGCCAGCAAACACAGCCCCAACCCCGCCTGCAGGGCCAACCGGTCCGCCCGGTGCCTGCTGCCCAGCTCCTTGGCCAGATCGTTGGTCCCCATCACCATGCCCGTCAGTGCCGGATGCGCCGCAATCTCAGACGCGTTCAGCATGCCCAGCGCGGTTTCCATCATCGCCCACAGGGGCTTACCCGTGACCGCCGCAACCGCATCCAGATCCGCCGCACGGTTCACCTTCGGGATCAGCACAGCCTCCACGCCTTGATGCCCGCCAAACGCCGCCAGATCTTCGGCCCCCCATGGGCTATCCAAGCCGTTGATCCGCACGATCCGCGCCCGGTGGCCGTAACCACCCTCCTCCAACGCCGCGCGCAAAACATCCCGCGCTGCGGCCTTCTCCTCGGGGGCCACCGCATCCTCCAGATCGAAGATGATCGCATCCGCCGCAAGGCTGCGCGCCTTCTCCAGCGCCCGCTCTTTCGAGCCTGGAATGTACAGCACAGAACGGAAGGGGCGACCCGACGCAATAGATGTCATGATTCTCTCCAGCAACAATATTGCGCCAACCGACCTCATTTCGCCACTTTCAGCAAGTCCGGAAATGCCGCAGCGCAGAAAAACCCGTGCGCGCCGTTAACGCTTTCCTCGCATCTTCCGCGCAGCCTGAGCTCGAACCCCAACCGGAGATCGCTATGGAAAAGACCTTGTTTGCTTTATCGCTGGGCTTCGCGGGCCTGATCCTTGCGGTGCACGCCGCCCAAGCCGCCCCGGCTCAGATGCCCTTATACCCGTCCCACATCAGCTTGATCGACACCAACAGCAGCGCCCAAGTCACCAGTTGAAAAAACAACCGCTCCGGCAGCCATTTCACCAACCGCACGCCGACAAACACTGACGCCGCCGCCACCGGCATCAGCACCAACACCTTCTCAAGGCTGGCGAGATTGATCTGCCCCAGCAGATAATACGGGATCAGCTTCACCGCGTTGATATAGGCAAAGGCAATCGTCGAGGTGCCCGCAAACACCGCCTTCGTCATGCCCAACGGCATGGTGTAAACCTGATAGGGTGGCCCGCCGGAATGGCTGACAAAGCTGGTAAATCCGGTCAGCGCGCCCCAAAATACCCCCGGAGCCACCTTGGCCTCTGCAGGCGCCACCACCACCTGCCGCTTGATCAACAGGTTCAGCGCGAACACCACACCAATCAACCCGATCAGCACCGTCACCCAAGCCTCTGACACCACTTTCGCGGTCAGATAGCCCAGCAAAATCCCCAAAGTCGCCGCAGGCAGCAAGATCGCCAACACCCGGCGGTCAAACGCATGGCGATACGCGTAAAGCCCGAACATGTCCGACACCACATAGAGCGGCAGCATCAGCCCCGCCGCCGTCACGGGCGACATCCCCGGCACCAAAGCCAGCACCGGCACCGACAGCATCCCCACCACCGGCAAACCGCCCTTGCCCATGCCGACAAACACCGAGGCCAAGCCCGCCAGCGCCCAAAACGCAAATCCGTCCATCATGGCTCTTTCCCCTGCCTGCGGAATCACCCATGATCACCGCGTTGCCGATCCCGGCGGCCCCGGAATCGCCCAGCCTGCCCTGCTGCGCCCGTTTAGCGCAAACAGTGCAAGCGGGCCAGTCGCTTGGCCTAACCCCGCGCGGTGGGCTTGCTTTCGGGGCCGATCGGGCTTAGCATACCATTGTATACAAACCCTTCGGAGACCCACATGGCACGCCCAAAAATCGCGCTGATCGGCGCAGGTCAGATTGGTGGCACGCTCGCCCATCTCGCCGCCATCAAAGAACTTGGCGACATCATCCTGTTTGATATTGCCGAGGGCACCCCGCAGGGCAAAGCACTCGACATCGCGCAATCCGGCCCCTCGGCGGGCTTTGATGCGTCGCTGAAAGGTGCCAATTCCTACGCCGATATCGCGGGTGCGGACGTTTGCATCGTCACCGCAGGCGTACCCCGCAAACCGGGGATGAGCCGCGATGACCTGTTGGGCATCAACCTCAAAGTCATGAAAGCCGTGGGCGAAGGCTTGAAAGCCCATGCCCCGAATGCGTTCGTGATCTGCATCACCAACCCGCTCGATGCGATGGTCTGGGCGTTGCGCGAATTCTCCGGCCTGCCGCACCATATGGTCGTCGGCATGGCAGGCGTGCTCGATTCTGCCCGCTTCCGCCACTTCCTGTCGGTCGAATTCAACGTCTCGATGCGCGACGTCACTGCCTTCGTTCTGGGCGGCCACGGCGATACCATGGTGCCCTTGGCCCGCTATTCCACCGTGGGCGGCATCCCGTTGCCCGATCTGGTCGCGATGGGCTGGACAAGCCAAGAGAAACTCGACGGCATCATCCAGCGCACCCGTGACGGTGGCGCAGAAATCGTCGGCCTCTTGAAAACCGGCTCCGCCTTCTACGCCCCCGCGCAATCGGCAATCGAGATGGCCGAGGCTTTCCTGAAAGACCAAAAGCGCCTGCTGCCCTGCGCGGCCTATGTTGACGGTGCTTTGGGTCTGAACGGCATGTATGTCGGCGTCCCCACCGTGATCGGCGCAGGCGGTATCGAGCGCATCGTCGACATCAAAATGACCGCAGACGAGCAAGCCATGTTCACCAAATCGGTCGATGCGGTGAAGGGCCTTGTCGCTGCCTGCAAGGCGATTGATCCGTCGCTGGCCTAACCCTCAAGGCGTAGGGTGGGTTTCCAACCCACCACTCACCGCCAAACAAAATGCGCGCTTCCAAAGGGCGCGCATTTTGCGTTTCCTTGCTTGCCTCAATACCCTTAGCCCGCCAGTATGACTTAAAATCAACAAGGGGTTGTAAATGGGTTTGACTCTCGTTGTCGGAATTATGTCAGAGCTTTCCGATGCAAAAAGCAAAGCCGAATTTGCCCTGCAGTTCCAAGCGTCAAATGATGCGTTGCAAGAAATTGGCCTCGCGCCGCATCATGAACCAGAAAATGTCAAAAGCTGGTCCGCAGACGGTTATGGCTACTCTGGACTTCATGCGCTGCGCGAAGTGGCCGGGATGCTGTGGAAAGGCAACGCCATTCCCCGTGAGCCCCTGATTGACGGACGCGGACAGCCGCCTCTGGAAGATCAACTATTCAAGCAAGTGCTCTCAAGCTACGAGGCACCAAAGCCGCTCGGCTTTTTCGCGCGCCTACTCGGTGATCCCTACCAGCCGGGTCTGCCGCCTTTCATTCACCTTGTCTTTCATTCTGATGCGAATGGCTTTTATGTCCCTCTCGATTTTCCGATGCCATTGGTCCCAAAGTTCATAGAAGAAAAGACTGCCCAAATCTGGCCGATTGGCTCCACGCAGCGACTTAAGGCCGAGATAGATCAACTCGCCGCCGCTCTCGAAATTCCCGACAATCTTGCATCGCAGGACGATGCCTTATGGCAAGCGGTCGATACCCCTGTAAGCGATCAAGCACTCTGGCAGGCGCAACCCATTGCCGCTTACTCTGCCGTAATTCTTCGCGACGCCTGCCGAGCCTCCCTTGCAACAGGGGCCGCGATTACCTTCGCCTAAGTATTTATGTCAATAAGTCCGCTAAGCCCTGCGCACTCCAACAACCTGGAAACCCCACCCCACACAGCAGTTCAAACTTCCCTCATTCACATTGGCCCAAATATCCCACGGGGGGCTATTGGCCCTTCGCCAATAGCCGTGGGGGTGTGAAACCCCATCTTCCCCAGCCCTCAAACCTTAACAAACCCTTAAATCCACCACCCCAACCACTTGACTCTAAACACAATTAAATGGTCCCGAGTTGGGACCATCCCCCTCCCCCCTTGACACCCCCCTCTGCCTCCGCCCAACTCCCCCCAAATCCCCGGAGGCCAAAATGACCGATTTCCACGCCGAGCTTGAAACCCGCCTGATCCGCTACGCCAGCATCGACAGCCAATCCAACGACGGCGGCACTTCCTCCCCCTCGACAGAAATCCAACTGAACATCCTCAGCCTGCTGGAAACCGAACTGAAAGAAATCGGCGCGTCAGACGTCCAGCTGACCGAGTATGGCACCGTCCTCGCCACCATCCCCGGCACCGCACCCGGTCCCACTGTGGGCCTGCTCGCCCATATCGACACCGCCCCGCAATTCAACGCGACCGGAGTAAAACCCCGCGTCATCCGGGGCTACAACGGCGGCGCGATCAGCTTCCCCGACAACCCCACCCTGACCCTTACCCCCGATCACAACCCCTACCTCGGCACCAAACAAGGCCACGACATCATCACCGCCTCAGGCCTCACCCTGCTTGGGGCCGATGACAAAGCCGGCGTCGCGATCCTGATGACCACCGCCCGCCACCTCCTGGCCAACCCCGAGATCCCCCACCCCACACTCCGCCTAGCCTTCACCCCCGATGAGGAAATCGGCCGCGGCGTCCACTCCAGCCTTCCCAAAGACCTGCAAGCCGATTTCGCTTACACCTTCGATGGGGGGGCGGTAGGCGAGATCGAATACGAGAGCTTCTCGGCAGACGGCGCAGTTGTCACCGTCAAAGGCGTCTCCATCCACCCCGGCTTGGCCAAGGATAAACTCGTCAACGCCATCCACCTTGCCGCCAAGATCATCCAGACCCTGCCGCAAGCCATCCTCACCCCGGAAACCACATCCGACCGCGACGGCTTTATCCACGCCACCGACATGAGTGGCGGCTCGTCGGAAATGATCTTGAAGTTCATCCTGCGCGACTTCGAACGCGAAGGCCTCGCCGCCAAAGGCGCGCTGCTGCAACAGGTCTGCGCTGCTGTGCAAGCCACCGAACCCCGTTCTGAGGTCACCTGCGTGATCAAGCCGCAGTACCGCAACATGCGCTACTGGCTGGAAAAGGATATGACCCCGGTCGACCTCGCCCGCGACGCCGCCCGCAGCCTAGGGATCGAGCCGGTTTCCGTCCCGATCCGCGGCGGCACCGATGGCTCGCGGCTGACCGAGATGGGCGTACCCTGCCCCAACCTGTTCACCGGGATGCAGGATATCCATGGCCCGCTGGAATGGATTTCGGTGCAGGATATGGGCCAAGCCACCCAGTTCTGCCTCGCCCTCGTCCAACACGCCGCAAAGCCTAAGGCATAAACAAACTTTCATCCTCTGTGCTTAAATATCCCACGGGGGTTCGGGGTGGGAAACCCCCGGCGTTTGTGGCAAGAAACCCCATGGCCCAGCACATCTCGCCCTATCACGCCCCGGATTTCTACGCCGATGCCCTTGCCAAAGGCCGTCACCGCGACATCGTTGGTGGACGTTGGGAGGAGACTGGCAAGATCCAGATGGAGGTTTTGCTGGCGGCGGGGCTGCTGGCTCACCATCATCTGCTCGACATCGGCGCGGGGTCGCTGCGGCTGGGCTGTCGCGCCATCACCTATCTGAACCCCGGCCACTATTGGGCGACGGATCTGTCTGGCGCGCTGCTCAGGCGCGGCTATGAGACGGAAATTGCGGATAAATCGCGGGTGAGCCCCAACCATCTGATCGAAGATGCGCATTTCAACTTTCCCGGAGTGCCCGACACCATCACCCATGCCCTCGCCTTTGCCGTATTCACCCATCTGCCCGCCAACCACTTGCGCCGCGCTCTGATCCAGATCCGGGCCCGCTTTCCGGCCTTGCAGAAGCTGCTGTTCACCGCCTTTCTCGCCCCTGATGCCAGCGCCAGCTTGCACCCGGTCAAACAGCCCGACGGTGTGGTCACCCATGATATCCGTGCACCCTATCACATGCTGGCAGAGGACGTTTTGCACCTGACCCGCGCCTCGGATTTCACCGTCGATCAGCAACAAACCCGCCTGCCACGCGGACAAGTGCTGTTTATCGCTACCCCAGCCTGAGGTCTGGAATCCCGCAGTTGCGTCCCCAAGCGCCCCGGCGCACCCTGCATTGAACATATGGGAGATTGCCATGCGGTTGCTGCCCGCCCTTTTGCCACTCTGGTGCCTTACAGCGCCCTTGCAGGCCGAAACTCTCAGCGCCGAGATTGGCAGCAAGGGCTTGGCTGCGACCGAGACGCGGCTGGCCACCTTGACCACGCCGACAGACGCAGACCGATTTGCCTTGGCCGGCGTGCGGTTTCTGGGCTCTGTTGAGGCGGCCTTACAACTGCGTTACAGCGCGGGGATGACCGACCGGACCGGCATGCTGCCATTCCTGCGCCTGCCGCTGCCCGACAATCCCAGCCCCAAGCCGTTCCAGCCCGCTATGATCTCTGATCTGTTTCGCACCGTCGATGCCAATCTGGAACTGGCCCGCGAGCCGCTGGCGGCGATCCAAGACACTTCTGACTTCACGCTGGAAATCAACTTCGCTGATCTGTGGTTTGACATCAACGCCAACCAAAACCGCGACCAAGGCGAGGATGCGATGGCAGTCATGGGCCCGATGCTGCTGGGTTGGCAATGGGACAGCCGCGATCCTGCCACCCCCGCCCCAATGGTGAAATTCGATGCAGCCGATGCGGCTTGGCTTTCGGCCTACACCCATCTTTTGCAAGGCGTGGCCGCTCTGGTGCTGGCCTATGATCCGACCGAGCCGATTGACCGAATTCTGCAAACCCGTGGCGCGATGCAGCGCCTTGGCGGCGTCAGCCCCAGCTTTTTCACTGGTGCGGGCAGCGATGGCCTCGACGAGCTGGACGTGATCGCGATCGTTATTGCCGCCCTGCAACAGACGCCCGATGCCCCCAGGATGACCAGCGCGCAGGCGCATTTCCTGAGCATGATTGCCGAAAACCGCCGGTTCTGGGGGGTGGTGGTTAAAGAGACCGACAATGCCGCGGAATGGCTGCCGAACGACAAGCAGCAATCGGCCTTGGGGGTCACTCTGCCGCCCGGAACCGGAGCGGTGTGGCTTTCGGTGCTGGATGATGCCGAAGGGCTGCTGAAGGGCACCAAACTCGCGCCCTATTGGCGTCAACAAGGGGCTGCGGGGGTGAACATCGCCAAGGTCTTTACCGATCCGCGCCCCGCCGATCTGGCGGGCTGGATGCAAGGTTGGGCCGCCGTGCCCTATCTCGAACAAGGCCCGCTTGTCAGCGACCAGAACTGGAGTGCGTTTGAGCAGATGATGGGCGGTGAGGCGATGATGCTGTCGTTCTACCTGAATTAGTCAGGCCAGATCGGGCGCACGTTCCGCCAAAAAGCCAGCATAGCGCTCGCGCAAACTGGCATCAAACGCCGCGACCGACAGATCGAACTGAAGGCCAGCAGCGGCCAAAGTCGGGCGGGGATCAAATCCTGCCACGTCCAGGCAGCCCAAGGTTCGCAGTTGTGCGATCTGGGTTTGATCAAGGTTCTTCAGCAACGACACCAGCGCCTCGCGCAAATCCGTGTCTGCTACCGACCCACGCAAAGACGAAAACTGCGTGATGCGCGCAGCGCCATGCCGATCACTCGCCGCGTTCGGCGGCTCATGCGCGCGCCGCAGCAGTTTCAGAGAGAAATGTAGCCGGGTCAGCCCGTCGAAATGCAACAGCCTTGTGGTCTGAATCACTTGATGCGGTGGTTTGCCGTACGGGGCATGCAGAGCCATTTTCATGCCCGCGCCGACCCGGACCAAGGCCTTGCCCGCCTTGTGCCCTGTCAGACCATAGTGGAAGAAGGCCTGCATTTCGCCATAGATCTCGGCACCATTGCGCGGGTAGTTCGGCAATTCATGGCGAAACACGCCGGAGAAAATAGTCTCAGACACCACGCGCTCTGGATAGGCGCGCTCGGCCACCAGCAAACGCATATACATCGCAGCCGCAGGGGCTTCAGCCAACGCCGCAGCCAATGCGGCACCGTCGCGGACGAACTCATCTGCGTCGCAATGCAGCAACCAATCGGCATCGGTGTGTGCGTAAACCTGCCGGGCATTGTGGATCTGTCGCGCGGTGTGCATCAGCGGCCGCTTGCGCTTTTCGCTGGCCGCCCAATAGGTGTCATCACAGACCGTCACTTCACAGCCCGGCAGTTTGGCCAGCATCGCCCGCGCCTGGGCATCGGGTTGATCGAGGAACAGATGCACCCGAGATGCACCCTGCGCCAGATGATGCGCTGCAAAGGCCACCACCAAAGCGGCAGGTTCATCCACAGTAGCCACCACCGCCCAACTTGGTTTCATCGAATTGTTGCCATCCCGCTTTACACCTCGATTTCAACAATGCCGGGGGTTAGCGCCAACGGCAACCCCTGAAAAACTTAAGGAAACCCATCATGTGATCACAATATTTTTGCGTGTGATCACAAATGTCGGTTTTCCGCCTGTGCCTGCCAATTCGTGTTTTCTTCTTGCCCAAATTTATGCCACACCGCGTTCAAATCCAAGCTGATGGGACAAATCCATGAACATCCATGAATACCAGGCCAAGGCTCTGCTGCGCAGCTACGGCATACCGGTGTCCGATGGCCGCGCCGTGACCAAGGCTGAAGAAGCCAAGACGGCGGCAGGCGAACTCGATGGCCCACTCTGGGTGGTCAAGGCGCAAATCCACGCCGGTGGGCGCGGCAAAGGTCACTTCAAGGAACCCGAAGCGGGCGAAAAAGGCGGCGTCCGGCTCGCGCGCTCGGTGGGAGAAGCGGCAGAGTTTGCCCGTCAGATGCTGGGCCGTACGCTGGTGACGGTGCAGACCGGCCCGGCTGGCAAGCAGGTCAACCGCATCTATATCGAAGACGGCAGCGACATTGCCCGCGAATTGTATCTGGCAATGCTGATTGACCGGGGATCGAGCCGGATTTCCTTTGTGGTCTCGACCGAAGGCGGCATGTCAATCGAAGACGTCGCCCACGACACCCCGGAAAAGATCATTTCGTTCGATGTTGACCCCGCCACCGGCTATTCCGATTTCCACGGCCGCCGCGTCGCTTTCGCGCTTGGTCTGGAAGGCGCACAGGTCAAGCAATGCGTCGGCATCGTGAAGAACCTCTACCGTCTGTTCGTTGAAAAAGACATGGACATGTTGGAGATCAACCCGCTGGTGGTGATGAAAGACGGCAACCTGAAACTGCTCGACGCCAAGATGAGCTTTGACGGCAACGCGATGTATCGCCACCCAGACATTGCAGCGCTGCGCGATGAGACGGAAGAAGACCCGAAAGAACTGGCCGCCTCGAAATTCGATCTGAACTATATCGCGCTTGATGGCGAAATCGGCTGTATGGTCAATGGCGCGGGCCTTGCGATGGCGACGATGGACATTATCAAGCTGTACGGCGCCGAGCCTGCCAACTTCCTTGATGTCGGCGGCGGGGCGACCAAAGAAAAGGTCACCGAGGCCTTCAAGATCATCACCTCTGACCCGCAAGTCAAAGGCATACTTGTCAACATCTTCGGCGGTATCATGCGCTGCGACATCATCGCCGAGGGCGTGATCGCGGCGGTGAAGGAAGTCGGCCTGAAAGTGCCGCTGGTGGTGCGCCTTGAAGGCACCAATGTGGAACTCGGCAAAGACATCATCCGCAATTCGGGCCTGAACGTGATCGCCGCTGACAACCTGTCAGACGCCGCGCAGAAGATCGTCAAAGCGGTGAAGGGATGATCCGCCCCGCCGCTATTTTCGCGCTATTGGCAGGCTCGGCAGCGGCGCAAGAAGCCGATCCGCGCAACCAACTGGTTGAAGGCTATATGGCTTGCATGTCGGGCGGCAATCAAGTTGATCTGACCGAAGCCATGCTGACCGGCTTAAGCTGGACGCGTGATGATGACGGCGAAGACGGGTTGGTGTATTTCTACCCCGGTGCCAGCGATGACACGTTTGTCTACATGGCCGAAGGAACATTTTGCCACGTTGAAAGCACAAGCGTTGACAGCGCCACCGCATCAGAAATCCTTGCCGCCGCACTTGGCGGCGAAGACGGTGCTCCATTCGTCTATTCGAAGGATGACATGGGCTGCACCCGGCTGGATTTCAACACCGAGGTTAGCGCCACCATCACCTCGGCTGGCAATGACCCGACCTGCGGCTCCGATAGCGATAGCGGCGTACGTTTTGAGGCGACACCGAAAGAATGAACTACGGGCCGGAGATCCGGCCTGTCCCGAAGTTGAAAATCAGGAGACGCCGAAGATGGCCGTACTCGTTAACCTAAACACCCGCGTCATCTGCCAAGGCTTCACTGGCAGCCAAGGCACGTTCCACTCGGAACAGGCCATCGCTTACGGCACCAAAATGGTCGGCGGCGTCACGCCCGGCAAGGGCGGCTCCAGCCACCTGAACCTGCCGGTGTTTGATAGCGTTCACGAGGCCCGCGCGGTCACCGGGGCGAATGCAAGCGTGATCTATGTGCCGCCGCCGTTTGCGGCTGACTCGATCCTTGAGGCTATTGATGCCGAGATGGAGCTGATCGTCTGCATCACCGAAGGCATCCCGGTCTTGGATATGATGAAGGTCAAGCGCGCGCTGATCAATTCGAAGTCGCGTTTGATCGGGCCGAATTGTCCCGGCGTGATGACTCCCGGCGAATGCAAAATCGGCATCATGCCGGGCAGCATTTTCTCGAAGGGCTCGGTCGGGGTTGTGTCGCGTTCCGGCACGCTGACCTATGAGGCCGTCAAGCAGACCACCGATGTGGGTCTGGGCCAAACATCGGCTGTCGGCATCGGTGGCGATCCGATCAAAGGCTCGGAGCATATTGATATCCTAGAGATGTTCCTCGCCGATCCCGACACTCATTCGATCATCATGATCGGCGAAATTGGTGGTGCGGCCGAAGAAGACGCCGCACAGTTCCTTGCCGATGAGAAGAAACGCGGCCGCTGGAAACCCACCGCGGGCTTCATCGCCGGCCGCACCGCCCCCGAAGGCCGCCGCATGGGCCATGCCGGGGCAATCGTCGCAGGCGGCAAAGGCGACGCGGAAAGCAAGATCGAGGCGATGAAAATGGCCGGGATCGTGGTGGCCGACAGCCCGGCGACCTTGGGCGAGGCAGTGCTGAAAGCGATCAAGGGCTGATCATGGGATCGGCTCAGGCCATCAGGACTTGCCTTACCAAGTCTTTCCAATTCTCGGGGCGGACCTCTCGCCCCGAGTTCTGGTGGTTTGCACTACTCTGGCTGCCCTTCGCGTGTGTCGTTTCAGTCCTCGTTAGCCCGACTGTTTTTAGCAAAGTGCATTTATTTGGAGCTTTGTTTCTGCGGGTGGTAGCTTTCCTTCCCCTTCTAAGCGCTGCTGCACGTCGCGGCATTGATGCTGGCTATGACTCTGCTTGGATCGGCAGGGGATTCAGTTGCTTCCTTTTAGGAATGGGATTGATTGACGTCAGCAGTGCTGCACCGCCAGAAAATAACATGTCATGGATGATGCCAGTAGCGTGGCTGTTCATCATCGCTGGTGCCGTGACACTCACCTACATTCTTACCAGGCCATCCAAGCCCAGCCCTAACTGTCTTGAGGTAACCCCATGACCGAACAATCCCCCAACAGCCAATTCCACGCCTCCAGCTTCCTGCAAGGCGCGAATGCGGATTATATTGACCAACTGGCCGCAAGCTATGCTGCCGACCCGGCTTCGGTCGATGCGCAATGGGCGGACTTTTTCCGCTCGCTGTCGGAACCCGAGATGGACGCCAAGCGGCAGGCCACCGGGCCATCCTGGGGCCGCGCCGATTGGCCCCCCACCCCATCGGATGATGTCACTGGTGCTATGACGGGCGAATGGCCTGTTGCCGCCGAACCCAAGGGTGCCGGCAAGAAGATCGTTGAAAAGGCGGCGGAAAAGGGCGTCAGTCTGTCTGACGCACAGGTGCAGCGTGCGGTGCTGGATAGCATTCGCGCCATTATGATCATCCGGGCTTATCGGATCCGAGGCCATTTGGCCGCCGATCTGGATCCGCTTGGCATGACCGATCGCGGCAACCATCCCGAGCTTGACCCAGCCTCCTATGGCTTCACCGAAGCCGATATGGATCGCCCGATCTTCATCGACAACGTGCTGGGGCTTGAGTTTGGCTCGATGCGCCAGATCATCGACATCGTCAAACGCACCTATTGCGGCACGTTCGCGCTGCAATACATGCATATTTCCGACCCCGAGCAGGCGGCTTGGCTGAAGGAACGCATTGAAGGCTACGGCAAGGAAATCGCCTTCACCCGCGAGGGCCGCAAGGCGATCCTGAACAAGCTGGTCGAGGCCGAAGGGTATGAAAAGTTCCTGCATGTCAAATACATGGGCACCAAGCGCTTTGGTCTGGACGGTGCCGAGGCGCTGATCCCGGCGATGGAGGCGATCATCAAGCGTGGCGGGGCGATGGGCGTGCGCGAGGTGATTTTCGGCATGCCGCACCGGGGCCGCCTGAACGTGCTGTCGAACGTGCTGCAAAAGCCTTACCGCGCGATCTTCAACGAGTTCCAGGGCGGCAGCTTCAAGCCGGAGGATGTCGATGGCTCGGGCGATGTGAAATACCACCTTGGGGCCTCAAGCGACCGCACCTTTGATGGCAATACGGTTCACCTGTCGCTGACCGCGAACCCCAGCCACCTAGAGGCGGTGAACCCGGTTGTTCTGGGCAAGGTCCGCGCCAAGCAAGACCACTTTGGTGACACCGAACGCAGCCAAGTGCTGCCCGTGCTGGTGCACGGCGATGCGGCTTTCGCCGGTCAGGGCGTTGTGGCCGAATGTTTCGGTCTGTCGGGTCTGAAGGGCCACCGCACGGGTGGCACCATTCATATCATCGTCAACAACCAGATTGGTTTCACCACCGCCCCGGCCTACAGCCGCTCGTCGCCCTACCCTACCGACATCGCGTTGATGGTCGAAGCGCCGATCTTCCATGTCAACGGTGATGATCCGGAGGCCGTTGTGCATGCAGCGAAAGTGGCCACCGAATTCCGCCAGACCTTCCACAAGGATGTGGTCTTGGACATCTTCTGCTACCGCCGCTTTGGTCACAACGAAGGCGACGAGCCGATGTTCACCAACCCGGCGATGTACACC
>JBKJTI010000011.1:0-16433 GCA_046590425.1 Cypionkella sp. | reverse complement strand
CCCGCTTTCGCCTGATTGCGCTTTCGACCAAGGGGATAAGATGCAGCGGTTCCAGCACTATATTGGCGGGGTTTTTGAGGATGGCGCGGCCAGCTTTGAAAGCCTTGATCCGGCGACAGGCACGGCTTGGGCGGTGATGCCAGAGGCTTCGGCTACCGATGTGAGCCGTGCAGTTGATGCCGCTTGGGATGCATTTTGTAGCACCGCTTGGGCGGGGTTGACCGCCTCGGCGCGTGGCAAATTGCTGTATCGGTTGGCCGATCTGGTGCAGGCGGCGGCACCTCGGTTAGCGGCTTTAGAGACGCGCGATACCGGCAAGATCATTCGCGAAACCTCGGCGCAGATCGCCTATGTGGCAGAATACTATCGTTATTATGCGGGGCTTGCCGATAAAATCGAGGGCGCTCATCTGCCGATCGACAAGCCGGATATGGAGGTTTGGCTGCGGCGCGAACCGATTGGCGTGGTAGCGGCGATTGTGCCGTGGAACAGCCAGTTGTTCCTGTCTGCCGTCAAACTGGGGCCAGCACTGGCTGCGGGCTGCACGGTTGTCTTGAAAGCCAGCGAAGACGGCCCCGCGCCGATGCTGGAATTCGCGCGGCTGGTGCATGAGGCGGGTTTTCCTGCGGGGGTGGTGAATATTCTGACGGGGGGGCCAGCGGCGGGGGTGGCTTTGACCACCCATCCGAAAGTAGCGCATATCGCCTTTACCGGTGGCTCGGAAACCGCGCGGCATGTGGTGCGCAGCTCGGCTGAGAACCTTGCGTCCACCTCGCTCGAACTGGGCGGCAAGTCGCCGTTCATCGTGTTTGAGGATGCTGATCTGGATTCTGCGGTGAATGCGCAGATCTCGGGGATTTTTGCAGCCACCGGACAGAGCTGTGTCGCAGGCTCGCGGCTGATCATTCAGGCTTCGGTGAAAGACGCTTTCCTCGCCAAGCTGAAGGCCAAGGCGGAAGCCATTCGCATTGCCGCCCCCGATCAGATGACCACCGAAGTCGGCCCGCTTTGCACCCAGCGGCAACGCACTGGGATTGCCGATCTTGTGGCGCAAAGCCTGGGGCAGGGGGCCAAACTGGTCACGGGCGGTGTGGTGCCGGAGGGCCCCGGTTTCTATTATCCGCCGACGATCCTGGATTGCTCGGGCCTGCCCGATGCGGCGGGCTTGCGGCAAGAGTTTTTCGGCCCGGTGCTATCGGTGATCAGCTTTGAGACCGAAGCCGAAGCTTTGGCGCTGGCGAATGACACGGTTTACGGCCTTGCATCGGGCGTATTCACCCGCAGCCTGACGCGGGCGCATCGGATGATCCGGGGCATCCGCGCCGGGGTGGTTTGGGTGAACACCTATCGTGCCGTATCCCCGATTGCGCCCTTCGGCGGGCATGGGATGTCTGGGCATGGCCGCGAGGGCGGTTTGGCTGCGGCACTGGATTACACCACGGTCAAGACGGTATGGCTGCGCACCTCGGATGATCCGATCCCCGACCCGTTCGTGATGCGCTAGCGCGGGATCGCCACGGCTGGCCGCCCGGCGACATGTTCGGCTGCGGCATGTGAGGCCGCGGCGCAGGCCTTTTTGAATTTCGCGCCGCCGACCAAACAGGCGGCCAGCGCGCCGATAAACGCATCGCCAGCGCCGTGCGAGCTGACCACGGCGATTTTCTCGGCGGGGATCGAGAAATGTTCATCCTCGGCACTCCAGGCGGCCAAACCCAGCGAGCCTGCGGTGACGATCACGCTTTCAAAGCGATCCGCCAGCTTTTTCGCGGCAGACAAGGCGGCTTTCAGGCTGGTGATGGGGGCCGTGCCCATCATCTCGGATTCCACCGCGTTGACTACCAGAACGTCAACCAAACGAGCAAATTCTGGCGACAGCGGGCGGCTGGGGGCGGCGTTTAAAAGCGTGCGGATACCCCGTGCGCGCGCCGCTTTGGCGGCATGCAGGTTGATTGCTTCGGGCACTTCATTTTGCAAAACCAGCAGGCCGACATCCTGCCAAACCTCGGGATTTTGCAGCATATCCAAGCTGATATGCAGGTTCGCCCCTGATACAATCGTCGCCGCATACTCGCCGCTGGCGTCCATGATCGCCACGCTCATGCCCGATGCCACGCCGTCGCAGGTGGCAACAAAGCGGTGATCGACGCCCGAATTCTGCAACCTTGCCCGCATAAAGGCGCCGAAATCATCCGCGCCAACCGCGCCCAACATCCGGCCCACAGCGCCATGCGCTTGTGCCGACACCGCCTGATTGCCGCCCTTGCCGCCGAATTTCGGATACCATCGCGACACCGCTGTCTCATCCTTGCGCGGCAGATGATCGGCCTCGACCATGATGTCGTAGTGCAGACTGCCGACCACAAGGATGGTGTTTCCGGTCAGGTGGGCGGGTTTGATCATCTTTGCCTCATTGTCTGCGTTTCGATTGCACGGCCCGCATGGTGCGATCCAGATTTTGATCGGCGGTGGCGCGGTCGCGTTGTGCTGTCGCCACAAACAACGCATCCAGCAGGTTTAACTGCGCAATCCGTGCGGTGGCATTTTCGCCGAGCAGCGGCGAATTCTGCGCCGTGGAGCAGAGCACCACATCGACCAAGCCCGCCAGCGGGCTTTCGGCATAGTTCGTCACCGCGATGATCCGCGTGCCATTGCGCCGTGCCAGTTCCACCGCATCCAACACGGACGCCGTGGTGCCGGAATGTGAAAATGCGATCACCACATCATCGGGGCCAAGCAGACTGGCCGACATCATCATCATATGCGCGTCGTCAAACACGCTCGCCCTTATGCCGATGCGCAGAAACTTGTGCGCCACATCGCGGGCGATTTGCGCTGATCCGCCAAGGCCATAGAAGTCGCGCTGCTTGGCACGGTGCAGGTAATCCACCGCTCGCTCAAACGCAGCGAGATCAAGGATGGCAAAGGTTTCTTCCAGCGCCTGCATCGCGGTGCGGAACACCTTCTGCACAATCTCACCCGAGCCATCTTGTTCCGAGATTTCAGAATGCAGCGCGGCGGTGTCAGATTTGTAGTAATCGACAAGACCCTGACGAAACTCGCGAAATCCGGCAAAGCCCAGCTTTTTGGCGACCTTCACCACCATCGCATCTGAGACAGCCGATTTCTCTGCCACCTCCCGCAAGGGTGTGGACGCATCAATATCCTTGCGTGCCAGAATATCGGCGGCGACTTTGCCTTCCAGCGGCGTCAGGCTGGGCAGCTTCATGCGGATTTGTGCAGCCACGGCTTTTGGATCGCCCATAAATCCCCCTATTTCCCACTCGTCGCCTTATCAATCAACATCGCGACGATGATGATGATACCGGTGGCCAGCAGTTGATAGAAGGCTTGCACGTTCAAAAGTGTCAGGCCGTTGCGCAGGGTGCCCAGAATGACGCAACCGATCAGCGTGCCGATGATCGAGCCGCGCCCACCCATCAGGCTTGCCCCACCAATGGCCGCGGCTGCGATGGCGTCAAGTTCCCACAGCGTTCCCATCGTCGGTTCTGCCGCCCCCAAGCGCCCGACCAGGATCATCGCCGCGACCGCGGCCATCAGGCCCGAGATCATATAGGCGGCGATTTTGGTCAGGGTGACCGGCACGCCAGCGATCCGCGCGGCTTCTGGGTTGCCACCGACGGCCATGAAATACTCACCCAGCGGGGTTTTGTTGAGGATCACCCAAGCGCAGATCGCCAAGACCGCGACGATCACAACCGGATTGGGAACACCCATCAACGTGCCGTTGGTCATGGCGCGAAATGCATCGGGCAGCCCGAAAATCGGCTGCCCGCCGGTGAAGATCAGTGCCAGTGCGCGATACAGTGACAGCCCGCCCAAGGTGACGATGAACGGCTGCAAGCCGCCCCAAGCGATCAGCGCGCCATTGACGAAGCCGCACAGCATCCCGATGCACAGGGCTCCGGCGACGGCGAGGATAAACGGCACTCCGGCCACCATCATCGCAGCCCCCAAGACGGCGGACAGTGCCGCCACTGGCCCCACCGACAAATCAATCCCGCCTGAGATGATCACCAGCGTCATTCCCAAAGCGATGCAGGCGTTGATCGAGGATTGTTGCAGCACGTTCAACAGGTTCGGTCCGGTCAAAAAGCTGGGGCTTAACACCGCAAACACTGTGCCAATCAGTATCAACCCCAGCAGGGTGCCCGCATCGCGGAATTTGATGCGCTGCAAGATGGGGAAAGTGGTCATAACTGCGGACATGATGATAGCCTTACGATGCGGGAATGGCGTGGCGGGCGATATTGGCTTTGGTGATCTCGGTCGGCCCCAGTTCGGCGGCAATGCGGCCCTCGCGCATCACCAGAACCCGGTCAGAAACCCGGATCACCTCGGGCAACTCTGATGAGACCACCACGATGGCTTTGCCTTGCCTTGCGAGTTTCTCAATCAGATCATAGATTTCCGCCTTGGCCCCGACGTCAATGCCGCGGGTCGGCTCGTCAAACAGATAGATCTTGGTGTCTGCCGCCAGCCAGCGACCGATGATCGCCTTTTGCTGATTGCCACCCGAGAAGCTGCCAATCGGTTTGCTGACATCGAACGGGCGCAGGCGGACTTCCTGCATCAGTTCTTGCGACCGCGCGCGCAACTTGGCGCGGCGGATGATGCCAAAACGGGAAAACTGCGCCATTGCTGGCAGACCGATATTGCTGGTCACTGGCCGATGCCGAATGATCCCATCACGCTTGCGTTCTTCTGGCACCAAACCCAAACCGGCCTTGATCCGCGTGCGCACCCCAGACCCAACGGCCACGCCACTGACCTCAACCGTACCGGCCTCGGCGCGATCCACCCCAGCGATCAGCCGCAAAAGTTCAGTGCGGCCAGAGCCAACCAGCCCGGCAATACCCAAAACCTCGCCCGCATGCAGGCTAAATCCGGCATCTTGCACCGCACGGCCCCGGCTAATCCCTTTGACCTGCAACAGAACCTTGTCGGTGGCAAAGCTCTGATGTGCCACATGAGTCAATTCGCGACCCACCATAAATTCAATGACTTGCGCCACCGGTGTCACCGTCAAATCCAGGCGCGCCACCAACCGGCCATCGCGCAGTATGGTCGCGGATTGGCAAATGCGGAACACCTCATCCATCTTATGGCTCACGTAGATGATCGACACACCTCGCGCCGCTAGCCCCTTGATCACCTCAACCAGCCGATCAAACTCGGTCGGCGTCAGGCTGGAGGTTGGCTCGTCCATCGCGATGACTTTTGCATTGGCACGCAGGGCCTTGGCGATCTCGACAATCTGCCGCTGCGCCACACGCAGGCTGTTGATCGGTGCTGTCACGTCAATCGCGGGGTCCAACGGGGCGAGCAAGCGCCGCGCTTCATTTTCCTGCGCGGCACGGTCCACCAGCAAGCCACCAGCCTTGCGCAGAGCCGCGCCGAGATAGATATTCTGCGCAACGCTCAACTCTGGAACCTGTTGCAATTCTTGATGAATCATCGCGACGCCAGCAAGTCTGGCCGCCATTGGTGTGCCAATCGTGACCGCCGCACCGTCAATCTCGATACGTCCCGCATCGGCCGAGAACACCCCCGAAAGGATGTTCAGCATTGTCGATTTGCCCGCACCATTCTCGCCCAACAGCCCATGCACTTCGCCGGGCTGAACGGTCAGCGAGACGCCATGCAGCACCTTATGGGCGCCGAAAGCCTTCTCAATGTGCGAAAGGGAAAGACGCGGGGTCATCGGGATATTCCTGCGAATAAAGCGGCCCGCCCGACCGGGGCGGGCCGCGATTGCCTTACTTGGCGGTCAAAGTCGCGCGCAGAGCGGCCATGTCGGTGGTCGCATAGGTCTCGACATTGTCCTTGGTGATCAGCGCTTGCGGCGTTGCCACCACGCGGGGCAATTTTTGCCCAATGGCCAGACGCAAGGCGACTTCCATCGCGATCTCGCCCGTCAGTACCGGAAAGCTGTCGACGGTGCCGGTCAGATCGCCCGAGCGGATCGCCGCATAAGCATCCGAGACGCCATCGGTGCCGAACACCGCCACCTTATCGGCCCGGCCAGCGGCCTTGACGGCCTCGACCACACCCAAAGCCATACCGTCGTTGTTGGCATAGAAGCCAATCAGATCAGGATATTGCTGCAAGATCGTGGTGGCGGCGTTGAAGGCTTCTTCCCGGCTCCAGTTTGCCGGAACCGAGGCCACAACGGTGAACTTGCCGCCCGCATTAATCGTCTCGGTGAACCCTGCGGTGCGCTGACCTGCCGCGTAAACTCCCGGCTGACCTTCGATCACCGCCACCTGACCGCCTTCGGGGCGATTGTCGATGAACCACTGCGCCACGCGGACGCCGTTGTCTTTTTGTACATTGCCAACATAGTTTGTCGCCGACGGGATCACTGCGTCATTCACGTTCAGCACCGGAATTCCCGCTGCTTTGGCCTTTTCCACTGCCGGAACCAGGTTGGCATCGGTTTGCGGCGACAAAAGCATGGCGGTGAAGCCTTGGTTGATCAGATCTTCCGCGATGGAAAGCTGACCCAACTGGTCGCCCTCATTCGCCGCCGCCTGATACACGAAGGTCACGCCCAATTTGTCGGCGACATTCTTGTAGCCCTCGCCCAGCGAGCGCCAATATTCGTTGGTCAGCGTTTTCGACACGCCGCCCACCTTGGTGCCAGCAGCAGGCGCGGGCAGGGCGCCGAATTTGGCGTCCAACTCGGACCAATCCATCCGGTCTGCCTCGCTGTCAGAATTCAGCGGTGCCAGATCTTGCGCCTGTGCCAGACCAATGGTCAAAGCGATAGCGGCGAGCGCAAACGCCCCCTTCAGATAGTGTTGCATTGGATACTCCCTTTTCAACACGAATTTATGATGTGTGATAAAGTTAGCTGGGCGATGTCCGCCCAGCCAGTGCAGTCCGCGCGATTTCCTGCGCGGTAATCGGGTCTTGTCGGCTTTGCGCATCGGCGAGGCGATTGTCGCCTGCAATCACATCGACTGCTGCCAGCATCCGGCGCACGGTGCGAATGTTGGCGGCACATTCTGCCACGGGATCAAGGCCAGAGGCATCGGGGAAGGTGTCGAAGTAGATCGCCCCATCAAAGCCCCCGCGTTTGACTTCGCGCAGCAGTTCCAGCGTCGCCTGTTCATGCACGGCGGCCACCATCAATCCATCGTCGCGCTTGGCGTAGCCGTCATTCAAATGTAGACCAAGCAGACGGCTGTGGCGCTGGATCAGGGCGGCGGCAAAGGCGGGCTGCTCATCGGCATAAAGCGCATGGGCAAAGTCGATGGTGACGCCAAGGTTTTTGGCACCCACTTCTTTGATCGCCAAAAGCGTGGTCGCAGCATCGGGAAGAACGCTGTAAGCCCTTGGTTCATTAGGCTTATATTCGATAGAGATCAGGCATTCCACATCATGAGCCGCGACTTCGGCAATGCCTGCAATCTCATCTTCCCAGAGTGCGGCGTAGTCGCATTGGAAGGTGTAATCAAAGCCATCCTGCCCCAACCATAAAGTCATCATCGGCGCGCCAATCGCCCGCGCTGCATCAATGCCACGCTTGGTCAGATCAATCGCCTCGCGCCGCACCGCACGATCCGGGTTGGTAAACGCTCCGCGTTTGAAGGCCGGATTGGTGTAGTAGCGCATCGCCAAGCCACTGACCGAAAGTCCGCAATCCGCCACTGCTTTGGCGATCACTGACGGATCGGTACCGACATGATCGGGGTAGTTGAGGTCCAATTCGGTCAGTCCTTCAACCGTCGCCGCGCGTTGGATTACTTGCGCCAGTGAGGGCTTTCCATCCAAGTCTGGCCAGTATTCCAATGCCCCCGAGGCGAAGGAATTGATCCGGGTTGCGAAACGATTTCCGAGCATTTGATTCTCCTCTTGCTTTACAGATAATTAAATAATCGTGAAGTGGCAAGCAAATTCGCGGCACGAATCCGAACGATTGACCTGGGATATTCGGTGTTGGCCATGCCGTGCGCGCCAAACTTCACGCCAGCGGAGGAAATTTGACGCGGACCAGCAGACCACGCCCCTCAGCCCCGCTCTGCAACTGAATCTCGGCATCAAACAGTGCGGCGATTTCGGTGGTGATCGCCAAACCCAGGCCAAAGCCGGTTTCCTGATCAGCCGACAGCGCGCGGGCAGGGGCGGTGCTGCCGCGTTTGCGCAGCACCGCGCGTTCGGTCTGTTCGGGCGACAGGCCGGGGCCGTTGTCTTCAACCTCGATCACCGCAGCATCATCTATCCGATGCACCCGCACCGTCACCACAGCACCGCGCCCGGCATAGGCAATGGCATTGGTCAGTAGGTTTTTCAGCAATTCTTCCAGCAACACAGGCTCGGCCAGTGCGACTGCTTCCGTCACCCCCTCATAGCCCAGGTCGATGCGGTAGCTCAGCGCCAGCGGCACCATTTCGGCAGTCAGATCCTTGGCGACCGTGACGAGGTTGACCCGTTGCAGTGCTGCGGCCCCTGACGCTGCATCCACCCGTGCCAGCACCAACAGTTGCGCCAGCACCCGCTCGGCGCGTTCCAGTGCGGTTTTTGCTTTGTGCGTCGCCGCAGTGGTCTGCGCAGGGGTCGCGCTGCGGTCGATCAGCGCCAGTTGGGTGCGGACGACCGCCAGAGGCGTACGCAGCTGGTGGCTGGCATTGCCGGTGAAATGCCGCAAAGCTTCCAGGGCTGTGTCCAGCCGTTTCATGAACGAGTTGATCGCCAGCATCAAAGCCTCAACCTCTTGCGGCGTATCGGCGGTCACCGGGCGCAGATCATCGGGCGAGCGTTCGGCGATGGTTGCCCCCAACCGATCCAGTGGTCGCAGCGCCAGCGTCACGGCGATCCAGACAATGCAGGCGACACCGAGGATCAGCACCGCCAGCCGGAAGGCAGAGCGCAGCAGGATCGCGCGCGCCAATTCCGCCCGCGCCCGCGTCGATTCTGCCACCGTGACGCTGAAGGCAATCGAGCGCGCCCCAGTCGACACCTCGCGCATCAAGGTGGCACTGCGAATGCCGACAGCGCCATGCGTGCCATCGGCAAAGGCCACTCCGCCCGGAGGCGCCGGGTTCACCGCCAGATCTTCATATCCGGTCATAAACTGACCGATGGGTCCATCAACCCGGTAAAACACCTTATCCTGGGCGGTAGAGGTCAGCATTTCCAGCGAGGAATAGGGCAGGTCGACCTCTAGCTCACCCTTCTCATCCACCGTCACCCGCTCGGCAATGGCCAAAGCCGATCCGACCAGCACCCGATCCGACACGCTTTGCGCCGTGCGCAGCGCTTCTCGCCAAGTGTCCAGCAGGGCGATCAGGCCCAGCACAGCTGTAGCCAGAAACAGCCACAGCAACAGGCGACGGCGAAGGGAATAGGGCTTCATCGACTGTCCGGCATTTTTTCCAGCAGATAGCCAATGCCGCGCACCGCCCGCAGCCCTAGGCCAAACGGCGCGATGCGGCGGCGCAGGCGTGAGATATACTGCTCTATGGCATTGTCGGACAGCATATCATCCAGCGAGGTCAGCGACTGCACGATGGCCTCTTTCGTCACCACCTTGCCCGCGCGGGTCAGCAGCAGTTCCAGCAAGGCACGCTCGCGCGGTGGCAGCTCAAGCGGTTGATCTGCCGCCGAAAATTGCCGCGTGGTCAGATCCAGTGTCACGGCCCCCAAAGTGACGGTGGCCGAACGCAAGCCCGCCTGACGCCGCAATAAAGATCGCACGCGGGCCTCAAACTCGCGCACATCGAAGGGCTTGGCCATGTAATCATCCGCACCCAAATCCAGCCCGCGCACCCGGTCTTCGGCAGCCCCGCGCGCGGTCAGGATCATCACCGCCGCCGGATTGGCCCGCGCCCGCATCGCGCGCAGCAGCGACAGCCCGTCCATCTGCGGCAGGTTCAGATCCAGGATCACCAGATCAAACTGCTCAACACCTACCAAAGTCTCGGCAGACGCGCCGTCATGCACGCAATCCACCGCATAGCCCGACGAGGTCAACAGCGTCACCAGGGATTCCGCCAAGGGCAGATCATCTTCAACCACCAACAAGCGCATGTCCTGCCTCCCCTAACCTCAGGCTAGGCGGAAAGCGCCCCGTTGTGAACGCAAGTTGCATCGGGCAGAGTGAAATGATGCGAAGAATGTTCGGTTTGGCCCTGTTTTGCGCTGTCCTCGCTGGCCCGATCTGCGGCGAGGTGGTGAACTATTCGGCCCGCGATGGCACGGCCACGGCAGAACTGGTGATTTACTCCACGCTCGACAACCGCTTGGCCGCCCCGCTGATTGCGGCGTTTCAGGCCGGGCATCCCGGCGTGGCGGTGCGCTATGAAGACCTGCTGGCGGGGGAAATCTCGGCACGGGTGGTGGCGGAGACGGAGGCCGGAAAACCTACGGCAGATTTTGTGTTCTCCTCGGCGATGGATATGCAGATCAAGCTCGCCAATGACGGCTATGCGCAGGCAGTCGAAGTGCCCGCTGCTCGCAACTGGCCAGATTGGGCGAACTGGCAGGACACCGCCTTTGCGATGACGTTTGAGCCTGGTGTTCTGGTCTACCACAAGCCCAGCTTCCCGAATGGCCCGCCACAATCTCGGCTGGAGCTGATGGATTGGCTGCGCCATGCCCCGCTCGAAATGTATGGCAAGATTGGCACCTATGATATTGAGCGATCTGCGGTGGGCTATCTGTTTCTTGCCCGCGACGCCGAGCATTTTCCTGATATCTGGTCCTTGCTGCGCGAAATGGCGCAGGCGGGGCTGCAAACCTACCCTACCAGTCAAGACATCATCGACCGTGTGGCAGATGGCCGTTTGGTGTTGGGGTATAACATCTTGGGCTCTTATGCTGCCGATCAGGCTCGCAACGCGCCGGATCTGGGGCTAGTGCTGCTGCGTGATTTCACTGTGGTCGTGTCACGGGTCGCACTGGTGCCCCGCGCGGCGGCCTCGCCAGAAATGGCGGCAGAGTTTCTGGATTTTCTGATGAGCAAACAGGGCCAGACCTTGCTGTCGGAAAAGCTGCGGATGCCAGCGGTCAGTTTGGAGGTTTCCGGGGCCAACAGCGGTCAGGCGATGCAGGCGGCTTTGGGCGATCAACTGCGCCCGGTTTCTGTCAGCCCCGGCGTGCTGGTCTATCTCGATCAAGCCAAACGGCTGCGACTATTCCGGCTCTGGCGCGCTGCCTTGGCCCCGCAGTAATTCAGCACGGCCACTGTCAGCCAGTTGACAGGATTATGTGCTGAAATTCTAATCAGGGATGGCACGAGGAGGTGCCGCCCAGAAGAAATGGCACAAAATCCGTGCCTTGGGAGGAGAATCAGAATGAAACACACGCTTTTGAGCGCGTTCTTTGTGGCGGCGTTGGCAGCTCCGGCGTTTGCGACCGATTATATGATCATGGCTCCGGCGGCACCGGGGGGTGGCTGGGACAGCACTGCCCGCTCGATGCAAGAGGTGATGCAGGCCGAAGGCATCTCGCCGTCGGTTCAGGTTCAAAACGTCCCCGGCGCGGGCGGCACTGTCGGTCTGGCGCAGTTTGCCTCGACTGCCGGTGGTGATGCCAGCCAGTTGATCGTTGGCGGCTATGTCATGGTTGGTGCGATCCTGACCAATGAATCGCCTGTGTCTTTGGCCGATGTTACCCCGATTGCCCGCCTGACCGGTGAGGCCGTTGGCATCGCGGTTTCGGCCTCGTCGCCGATTCAGGACATCAACCAACTGGTGGAGATGATGAAGGCTGATCCGGGCTCTGTGTCTTGGGCCGGCGGTTCGGCAGGCGGGGTGGATCATATCACCGTCGGTCTGTTGGCAAAAGCCGCAGGCGTCGATCCGACCAAGATCAACTACGTCGCCTTCGCGGGCGGCGGTGAGGCTTTGGCCGCGATCCTTGGCAATCAGGTCACCGTTGGTATTTCCGGCGTCGGAGAGTTCCTGCCTCAGGTCGAAGCGGGCACCATGCGGATGCTGGCAGTTTCCACCGCCGAGAAATGGCCGGGCACCGATGCACCGACGCTGATGGAATCGGGTTATGACGTGAACGTGCAAAACTGGCGCATGGTCGCCGCTGCTCCGGGTCTGTCGTCTGAACAAAAGGCAGCAGTTGCGGCGGATATCGACAAAATGGTGAATTCGGCAGGCTGGAAAACCCTGCTGGAGACCAAAGGCTGGGCCAACACCTACCTTGCAGGTGCCGATTTTGACACCCAGCTCGCCAAAGAAGTTGAGGCCACCTCGGCTGTCCTGAAGGACATCGGTCTGGTGAAATGAGCGAATTTTACACATCATCTAAGCGTCGCCCCAATGGGGCGGCGTTCGTCGTAGCAACCGCACTGGCAGCGCTTGGCGCGTTGCTGATCTGGCAGGGCTTCGCCATTCCTGACAAGGGTGGTTATGCGGGCATCGGCTCGGGCGCTTTGCCGAAATTCGTGGGCTACGGCCTCTTGGTGCTGGCGCTGGGTCATGTGATCTCGGGGGTGCGTGACGCCGCGCCAACGATGCAACGCCCCCAACTGATTCCCGTCGTCTGGATCATCGCGGGGCTCGCGCTGCAACTGATCCTGTTGAAGCCGCTGGGATTCGCCATCGGCTCGGGCTTGCTGTTCGCCTTCACCGCAGCGGGCTTTGGCAAAACCAAATTGGTGCTGACCTTCCCCGTGGGGCTTGCACTGTCGCTGCTGATCTATGGCCTGTTTGATCAACTTTTGCGGCTGAAACTGCCAGCGGGCGTGCTGGAAAACCTGATGTTCGGGGGCTGAGATGACCACATTCGACTTTCTGCTGCAGGGTCTCGCCGTCGCCATGGACCCGATGATCCTGTTCTACGCACTGATCGGCGTGACCTTGGGCACCGCCGTGGGCGTGCTGCCCGGCATTGGCCCGGCACTGACCGTGGCGCTGTTGTTGCCCGTCACCTATGGCCTTGATCCCGCAGGCTCGCTGATCATGTTCGCGGGGATTTACTATGGCGGGATGTATGGCGGCTCGACCACCTCGATCCTGCTGAACACCCCCGGAGAAAGTGCCTCTATTGTGACGGCCCTAGAGGGCAACAAGATGGCGCGGGCAGGGCGCGGTGGCCCGGCACTGGCGACCGCTGCGATTGGCTCGTTTGTGGCGGGGTTGCTTGCCACCCTCGCATTGGCCTTCCTTGCGCCCTATGTGGTGAAACTGGCGCTGGTGTTTGGCCCGCGTGAGTATTTCGCGCTGATGATGTTGGCGTTTGTCACCGTCTCGGCGGCGTTTGGCGACAGTGCGATGAAGGGGCTGACTTCGCTGTTCGTCGGCCTTGCGCTGGCTTTGGTGGGCATTGACCAGTTGACCGGGCAAGCGCGCCTGTCGTTTGGGGTGCCCGAACTGCTCGACGGGGTGGAAGTCACCACGCTTGCCGTCGCGCTGTTTGCCATTGGCGAGGCGCTGTTTGTCGCCTCGCAAGGCAACACGGCTGCGGCGAGGATTGAGGCGGTGAAAGGCTCGGTCTGGATGACCCGTGCCGATTGGGCACGTTCTTGGAAGCCGTGGCTGCGCGGCACCGCGATTGGCTTTCCGATCGGGGCAATGCCCGCAGGCGGTGCAGAGATCGGAACTCTGCTATCCTACGCCACCGAGCGGCGCTTGGCGAAGAACCCTGAAGAGTTCGGCCATGGCGCGATTGAGGGCGTGGCGGGGCCAGAGGCCGCCAACAACGCCTCGGCGGCGGGCACGCTGGTGCCACTGCTGACCCTTGGCCTGCCGACCTCGGCCACCGCCGCGATCATGCTGGCAGGCTTTCAGCAATTTGGCTTGCAACCCGGACCGCTGTTGTTTGCCACCGCGCCAACCTTGGTCTGGGGGTTGATCGCCAGCCTGCTGATTGCGAATGTGATGTTGCTGGTGCTCAACCTGCCGCTGATCGGGCTGTGGGTGAAACTGCTGACCATCCCGCGCCATTGGCTCTACGCCGGGATCTTGTTGTTTGCGACCCTAGGCACAATCGGCATGAACCCGTCTCCGGTCGAGCTTGGCATGTTGCTGGTCTTCGGCATCATGGGCTTCATGATGCGGCTTTACGGTTATCCGATCGCTCCGGTCGTCGTCGGCCTGATCCTCGGCCCGATGGCCGAGCAGCAACTGCGCCGCGCCCTGTCGATCTCGCAAGGCGATTGGACAACGCTGGTCTCCACGCCGGTTTCAGCGGGCATCCTGCTGGTCGCAGCCTTGGCGTTTTTCGTTCCGCTGATCATGCGGATGCGCGGCAAAGGTGCCGTGCTGTCCCAGATTGCCAGCGACGAAGACTAATCAATCGGGGCCGCGTTCGCGCGGGCCCGTCAGAGTGTGATCGGCACAGGCTGCGCACGGGCTGTGTGGGCCAGAGGCCGATCCCGCAGGCGTTTCCGTGCAAAAACTTTGGGCTGAAATCTTCAGCCAGAAATGCAAAGTGCCATCAGCACAAGCCCATCCAAACCAACAATAATTCAATGGGATAAAGTGGTGCCCGGAGACGGAATTGAACCGCCGACACGCGGATTTTCAATCCGCTGCTCTACCAACTGAGCTATCCGGGCACATCTGCAAGGCGTTACCTTGCTTGGTGGCGGGGTGATACGTGACTGGCGCGGGGCTGTCCAGAGGGTTTTGGCAGAAAAATGCACCCGGCGGCAGATCATTGCGGGCGATGTTTCGGGTCGCTGAGATCTTCGGGGTTTTCGTCGTCAATCGCCTGCGCGGGAATGGCATAACTCCCCGTAAGCCATTTGCCCAAATCAACATCTGCGCAGCGGCGTGAGCAGAACGGCTTGTATTTCTCATCCGATTTGCGGGCACAAATCGGGCAAGTCATGCCAAAATCTCCGACAGCGGCAAGCGATCCCGCTTGCGGGTGATCTCGTAAAGCCCAAGCGTGGTCCAGCCTGCCAGATTGACCTCGGACTCCGATTTGAACGCGGCGCGAATGACTTGGTCTAGAATGGCGCGATCTTTTTTCGGCATCGGCGCGAAGTCGATCACCACCTGACCGCCAAGCCCGCGCAGCCGCAACTGGCGCGGCAATTCGCGGGCCGCTGCGATATTGGCTTTCAGCGCAGCACCGGGCGAAGTGTCATTGCCGGTGTTCACATCTACCGCCAGCAGGGCGCGGGTAGGCTCGATCATCATATGGCCTTGGCCGAGGTCTACGCGCGGGGTCAACAGGGCGTCGATCATCTCCAGCACGTCATGCTCTGCAAATCCACCCTCGATCACCTCGTCGGGTTCGGGATCGGCCCAATCGCGCCACGCGGTTTCATGCGCGCCAGCGCCCTCGACCAGCAATTCGGCATTGCCTTGAATATCCGCCAGCACCGTCTGTGCAAGTTCCCGCATCGCGGCGATATCTTCGGCGATCTCGTCGTCGTTGGCTTGGGTACAGGCGGAGCGCAGGATCAGGCCAAGAGCCTCATCTGCGCCTTTCATGGCATCCTTGGCGAGGGCTTCAAGATCATCGCGCAGCGCGTCTTCCTTGATCCGGCGCGAGATGTTCAGGCCGGGGGCCCCGGGGGTAACGATGGCGTAGCGGGATTTGAACAGCAGTCTCGTGGTGACGGGATAGGCTTTGCCCGCCTCGGCCGGTCCCGTGATCTGCACCAGCAAGCGCTGACCCGGGGCGATGCCTGCGGTTTGGCGCAGAAAGCCCGAGCCTTCCGGCAGCTTCACGAACAACCCGCCCTGGCCCTTCATCGGGCGATCCGCGATGGCGCGGTAGATCGCACCGGGCAGCGGCGCGTCGGTGATCGGGTCGATGGCCAGGTCAACCAACTGGCCATCCACCACCAAAGCTGCGGCGGGACGGTCTTTCAGGGTGTCGAGCAGGACGGTGCGGGTCATTGGCGGCTCCAGACGGGGTAGCCTGCGGCGGCAAGCAGGGCTGCGGTTTCAGCCAAGGGAAGGCCAACGATGCCAGTGAAGCTGCCGGAAATCCACGGAATGAAGGCCCCAGCCGCACCTTGGATCGCGTAGGCTCCGGCTTTGCCTTGCCATTCCATTGAGGCGAGATAGGCGTTCAGTTCCACGTCCGATAGCCGTTTCATCTTCACGGCAGAGACGCTTTCGCGGCTCCAGATCTTATCTCCCCGGCGCACTGCGATGGCGGTGATCACCTGATGCCTGCGCCCGCCGAGATCGGTGAGAAACCGCGCGGCCTCGCCAGCGTCTGCGGGTTTGCCGAGGATGCGGCGACCGAGGGCTACCGTGGTGTCGGCGGTCAGGATAATATCATCTGGGTCCGCCAGGATTGCCGCCGCCTTTTCGCGGGCGAGGCGCGCGCAGTAGGGGCGCGGCAGCTCGCCCTTCAGCGGGTCTTCGTTGATGTCGGGGGGGAGGATGGCGTCGGGGATGATGCCAAGCTGCGCCAGAAGTTCCTTCCGGCGCGGGCTGCCTGATCCGAGGATGAACTTCAATTTACTTGAAGCGGTAGTTGATGCGGCC
>JBKJTI010000034.1:0-2814 GCA_046590425.1 Cypionkella sp. | reverse complement strand
TTCACGCTTTGCCGAATGGTTTTAGCTGCGCAGAGGCAGATCACCGCGATGAACGCCAACGCCGGGCAGCTTTCCGCCCGCAAGGCCTTCACAATCTTGCTCAATCCAAGCGCCGGGCGTCGCGAAAAGCGCGCGCAGCAGACGGTTGGTCATCGCATGGCCCGCCCGCTCACCCGTATAGCGGCCAAGGATCGGTGCACCCGCCAAAGCCAGATCGCCCAAGGCATCCAGCATCTTGTGACGCACCGGTTCATCCGAATGGCGCAGGCCACCGGGAGACAGCACTTTCGCGCCGTCGAACACCACAGCATTTTCCAGTGTGCCGCCCAAAGCCAGCCCACGTTTCTGCATCGCAATCACATCGGCGTTGCGGCAGAAGGTGCGGCTGTCGGACAGTTCGCGCACGAAGGCGCCGTTCGACATGTTAAGCACTTTCGATTGCTTGCCAATCGCCGCATCTTCGAAATCAATCTTGAAGTCGATTTCCAGCATATCCGACGGTTCCAACCGCGCGAAGGCCACGCCATCGCGCACCTCGACGCTGCGCAGGATACGGATCGCCACCACGGGAGCGTTTTGCTTCACGATGCCTGCGTTCAGGAAACCTTCGACAAAGGGCGCAGCCGAGCCGTCAAGGATCGGCACTTCCGGCCCGTCAATCTCGATCAAAGCGTTGCTGATCGCCGAACCGGCCAGAGCGGCCATGACGTGCTCGATGGTCGAGACGCTTGCGCCCGCGGCATTGGCCACCAGCGTGCACAGTTTCGACGGTACAACCGCATCCCAACGCGCGGGAATCCGCGCATCACCTGAAACGTCCGAACGCAGAAACCAGATGCCGTGGTCCGCTGCCGCAGGATGTACCTTCATCGTGACGGCTGCACCCGAGTGCAAGCCGAAGCCGGTAAAGACAGCCGTGGTTTTCAGCGTATGTTGCAACGGAGTTCTCCGAGACGTTCATCATTCGGCCAGAGTTGTGGCCGCAGCGATGATCTAAGTCCGCAAGGGCGTTATCTCAACTCACAGTTTGTAACGGAGTGTAACAGGATTCTAACGGCATAAGGCATTGTTATAAAATGCAAAAGGCCCGGATTATTCCGGGCCTGTTACCTATCCGTCAACGGCTGTCTTCGCCCGACTCAGTTCGCTTGGCGGCGCAGGAAGGCCGGGATCTCGATCCGCTCTTGATCAGCCGACAGTTCTTGCTCGTCATCATAGGCGGTGACGGGGGGTTGTTGGCGCGCCGATTGGGCGCGTTCTTGCGGCTGTTCCGCAGCCCCCCCTGCCATGCGGTTTATCAGGCTGCCGATGCCAAAACGGGGGCGCTCGGCAGGTTTCGGCGCGGGTGCCGGGGCTGCCATACGCTGTTGCGGTTGTTGGACGGGCTGACGTGCGGCACCGGCTTGCGAGGGCGATTTCGACACTGCGGCTTGCAGGCGGGCCAGAGCCTCGGGCGACGGCGTGCCAGCGGCGCGCGGACGTGGGGCAACAAAGCTGCCTGCGTCATTGTCCAGCGACAACGGTGCCGGGGCTTGCGCACGCGGCTGTTGCACCGGGGCTTGCTGTGCCGGGCGGTAAGCCGGTGCGGGCAGATCGTCTTCCATCATATCCTCGGAGTGATCATGGAAGCTGGGTTGCTGCGCCTGGAACAAATCCTGCGCCGGGGTTTGATACTGCTGCGCAGCCACCGGCTGTTGCACGGGCGTTGGTGCTGCCGCTTTCGGCTCGGGGGCTGCTGCGGCTTGCGGCAGCGGTTGCGCCATCGAGCGGCGGGTGGCGGGCATCTCAGCCCGGTTTTGGCCAACGTCGATGCCGGTGGCGACCACGGAAACCCGCAGTGTGCCTTCCATCGAAGTATCCAAGGTGGAACCGACGATGATATTCGCGTCAGGATCGACCTTTTCGCGGATGATATTGGCGGCTTCGTCCAACTCAAACAGCGTCAGATCATAGCCGCCGGTGATATTGATCAGCACGCCCTTGGCACCGTGCAGGCTGATTTCATCCAGCAACGGGTTGGCAATGGCTTTCTCGGCGGCTTCCACGGCGCGGTTGTCACCCGTCGCCTCACCCGTGCCCATCATCGCCTTGCCCATCTCATCCATCACCGCGCGCACGTCAGCGAAGTCGAGGTTGATCAGGCCGGGGCGCACCATCAGGTCGGTGACACCCTTGACGCCCTGATACAGCACGTCATCGGCCATCGCGAAGGCGTCGGTGAAGGTTGTGCGCTCATTCGCCAGACGGAACAGGTTCTGGTTCGGAATGATGATCAACGTGTCGACCACTTTTTGCAACGCGATGATGCCGTCTTCGGCCTGCTTCATCCGCTTGTTGCCCTCAAACTGGAACGGCTTGGTGACGACGCCCACAGTCAGCACGCCCAATTCACGCGCGGCTTGCGCGATGATCGGGGCAGCACCTGTCCCAGTGCCGCCGCCCATGCCAGCGGTGATGAAGCACATATGTGCGCCCGCCAGATGATCGACGATTTCTTCAATGGTTTCTTCTGCCGCAGCCGCGCCAACGGTCGGGCGGGCCCCTGCGCCCAGACCTTCGGTCACTTTAAGACCCATCTGGATCTTCGCCGTCGCCCGAGATTGCTGCAACGCCTGCGCGTCGGTGTTGGCGACAACAAACTCGACCCCCTCAAGGTTCTTGTCGATCATGTTGTTGACGGCATTGCCGCCTGCGCCGCCGACGCCAAACACCGTGATACGCGGCTTCAACTCTTCGCGCGCCGAGGCCATGATCAGATTCAATGCCATTTTTATCCGCCTGTTCTTATACGCGGGCTTCTGCCGCCGGTTTGCC
>JBKJTI010000216.1:0-29290 GCA_046590425.1 Cypionkella sp. | reverse complement strand
TACAACCTTGAAAAAGATTGCGAATGCTTACGATGTTGCGCTTTCCGTCAAGTTTGTGGGGTATAATGAATTAGCTGACGAGATTTCGCGTGGAGGATTTGATAACCCGGTGGTTGGTCACGTCGCGTTGCCGCCAAGTTTCCACGCGTCAGCATTGACCGTCGCCGCGTTACCAGAGACGTTCTTGCGCAAAGTCCGAACGCCGCCTGTGGTGAAATAGCACTCGGCATATTCAATCTGCCAGCCAGACGGCGCAAGGCTTGTGCCTGACGTTGTGCCAAGCAACCCGATTTCTCGTGCGGTTTGGGCATATGGGGCGGCAGTCGGCGTCCAAGACCACGATCCAATAGTGCTGCCGTTGTTGGTCAGGGTGGCAGTGCCAGCGGTGTGGTTTACGTCAAGAGCAATTTCCTGCCACTGATTAATGCTGTAAACCCCGGAGCTTAGCGCAAGGCTCAAAACAGTGACGTTGGCCCCGTCCTTAACTGCAAGGCGGAAACCGCCCGTATTCATCATTTCCAAATCGCAGCTAAGACTTTCTTGCGTGAATATCTTGAAAGAAGTCGCAGTGAGAACGGTAGGATAGATATTTGCCCTGAACTCCAACCGCGTTGTATTTGCCGGAGTAGCGTTGGCGGGGTCGCGGAAATAAGGCCCTGTGCCGCTCTGAGTGTGGAACACCGAAGGCGCGACGCTGACAGTGGTGACAACGGCCGTCTGCGTAAACCCGTTGATCGTCACAGCGAAGTCCACTGCGGTAAGGCCAGTTGCAGAAGAAGTTTTGCGGATTTGGATAAACTGATCAACTGCAATCGTGCCGCTGGAAGTCGTCCAAGCCTGTACCTCTGTCACGCCGTCCGTCGCCACAGAGCGCCACTCGACACCAGTGCCCGGAACAACCGTCTGCGAGGCACGGCGGTTTAGTACTCGGCGCAATGGCAGGGTGATCAACGTGTTGACTGCCTGCGCGGGCAGGTTGGCCCACTCAACGCCGCTTGGGATATTCGGCCATAGGATGACCGCCGTATGATCTGTGGTAGTCCAGTCGATCACACTTGCCGTTGCAGCCGCCCCCATTCCAGTAGCAGGGCCGACAGTGGTCAAGGCGGCTTCCAGTGTTGCCCGTGTCGTGGCTGTCCGAGCCGCCGTCAAATCTGTGAACACCGTTGCGGGGTCTGTAATACCGGTGAGGTCAAGCGACTGATCATAGATCGCCACGCCAAGTTGACCAACGCTGACGGATTTGCCGATGTAGGCGTGTTGGCCTGCGGCGACGTTTTCGAAGCGCATCCGGGTCTGGGCGGTGATGTCCCGAGTGTCAACAACCGTAGCGCCGTAGATCATTGTACCCGCCGCAGGGAACGCCGCCTCGCCAGTATTCATCCCGTTCGCTGCACCGCCCAGCATCATGTCGCTGATCGAGAAAAACTTATCGTAGGACGGGGTGAAGTCGTTATCGCTGATAAACAGGCCCTGCGAAGTCACGCCAGCGCGCACGGGCTGCATATACTGGCGGTTGCCCGCATAATACAGCGGGCCGATGGTGCCCGTTCCAGATGCAAAGTGCTGCCCAATGTCGCCATGAGGATCGCGCGCATCGCCGTTCAATGCTTCTGCAATGCCTGACCTTGCAAATGGTAGGCCAAAGCTGTTCCGGGCTACATAAAGGGTGCCGCCCGGCTTGATCGTCATAGCCGACTGGTCCATGTAAACTCGGCGGGTCCGGCTATCCATCAACACGGCAAGAGACGATGCGGGTGGAATGCCTTTGAACCCGTTCACCATGTCCCGGACTTCGCAATCGGAAATGATCACATCCACCACGTTTGCCGATCCGCTGGCAGCAAATGCCGCTGCAAGGTACTCGGTAAGGCCGATTTCCGCGCGGGCGTTGATCTGCTGTGTGCCGCTGGCCGCGATGATCGCAATATGCGTGGTCGTTTGCGGGTTAAACGATGCCGAGCGAACCGAGTTTAGACTTGGCACGGCCAGCGTATCAGCCGCCGTCGCAACAACCGTATTATCCCCCAGCTTGTAGTAGACGTTCGCCGCACCCCTGTTGAAGAACTCGATCCACGCCCCTGTTGCCGCCGCGTCTTGAAAAGTCAGGGCATACCGCGTTGAAGTGACCGTAGCCGACTGCACATTATCGACGCGCGTGTATTCTGGGTACGTCCCAACAGGGTCAAGATCAGCTAATCCAGCACCGTAACCGTGCCGGAGGATGCAGCTTTCAAACCGTAGCCCGGAGAATGTGCCGCCGTTGAAATACACCGTGCTATCGTGGGTTTTAGGCCAGCCCGTCATTTGCCAAGTCAGCCCGCGCAGAGTGAGCTTATCAACAACTCCTGTAAGCTGGAACCGACGAATAGACCCGCCCGCGCCGCCACGAACAACAAAAGGGGTAGTGAAAGCTTTTCCGTTCAAGGTGATGTCGCCAAGCGCCCCGCGAATTTCTGCGATCTTGCCCGACAAGGTGGCGGCGCTGTTGCCCATCAGCGTTGTCCATTCGGCATCGGACGTGATGATGTAATCCGCAGGCGTTACCCCGCCGCCGCCGCCCAGCGCGCGCCGCGACGACAGCGAAATCCCGAATTGAATGCCCATCACTTCACCCCCGCTTCATAAATCGCGACCACGGGCAGGCAAGCCGCCCGCGCGGTTGGCATATCGTCGCCCGCCAAAGCCCCGGCGCAGCGCCGCAATGGCGCATCCATCGCACTGGCAAGCGCGTCATTTGCCATCTGCGAACTTGCGCAGGCGGATAATCCGCTCAATATCGGTAGCACCCACACCAGTATCCGCATGATTGATCGCCTCTTGTTGCTTTGCTTCAGACGCCGCCCGCTTTTCCAGCGCGTCCCGGTTTGCTTTTACGACGCCGTTGTGATGCCCGCGCCAGTAGAGGCCCAACAGCCCCATGAGGCCGAGCAGCCACGGCGCGATTTTGGCGATGATTGCGGCGGTGATCATGGCATGAACCACCGGACTAATCCGGCTATGGCGATGCCGTGAACCGCGCCGAGATACGAGGCCAGGATGTGCTTTTGCATCAGGCTCATTTCCGGCCCCGTGGCTTCCAGCCCAGCCATGCCGCCATGGTTGCCAGCACAGATGCCAGCACAGGGGCCACCAGCCCGCCTATCAGCGTGATGTTGAACGGATGCACGTCAACCATGCCCGACGCCGGGTCATAGTCTGCCACGCCCGCCAGTGAGGCCAGCACAGCCGCGCCGGACAGGATAGCCATGATGTAAATCGTAATGCGGGCTTGCAGCATGTTCAGGCTCCTTTGCGAAACAGCCACGCGAAAAACGCGGCGATGGGGTTTGTATCTTTTTTATCGCCGTATACGGTGGGCGGGATAGTTTCTGGCTTTGGTGCCAGCGGGGCCGGCAACAGCGCCAATGCAGCCTCAAACCCGCGCGCATAGCTGGCGATGGTGCTGGCGTGATCGGTGCCGTTCACCACCCGCCGCGCGCCGTGGTAATCCCCCGGCAGATAGTCGGATAGCCGCTTGCCCGTAAACCAGCCGCCTGTGCATCCGGCAACCAGCACCTTGGCGGCAATCGTGGGCTGCAAGGCCAGATCTGGATTGCTTACCATGTCCAGCCCAAGCACTCGGCTCGCCTTGGCGTAATTCGCGCGCCCGGTCAGTTGCACATAGCCCCGGCCCCGATAGCGGAAGCCGTCACCGTCTGCCGCAGGGGTATTCCCCAATGCCTTTGCCAGCTTGCCAGTGTCGTATTTGTCGAAGTATTTCCGCCCGCCATATTCCGTGATAGGCTGCATGGTGAACGCAGTTTCATGCCATGCCGTCGCCAGAAGATAGGCGCGGTGCGTGACCGGATGGCCTTCTGTGGCGGCAAGCAGCGCCTCAATTCCGTCCACCTGCGCCCGCGTGAGTGTGCCTAGGGAAACGTCATGGCGGATGGTCGCATAAAATGCAGATCGGCTCATGGCTTATCCCCCTGCAAAATCTTCCGCAGCAGCGTGTTGGTTTCGCGCTGTTGCTCTTTGACTTCTTCCATCGACGCCTTGATCGCGTCGTATCGGGCGAGGGCAGCCGAGGCGTTGTTTTCCAGCGAGCGCACCCGGCCTTCGATCTGGATATTCGCCGCCTGCATCGTGGATAGCGCCGAAGTGACGGCCTGCGTCGACAGGCTGAGGTTGGCGACAGTGCTACCCCCAAACCAAACGACTGCGACGATGCTGGCCAGCATTGACCATGCGAGAGGTTTTGCGAGCGTGACGCCCCGGTCTGAGTTTTCAATCATTGGCTTGCCTTCGCTCATGTCCGCCACCGTCCGACAGCCTGCAGCCGCACCCCCCGCGCCGTTTGTGATACGGCGGACCAAATCGAATAGCCGCCAGTCGCTGCATCAATCGCCCGAGAAGAAACCCAATGCGTTAACACGTTGGCCGTCACGGATGGCGTCACAATCAGCCCGGTTGTTGAGATAAACGCGACCGGGAATGTCCATGATACTTCCGAGGGGCTGCGGAAGATTGATCCCACCGCAGTGCTACTATCGCTCGAAAAAGCCTGTGATACGCAAATCATCGTGCCATCAGCAAACTTGGTGTAGGTGCCATTGGCGTTTGAGCCTGCCTCAATAATCGCGCCGCTGCTTTGGGTTCCGTCATGCGCGACAGTGCCGACCACCCCGACGCCCATCGCAAGAGCGAGACCCCGGATCTTCACGCCGCCGTTGCTGGTGACTTCGACCGAGTTGTACCTAGACGGCTTGTTGCCGACGAGCGGAGCCGTGGAATCCGGAGTGCGCAGGACCATGCCGCCGGGCGAGGTGAAGCTAGTTGCGCCGGGGGTGGATTGGATCATTTCCGAGAAGCCAGCATTCTGACCGGAAAAATCAATGTCTTTGTAGCTTAGGGTTTGCCGCCCCCGCCCGCCGCCAATCCGCGAAATCCGGTCGCAGCCGTTGGTCAGAAAAACCTGTTCTTTCAAGCGGCAAGCGTTGAACGTGAAATTATATACCCCGTCTAGCTTCATCATGTTGATATTGCAGCCCGTAAAGAAATGATCATTCATGTTCGCAATGGAGCCACTGGCATTAACAAACCGCACGTCCCACTCAGGTCGGCGCAAAGTTCCCGTTTGAGTGGAAACAAAGGCCACCGCAATATCAACAGTGGTGTTAGTGACGTTGAACACGTCGAAGGTGCCGTTATAGCTTGTCGTCTCGGAGATGACGCTATCCTGCATCCCTTCGGTCAGACTATGCGCCCCGATGGTAAGCGTAGTGCCACCAGCACCGTTGCTTGCAGCCGATGCAATCGCAAAAGCATCGCGGTTGACTACACCCGCGCCGGTAAGGCCCGTCATATTGTTTGATACGGAGACATTCTCCCAATAGTTCTCGACGACAATGCTCGAATACTCGCCCAAGATGCCTTCCCTACCGTTGTTGCCAAAGTCGCAACTATTCACCCGCAGTTCGCCGCCCGAAAGCACGTGAATTCCATAATCATCATTCAGCCGCGCCGCGCAGCTAACCAGCCCCGTGCCAGTTGTGCGGAACACTTCGAAGCCCGTGACAGAACGTTCGACCTCAACCTCGCTGAGGGTCGCCCAAGCATTGTCACCCGTCATTGTCACGCCTATGGCGTAGTCCCGGATACGGATGCCCGAGATCGACCCCCAGCGCATGGTTGTGCCGCGCGGGGATACGTTGATAGCATTGACCGCCTTAGCCCCGTCCCACATATCAAAGTCGCGCATGTTGATATTATTGTCGGCCACGTTCAGCGTGATATTGCACAGTTGCGTCGCGTGCTTGTCGCCATAGACAACTTGCCCCGTGCCGCCCGTGGTCAGCACGATATTCGCCCCGCCTTCGTTGTAGCGCCCTGCCGGGAACCAGAACGGAATAGCCCCCGTTGGCGCGCGAGCAGCGCCCGGAAGAGTTCCGCATAGGACGTTGAAATAGGCCCACGCCGCGTTGATACTTGCGGCGGCATTGCTGCCCCAATGGCCGGGGGCGATATTCGCGTATGGGATAATCCCCGCCTTATCTGTGATCGCCGTCGAGGCCGAGCTGACCTGATAGAGCAAGCCGCCCGCCATGATTACAGTGCCGTTAGCCAATCCCGAAAGATTAGTAGCGACCAGTTGAGCGCGAGACAGAAACGCAGGCCCTGCCCCGGCTGCGCGGGATTTTTCCACCCAGAAGCTGCCGTTGTGAACCAGCGTTAGCACATCCCCCGCCGCCGCGCGCCAGCCAGCGCCCCCAACAAGGCTGACAGCCGAGACAGACCCCGTCCCGCTGTTGACCGTGATGGGCGCTGCAAATCGAAGCGTGACTTCACGCCCGGGGAAGTGACCTGTAATCGTGCTGATCGCCGTCGATCCTGTAACGTCGAATTGCGCCCCGTCGAACGTCAAAGCCATCGCGCTTGCCGATGCCACACCCGGCCAAGACATTGCCCCGGAAAGAAACGCCGAAGCCGTGGAATAGTCCGTCTTAAACATAGGGTGGATCGGCGACCGCCGCGTGTTGCCGCCGGAGACTTGTTTGCGCAGGCTGCCCGTGATCCCGACAAAGCGATGCCCGCCCATATCGCTGACCTGAACGCTGGCCCCTACGACAATGGCGTCAAGAGCGCGGTCCACGTTCACATTGCCGATGGTGACTGATCCCGCACCTTCCAGATAAAGCCCGGCAGCGCCCTCGCAGCCCCAGATGGTCAGACTGTGGACGTTGGTATGAGCGCCCGTGAAGCTGTCGATTGTGACGGCACGGTCAGCTTGCGCCGCTGCGCGAAAACCCACAATGTCACAGCGGTTTGCCCGCACATCAAGACCACGCGATCCCTCGTTCAGCGGACCGGCGCTTTGCGTATTGTCGGCACCACCCCCACTGATGTTTACGCTGTTGGCGCGCACCTTATGGCCGGTCAAATAACCATAGCTGAAGTTGTTAATTAGGTTGCACCAGTCCGCCTGCACAATGTCAAAGGCGATGCCGGTGCGCTCAATCCCCACCCCAGCCCCCAGCCCCGTCGTGCCCTCAAAGCTACTCTGGATCGTGGCAAACGGCCATGCGTGGTTGTTCTCGACATAGCTGGTGTCGGTGCAGCCGTTGATCCTGATGCCGTTCGTACAGTCGATATTGTTGCCGTCGATGCGCGCGCGCACCCCCGCGACCCAATCCACCGCGCGCTCGAATCCAAGGATCAGGTTGTTGCGGATCACAATGTCGGATGGCGTGCCACTTGCCCCAATGGTGATCGGCGTACCTGCAAACCCGGTTGCGTTCAAAGTTGGGAATACCTGCCCTTTGCGGCAGAGGAAGCATCCGACAATTCCACCGTTTGACAAAACCGTAATGGTGACGGCAGGGTTTACGATCACCTTGCCTTTGGTGAGGTTATAGGGTGCCGACGAATTATCCCCCGGCGACCCGCAACCATCCACATGCGGCCCGACCAACTTGACGTTTTTCGGAATAATCAGCGCAGTGTCGATCAGATAGTCAAAGCCCTGCACCAGCCGCAGCACCCCGCCGCCTTGCGCCTCAACGGCATAAAGCGCCGCCTGCAGGGTTGGTGTTTCATCCGTGACGCCAAGGCCAATCGAGACATAGAACTGCGAGATAAGGCTGAGAATAACCTCGTCCAGAGCCAGCAAAGCGAAGTTGATCCCGGTAGCGCCAATCACAGGATCTTCTGTGGTGACAACGTAGGTTTTCCCTTCGCTGACAGTGCCATTTGTGACATAGACCTGCGTGCCTTTGGTCACATCGCGCGCGCCGTTCATATCAATGGATCGCGTCCACGCGCCCGCCGATACGTCCCAAATCCCATTCGAGATTGGATTAGATTGCTGCCAAACCAGAACCCTATCCCCAGCGGCCAAGACAATCCCGTCTATGGTTGCCAGACCCGACAGCGTGAGGTTTCCGGTGGTTGCCGCACGCACTGGCGTCTTGATCGCCAGCGCGGTTTCCACGCCGTTGATGCGCTCTGAATAGGTTGCACCCATTGGGTTGCTCCATGCAAAATGAGCCGCCAAAAGCGACTTGATTAAGATTGATTTTCGGTGGATGGTTTGCGCCTTTCCCAAAGGAGGCGCGGATGGGTTACTTCAAGGTATTGGCGGCAGCGGCACTTGCACTATCGAACGCGGGGTGCGTGATGCCGTCCGTGTCTCAGGTCAGGCCAATGGGGCCAAAACAGTTTATGATCACCTGCGTTGACTCGCCCCGGTTTTGCGCGGAGGAAGCGGTAAGGGCGTGTCCCAGCAAGTTTGATGTCATCAGCAACACCACCAACGCCGCCGACTATGGCCGCATGACAATGATCATTCGCTGCGATTAACGCCCGATTGGGTTTGCTCCGAAAATAGCCTCAGCCATCGACGGGCCGTCCTCTTTTACCAGCGCCTCAATCGCGCGCATCATCGCGGTTGTGGGCAAGCCTGTCACTGTCCCGACAAGATCAGCCGCCGAGCGGCGCATGGCCTTGTCGTTCTCACCCTGCACCGCTTGAACGTAGAGATTGGCTGGCATTTCCAGCACCGATCCGATGACGCCGCCAGCGCCGTAGCCTTGGAACGCGGTTGCCACATCGCGGCCAAACGGCAAGCCCCCCACCAGTGACCCGGCAGTGTTTTGCGCGATGAAAGCGGCATAGTCCTCGTCGTCTTTGTCCTCGCCGTAGATCAACGAGTAAATGCCCGCCATCGCCACGCCTTCCACCACATAGAGCAGCATCAGGTTTGTTGCGGCTTCGGTTGCAGCAGATACCCGCTCCGACATGGTTTCCGCTTCTGACATTTTCACAGCGCCCCGACGCGCGGTGACATAGCCCCGGTTCATTTTAGTCATCATGTAGCCGCCGAGGGTGGAGAACAGGCGGATGAACTCGGATTGCTGGGTTCCTTCGTTGATAGTCCCACGGCCAAACGCAGTGCGATCAGCCATCAGCCCACCGCCCTGCGACCGATCAATCATGCGATCAGCATAGTGGATTGCCTTGGTTTCATCCTTGAATTGTGCAATCCCGCTGCGATATGCGCCCAGCCAAGTCGGCATATCTACCGAGTAGAACTGCATCATGGTCATAGGTGCAAAACCCCACTTGCCGAGCGCACCTTTGAACTTGCCGTAGCGGCTGGCCATCGGCCCCGTCAGGCGCACGTCATTGGCAAAGTCGTGAATGTCCTTGTCCATTGAACTGCGGCGGGTTGCCATGAACGGGGATTTGGCAATCACTTCCGCCGTCAATTCGCGCGGGCGCTTCATGTAGTCACTCATGCCGAGGACCATGTTTTTCTTGCCGATCACCGCCGCCGATTGGGCCAAGCCCAAAGATTGCATCATCACGGTTTTCATGTTGAAGGCGAGGCGGGACAGGGTGAAGTTGTTCTTCAGGTTCCGCGAGACAATGCTGAACGGATCGGAATGAGCCACCGGCCCTTGCGCCACATCCTTGAGCCACAGCTTCCACACCGACAGATCGCCCGCGCGGCCTGCGTCTTGCATCGCCTGCACCGTGCGCTTGTCGTTCAGCACGCGGAAAGAGTTGTCCACGGCTTCCGACAAAGCAATCAACCGAATGGTTGCCTTCATATGGGCAATGCCTTCGGCCAGATCGTAATTCAGCGCCCGACCGCCGCCCGTTGCCGCCCGCTCTTTCGTCATGCCGCTGTTGACTTCGGCTTTCGCGCCCCAGCCTTTTGTCAGGAATGAATCCCACGCCGAAGCCTCATCAGCCGCAGCCCGAGCCGATAGGGCGGGATCATATTTGATCGGGTAATACCAACCTGGCATTGCCCCATGCGGGGTTTGAAACGGGGTTGCATCCACCTTCTTAGGCTTGACGCCCGTGCGGCGCTCAGCCACCGCCGACAAATCCGGCCAGTAGGAGTTGATCAGATCAGCATAACCTTTCACAAACTCCCAATCGCGGGCGTCCAACGTTGCCACCAGCGCATCGGCTTGATCCGGCGTCATGCGATTGTCGGGATGCACTGACTTGTCAAACATGCGCTGAAGGTTGGCTTCGTTGCCCATGTTCATCGCGACAGACAGCACTTCGATCTTGGCCCAAGGCCGACCATTGCCGCCGTCGATCATCTTCTTTTGCTGCATCGCCGCAATTTCACCCGACGAATATGCCTTGAACAGCGCATCAACCTTTTCGCTTAGATCGAGCTGCATTTTCAACTCGACAGAGCCGGAGGCGTCAATGTCGCGCTTTACCTCGTCATAGACGGGGCCGAGTTCCTGCATCCCGTCATATTCCATCATCATCGTGTCCATCGTCCAAAGCAGGTTGAACGTATTGCGGACGTAGTTTTTCTTGGCGTTTTTCCCGATGCCGAATTGCTTGGTGACGGCATCCGTGACGACTTGCACCGAGGCGTCAAGATCGCGCTTGCGCCGCGCGTCGATCAGCTTTTGCTTGAAACGCCCCATGTGATCAATGTTTTCAATCGTATCGAACAGCCCGCGCAATTCATCGACAGACAGCTTGGAATAATGCGTGCGCTTGGCCCGATCAATCACCCGCTGATCAATGGCGATTTCACCACCCCGGCCCGCATCCGTCATGCGTTGAACAAATGCCGTCAGGCTTTCGGCGCGTGCGATCTGCGACTTGCTGCCCACGCGGAAATCGTAATCTTCCAGCAGGGCGTCAATTTGCTCGATATAGCCGCCGTCCAGCTTCTTGCGCACCGAGGCCTTGGCATAGTTGCGCATCCGCTCGCGCCCACTGGCGACTTCGCGCGCAAAGTCCCGGCTTTCGAGATAGAGGAAATGGTTGAGAAGCTGTTGCTCTTTATGCCGAGTTGCGGCCACCAGTGCATCCTTGCCCTTGCCAGCGGCCACACGGGCGAAAGCATCCTCTGCCCCCTTGGCCGCGCGCCGACCGGCTGCGAGAAACGCATCCGGGTTGGACGCCGATGCGACCGACATGCGGCCAATCATCAGTTTGGCGCGGTGACGGAACACCTGAGCCGTGAGATTGCGCGTGGCAAGCCCAGAGCGCGCCGCCAGATGCCTAACCTCAGCCGCCACCGTCATTGCGCGCTGTTCGCTGTGAATGGCCTCTAGCGCCGCTGTTTCAATGCTGCCATCGGTTAGAGGATCGCCGTACCTGTCGCGCATGATGCGATCAGTTTCCGCGCGAATGGCGTCTTTGCGCTTGGTGGTGTTTTGCAGCGTCTCGATCATTTCTTGTGGGTTGGTGAAGCCGAAGAAGGATGAAACCTCCAGCGGTGATGCGCCATTGTCGCCATAGATCGCCCGCTTGCCGCCAAACTTGGCGCGGCCCAACTCATCGAGGATGCCCGCGCCGAACATATCCACCAGTTGTTTGCGATCAATCTGCATGTTCGGCACATCGCGCGACGGGGTGGATAGCCACGATTGATTGGCCAGCATTTCAATCAGGCGGTATTCCCGCTGCGAGTTGACGGTTTCCGTCACTTCGCCCATGACCTGCTTGTATTCCGACTTCCACCAAGCCTCTGTCTTTCGCCGCTCGACAGCCATTGTCTTGGCCATCAGCGCCGCCTCAGCCTGTTCTGTCGAACGCCGCGCCATCCGCTGATAGGTGGAGAACGCAGCCGGTGACATGCCCGCCGCAGCCTCATCCGTGAACAGCGGGTTCATTGCTTGCTCAGCCTTAGCCGCTGCGATTTCCTCATCCGTGGCAAACATGCGATCCATGACGGCACGGATTTCAGGGCTGATCTTGACGTTCAGGCCGCGCACCGTTTGGTAGATGTTCTTCATCCACGCTTTGAAGCGCGAGAACACGTCCAGAAGTTCCAGCGACGGAGCCTTGCCTTCCATCAGGTAGGCTTCCCACGACCGCGCCCACGCCTCATGCTGATCCACCGAGATAGCCGCGCTGGGTTCCATGCCGAGATAGCGATGAACCGTGTCCAGATCATCCTTCATGTCTTGCGGTGCAGTTTCCGAGGACGCCAACGCGCTAAAAACCTCCAGCATGTAGTGGCCGATTTCGTGCTGGAAGCTGGATAGGTTGGCCGATTCGAACATGCGAACGACAGCGCCGCCGTTCTCGATGCCAGAGCGCGGGAACGTGATGGAGGCGTTTGGCCCCATGGCGGGGGCTTGAAACAACATCCGGCTGTCTTTGCCACTGGGATCATAGCCCCACTCATGGATGCTGTTGCCATCGGTGAATACCTCAGACGGAAGCACCTGCATTTCAATTATGGCTGATTTTCCGTCAATCCAACCAGAGTGCAGAGCAGCATAGGCGCGATTCACCGTCACCCAATCGCCCGCATTAATGTCTGTCACACCATCCGGCACCGCCCGATAAATCGTGATCGGCTTTTCAGGACTACGCGCCGCCGATTGGATTGTGCGGATGGTGGCGCGATCCATTTTGTCATCGCCGGTGCCAAAATATTGTCGTGCTTGCGGCCCCAGAATGTCGTCGCCGAATATCTGCGTTACATCAACAAGGCTTGCATTGCCCTCTTGGTTCATCGGGGCTGTGTGCATCCCCCGATAGTCCTCTTGGAACAGCGTCTTGCCGTTGGCGTCTGTGCCGAGAGCCTTGGCAATCTCATCATTGGGCGCGGCCAGATCAATCCCGCGACGGCCCAACTCATCGGCCAATCGCGCCAAATCGGCATTGCCTTCATCGCCCGGAATGAACGTCTTGCGACCCGCCAATTCTTCCCGCAGCGCAGCGACCAGCGCCGCAGACACATCGCCTTCGGGCTGTCCGGCCAGATCGGGGAAGTATCCCGCCTCGACAGCCAGACGCGCCATGTCATCAATGCCACGGCCTTTGCCTTGTGCGGGCAGGCCCATCAGAGACGGCTGCGACTTGCGCGCCAGCACATCGGCATAGCTTTCCGCAATCACGCCCTTGCCGGGATTCATCGTTTCCAGATCGCCGCCAATGTCTTGCAGCCCGCCCTTGCCGACAACAAAGTCAGTCAGGGATGATCCAGTTTTGCCAATGCCATCCCGGCGCAGGGTATTGAGTGCAATGTCCAGATCACCCCGGCGGCGCATGGTTTCGGACTGCGGCCCCATCACTTGCAGCGGAAAGCGCCTTGCCAGATCAAGTGCATCCTCACCAGCACGCGCGGCCAGCGTGCGGATATTGGCGGTGAATAGCTTGGCGTTGGTTTCGGCTACAGCCTTGGTTTGCCCCGCCCCGCGCAGTTGAGTGTAAATCCCATCCCGCACCTGAATATCAGACGCACGGGTTTCCATATCGGCCAATCGCTGGCGATCCAGTTCCGCCATCTGCCGATCCATTTCCGCCCGCGCGGTTTCATTGAACCGATCAGCCTCAGAGATTGTCAGTTCATCGACGGCGGTTTTCGCGTTGCGCTTGAACCAATCGGCGTTTTCCGTGCCTGTAATCCGGGTTGCATAGACCGAGGGGCTTACCGCCACATCCTGCCCAGCGGCCAGCATTTCATCGAAATGCGCAGGATCAATGCCCCAATCCTCAGGGCTGAAATTCTTCGACTGGAACAACTCATTCAGATCATCGGCGGGAACGTAGAATGTCTTGTCGCCCGCAACAGTATCGACAAACTCAGCCATCTTTTCAGGCGACCGCGCTTTCAGCTTGGACTTTGCGGCAAGGGCATCAATCGTTTCAATCCGGCCAGCCGTGGTTTCAGCCCGCGCGGCTTTTGCGGTTTGATCGGCCAACCATCCACGGCCAACGGATGCCATCTCAACCGGGGCGGTGACAAATTCAGCCAGCCCCTCGACAATGATCTGATTCCAGTCAAGCTTGCCGTCTACAGCGGCTTGTGCAAGCAATTCGCCGCCACCGCCCAGAGACGCTTGCGCGATGCTTTGCAGAACCATATCGCCAATCGGGCTTTTCGCCAGAGCCTTGCCAGCAACGCCCCCCGATAGCGCATCCAGCGCGCCGACAATCAGGCCCTTAGTGACGCCATAGGTTTGCGCCTCTTTCAGCAGTTCAGGGTTTGCCAGCAGTGCTGCAACGTCCTCTGGCGTGTCCAGTTTTGCCCCGCGCGCGCCGAGGAACGACATGGCTTCAGAGCTGGTGGTGGTCACATCAGATGTAAACCCCATCATCGCCGCACCGGCCATAGGGCTGCGCGTTGCTATTGTGGTGAGTGCAGCCGGGACCATCGCAGGCAGGGCTTCTGCGAATGTATCGCCGAGGTAAGCCATCGCGCCCAGAGGGTCCGCCGCAATCGCGCCCATCGCCCCGGAGAAAGAGCCGTCAGACTTTGCCAGCGGCCCATCCATGAACGCCTGCCCAGCATCAGACCGCGCAACCTTCGACGCCGCCACAATCAGCTTGCGCCCCGCTGCCAACTGATCAGCCGCGCCCTTGAGCATGGCCTCGCGATCAACCTCAGTCAGCCCTTGGATCATCTCATAGCGCGCCTGCCCCGCCATTTGCGCGCCAAACACAACCTCGTCGGGGTATTGGTCGGTAGGCAGCGGGCCGATGGCCTTGATCGCCTCTTGCTGCAACTGTTCTTGCGTCTTGCCAATATCCGCAGCCGTGATGCCGGATTGAATGGCCCCAATGGATTTCAGATTGCCGCCGGTGGAAAGCACGCCGCGCGCAATGCCTCGTGAAACCGGGTTGTTGCCCATCTCGCCAAAGTCGCGCAGGCCCTTTTCCCAGAATGACAGGTTTTCCACATCATCCTTGGCCAACCCGCCGTTATCGCGGTTTGCCAGCCATGCGGCAGTTTTCGGGGCAGAAGCCACAGCATCAATGATGGATTTCTGTTCAGCCCGCGCCTTATAGGCCGCAGGATCGGACCCTACGACGATAGGCGGCAGGCCGAGTTGCTGACCGATCTTCGCATGGCTTGCCAGTTCATCCGGCGAACGCGGATCATTGGACAGCACCAGAGCGGTTTTCGCCGCCGTGGTTTTGTCCTGTTCTGCAAACCAGTCTGCGATTTCGGTCAAAGTTTACCCTCCGCGAACAGCGCGAGTTGTGCCATCAGGCTTTCCGGCGTTACGATCATGCCGCGCCGCTCCATTTCCGCCGCCATCTCAGAGGCAGCGCCAGGTGGCAATTCCTTGCCGCCAATCGAAACGCTATCCGCCTTCACAATCGCATCGACGGTATCCATGCCCGCCGCGTCAAACACCCGGCCCGTGGTATTGCGCAGGTTGACGCCTTCGGGGTTGATCACGACTTCCGCCAATGTTCGCCCCACTTGCTGATCGACTTCCAGCGCCGTTGGTGCCTTGCCGTTTGCGGCCATGAACCCATCCTGCCATTGCAGCAAGCTTGTCTGCACTACGGCTTCTTTCGGATCGCCAGCTTTGATGTCAATGCCGCGCAGTTGCGCCGTGGCCACCGACATAAGGGACGATGCAGCCAGAGCGTTGACCTTGGCCCCCGGCGCTGTGGCCTGTTCAATCAGCGATTTGCGGTCAGTTTCACTCAGCTTGTCGGCATAGGCCGCAAAGCCCGCGCCAGCCGCATCCTTGAACGCAACCGGATCATTGATCGCTTGTTGCCGCAGTTGGGCATAGATGGTGAAATCCGTCTCGACGGGCGTTCCAGATTTGATTGCCCGTTCATAAGCCATCAGCCCCATCATGCCGTCTTGGCCAATGGCGGTTTGTTGTTCTGGCGTCATGTCGCGCGCACTTCCGCCGTTCACGATGGCATCAAAGCCAGCCGACGATGCAGCAGCCGTCGCAGCCTTGGCTTGCCCGGCCCGAACCGAGGCAGTCAAGCTCACTTCCTCAAATGCCGCAGCGCGGACAACTGGGTCTTCAATGGCTAGAATATCATCCATTGACATAGAGCCAGCAGCCTTGCGACCTTCCATTTCCGCCGTCAGATCGCCAGCAATCGCCTTAGCCCCGCTGGACCAAGTATGCCCGCCGCCGCCATCTGTGCCGACAAGATCGACGTGGATATGTTCGCCGCCCATGTATTCGGCCCCGAAGCCAATCCCGGTTGCCCCATTCTTGGCCGCAGCCTTGGCAAACGTGGCCATGTCAGGATCAGTAGCTTTTACCCGCGTGCCGTCAGGGCGATAAATCGCTATATCAGCCGCCAGCCCGGTTTTGTGCCGGTTGGACCCATGTTGCTTGCCCTCATCCTCTTGCCCAGATGTGACAACAACGCGCGCGCCCTTGCCAAACACATCCTCAGCCGAGCGCCCCACCACATCAAGGATCGGCTGATCGGGCTTGTTGGGGCGAGCAGGCCCCATCGCATATTCGATCTTGGTATCATAGCTGTAGGACGGCAGGCCATCAGCCGCAGCACGCCCAATGCGCCGCCCTTCCGCGTTCTTTGCCAGCGGGATCAGCTTGGCCTCCAGATCAGCCACATCCGTTCCCAGCATCTTATCGCGGTTTTGCTGCAAATACGCGGCAGCGCCTTGCGGATCAACAACCGCAATCTTTTCGGCCACGCCGCGATATACGGTTGATTTGGCCTTGCCGAGTTCAAACGCTGTTTGTTCAGCCGACCAGCCCTTATCAGCAGCCCGCCCGCGAATTTCACCCTCAATCCGCAGCAGTTCCGCATCGGCCACGGCGGGATCGGCCATCACGTCCTGATATGACGATTGAATCCGCGCATCCCGCGCGCCGTCGATCCACACCCGGCGCTGATCAGACGTATGCCCGTCAATCGTGGACAGGGCACGTTCCTTGCGCGCGTCAATCGAATCCTTCAGCTTGCGCTGCGCTTCCTTGCCCAAGCCTTCCATTGATGCCGAGGTGATCTTGTCAATCTCAGCCGACACACGAGCACGCGCAGCCACAGCCGCCCCGCCTTGCAGATTTGCAAACCCGGTTTCAGGGTCATAAAGTAGCGCCCGGATTTTATCAGATGCAGCCGCATCCGCTTCCTTGGCCGCAGCCGTCGCTTCCCGATCAAGGATTTGCAGGCCGATGACATTGGCCCGCGCGCCCAGATCAGCAACAGCGCCGCCAACAGCCCCAGCGGCACCGGGCGAGATTTGCGCAATGCCGCGCGAGGGGTTTGGCGCAGGCCGGAATGCGGAAACGTCAGGAAGTGTTGCCATCAGAAATCACCAATATTTTTCATAGAGCGATGCAGTTCCTTCGCCCAGCACACTCAGCCCCTTGATTGCCCCCGCACGCTTCGCCTGAGAGCCTTCAAAGCGCGTTGCCGTTGCTTGCGCGTTACGGCCCGCCATCGCCTCAGTGCCTTCCCATGCCGCCGTCAGGGCTTTCAACTGGCCATCTTCCTCAATCTGCCCCATCAGCGGAATGTCTTGCCCGCCACCAGAAGCAGCGGCCACAGTCCGCGCGCGGCTCAGCACCAAGTCTTTCTGCCGGGTGCGTTCCTCTGCCTCGCGGGATTTGGACGCCTGTTCCGCACGGCCAGCGGCTTCGATCTGCTTGGCGTTATACTTTGCCGCCGCATTGGCCGCGTTGCCTTGCTGGATCGCTCCAGCCGCGCCGAGGATGGTTCCGCCAGCCTGTAGCATCCCGCCGACGCCAAGCTTGGCAATAGCACCTAGGAGCAGGGTTGCCATGTATAGACCTCACCATGTTTTGAAGGCCCAGCATGGACCCACCCAAGGCGCTTGAGAAATGCGCCCGATTGTTGTTCCGCAACGCACACGGCTGGAATTTTCATTGCGGCCATCATGGCCTTGGATTCGCGCCAGATTGTCAGCGCCGGAATTGCATCGCTCATGTCCGAAAACATCACAGCCACGCCATCTTCGATATGATACCCGGCCACCCCCACAGGCTTGCCGTCACGCTCCAGCACCATTGCGCGCACGGCCCGAGGCGGCATCTTGCCGTAGAACGCCATAAAATCAGCCGCCACCGCAGGCCGCGACTTAATCATGATCCTGTCTGTCGATAGACAGCACCGCCGCAAGCACAGTGCATGGCCGAGGCGATGCCGCTTTCAGGCAAATGCGGTTATCCCCGGACCAATCGCCCGGAAACTCCACCATGCCCTCGTCATAGCTTTCCCAAACCGTATCAGGATCAACCACCGCCCCAGCTTCGATCATCGGCAGATCATCCATCACGTCAAAGGACGGCCCATAGCGCAGGCCTTGTGCGTGCGTATCGGCCAACACCAATCCAATGGAGTTAATCCGCGACCGCTGCGTCAGAGACAGCCCCAGCGCGGTTTGCCCCGCCAGCTTGGCCGATTTGTAATGCGCCTCATAAGGAAGCCCTACCATCCAATCGCCATAGCCGCCCGGAATAGCACCTCCAACCACAACCGCCGTTCCCTGATCAGCGCCATCGCCCCAGACAACAACCGTTGCACCGTTCAGATGATCAAGCCCAACCATTGGCCCCGATCCTGTCTTGAACGCGTCGGCCAGCTTGCAGACGGCCCCCCCCCTGCAATCGCGCTCCAGCGCCCACCGCTCATGAAACCGAGCCTCCACGCCGCCAATCGTGCGCCTGACGCGGTAGAACACCCGATCCTCAACTTCCCCCGGCAGAACCACAACATCTTCAACGATGCCATTAGTCTCAACATCCACCCAGCACAGGACATTTTCAGCGCTGTCCCGCACCAGAACGGCAACAGTGCCATCCGCCCGAACCGTATGCAGCCGAAGATCAGGGTATTGCTGCACCCCAAGTCGAACAAGCCCGCCGTCACCCATTTCAGGCACCAACGTCATAGCGTCCAAAGCGGTATAACTGTAGCTGCCCGCGTCATAGGCCAACTCGTAAACCGTCTCCATCGTGCGGGAAACAAAGTATCCGCTGTTGTCGGCCAGAACCGCAGGCACATCAGCCGAGCCTTTTGTAGTGCGCGCCTTGACGTTGTAATTTGATGCGGTGATCGGCTCATCAAACGATGTGGACCGCACCGACCATTCGGCCCCATCGGTGCCGACGATCAGGTTTTGCAGCGCCAGCGCCCAGTTGGCAGAGTTCACCGCGCCATCGCCAAGGCGGCGATTGATTGGCTGGCTGTCGCCTATGATATCGGGGGAGAAGATCGAAAAACCATCCGGCAGAGAGCCAAACGCGCGCCCTGCCCCAAACCACCATAGCCTGCCTTCGGCCAGCGCGTTTGCATCCGGCCATCCCTGCACATCAGACCACGCGCCCTCTGCCCAAATCTCAGTTGGTGCCGTCCCGCCAAGATCAGTCAGCACAATCGCATTCACCAAAACATCGCTGACAAAGCTTGTCACGCGAACCACACCAGTGATTGACCCCGAGGACAGTTCCAGTTCGCAGTGAACCGTACCGCCGGTGAACCCACCCGGATTGAAGCCGATACGGTAATAGATCACCGAATTGTCAAAGCCATCGTCATAGGTTGTCGATGTGTTGGCCGTGTAGGTTGACACATCGACCCAAGACCCAACATCTCCGATGGACCGTTGCAGCGTGAGAGTTCCCGACCATATCCCCGAAATCCTGATCATGAAAGTCCGGCCCTCAGTGACGCCAGAAACCCGGATCGGGTTGGTATAAGTGCTGTCAGCAATCAAGTCTGTGGCGACAAGCTGGCCTTGGGATGAAAGCTGAAACAGCGCGCCAACATGACCCGGCGCGAACAGCCCGCGAGATGAAGTCAGCGTGATCGGCCCGGAAATAACGCTGGGCGTCAGGCGTATTGTATCGGTGTTTTCCACCAAGAACGGGCCATCCGTTGGCGCATATTCCACCACGGACCACGAGTCGTTTTCCCGGCGCTCAATCCGCTTTTGCTGAACACCAGAGGCCGCGCTAAACACCACATCGGATGATTGCTGCCATCGCACAGATCGACATGCTGCGACCGTCAACCAAGGGGTAGGAACCTCCATCGTGCCGCCAGCCTCCATCGACACGCTGTCAACCAAGACCGGATATTTCAGAGCGGACGAAAACTCGATATGGAATGTGGCGGCGTTGGGGGTGAAGGCAATGCTGTGAACCCCTGCCCGCAGCACGATCTGGTTGAAAATATCATCGGCACCAGCCGTTGTACCAATGCGCAGCAAGAGTGGCCCGCGCGCGACGACAATGCGCAGGGCGTGGCGTGTTGCTTGATCAGGAGCCGCCACGGATACTGCATGCCTGCGCCGCGCGGAGTTGCCAGCGCGCCCCGTAAGCTGCATGTACCCGCCCACTGCCCAGACCGAAACCGCGCCCGCATCATCCGCATCTGTCCAACCGGTCAGATCGGTTGTGAAATCCGGGTTGGCAATCACACTGCCAACAGTCGCGCGCGAAACGAGGGACACGCCGCCATTGCGAACCCGCATCTTGCCGGGGCTGAGTTCGATAATCGCCGTGTCAGATGTGGAATAGATAAACGGCACCATTGCGCCATCATCCAATGCCTGCCCGATAGCTTCCAGACCGGGGCGCAGCATCATTGACCCAAGGGTGCGCGGCATCCAGTTCGTTTGGACCTCAGCCGACAGGGCCACGCGGGCAACGTCAGTCCGCGCAACAGCCAACCGCCCAATCCGGCCCCGGTTGAAGATTGCCAGCACATCACGGGTTTTAGCCATTACGGCGGCCCCCAGCGCGCGCCCGCGACCATGAGCCTTGCGGCAGGAATTTCACGCCGTCACCCATCGCATCTACGGACTTTGCCGCCTTCAATGCGTTCATCCGGTCGCGTTCAATCCTGTCCCGCTTTGCCGTCGCGTTGGTGATGCGCTCACAGGCCTCCCACGCCAGATCGCACTCGATGTATTCCTTGAACCCCTCTGTCCACTTGGCCGAGTCCATGCCGTAAGCGGTGTGATCAGAGACATACCGGATATAGAGCGTGTCCCGGTCAGTAAACCAGAAGTCTGCCTCATCCACATATTCAGCCGCGACGAGAGAATTGCGGCAATATTCATCATCCGAAAGGCAAGCCAGCCTGCACATGTCGGTTGGTTTTTCATAGGCGCGGCGAAAGCCAAACTCAGGCTCGACGGTAGAGGAATAGATGCCCTCCACCGTGCGGATGGCAAAGTTCCACTCGCCTTTTTCCAGCGCCTTGCGCACGATCCGATCATTCCCCCAAATGCCATCCAGCACCCGGCGCGGTTCGCGGTTTTCCGTCAGGGCCGCGAGTTCGCGCGACCCCAGCCGCCGCAGCGCGCCGTTGTAAAGCGCAAGTTGCACTTCGGGGGAAACTGCCATTATGCGGCCAATGCTTTGGTTTGCGCGGCAATCCATGCCTTCGCGTCTTCGGCGGTTTGGAACCCGGTTTTCTCAATCGCCCCGGTATCCTTGCGCACCACACAATGCATGTGTGCAGGCCCGCGATATTTGGCGATGTAGATGTTTTCTTCTGGTAAATCATCCGCCGTGTCGAATTCGACAAAGGACAGTTGCGCCACCAAGGCCGAGGTTTTACTGACGGACCGCACTTCAAGGTGCAGACGCCACGCGCCATCAGCGGGGCGAACAACGAGGCCATAATTCGGGCGCAGGCGGTGAACGTAATTGGCCCACGCGGTTGGCTTGAGCAGTTCCGCCGGATCGGTGCCTTCTGGCACGGTCACGTCATAAACAATGATGGCCTGCTCTTGCGTGAGAAATTCCATAGCGAACATGGGGCGCTCCAGTTGGAAGGTGAAAGGGCGGGCCATGACAGCCCGCCCCAATGTTTATACCAGGATGGCAGCCGCGATTGTGGCGGCACCGCCAGCGGTGACGGTCTGGACGTAGTGGATTGTGGTGCCGATGGTGGCGTCCGATTTGGATACCATCATCACATCACCAACACGCAGCCCGAGGGCCGAGCCATTGGTGAAGTATCCAGCACCCGCGACAGTCGTGTGAATGTCGGTGTGGGTGTAAGCCCAGATCGCCACGCCGCCGCCGCCGGGGCGCGGGGTGAGGCAGATGGGCGGGTTTGCGGTGGAATAAGCCATGTTACCAGCCCTCCTTACGAGCCAACATACGCCGAGCCATCGTGCAGAATTTTCACGACCCCGGAGTTTTGCAGAAGTTTCGCGCCCATATACATGGACGTGCGGGCGAACGAATAATCATCCTCCTCATCGTAGCCGACCTGCGACATGATCTCGCCCACGTTGGCCGCGTGGCCAATCGCAGAGCGGTGGAACATCAGGCAAGTTTCGGATGCAGTGCCGACACCGGCAACGCTCGGGTGGGTGATCCATTTGATGCCCATCCACTCGCGCGCCTTGGGCTTGTTCGCCCAGCCGCCGCCATTTTCCATCGGGCGCGCGTCCACATAGTCCGAAGACGTGAACGAAACGACCGACTGCAAATATGCCTCCGCCGCAGGGCTGATGATCGCGAAGATTTGGTTATCCCACGGAACCTTTGCGAGTTGCAGGATGGCCTTGGCTTTCACTGCCAGCGCAAGGCTGAACGTGGTGGCGGCACCGGCCGTGACGGTTGCCGTCGAAAGTTCGGTCAGGATGTCCTGATCAATCTTGCGGTTCAGCACGCCCATCGTGGTCATCTGCATGATCGCGCGCTGGTTGCCCTGCGAAGCGAACACGTTGAAGCCCGTCTTGATCGGCTTATCGTGCCATTCAACAAGGGTCGCGGTGTTTTGCGTCAGGTTGTCCGGGCGCGACGGGATCAGTCCGTTGACGCCACGGGTGACGGCAGTAGCGTTGCCGCTGTCCGCTACAAGGAACGTCGCAGCGCTGCCCTTGATCACGGCTTCCGTGGTGGTGCAATCGCGCAGCAGGGATTGCGTCTGCTCGAAACCGGCAATGAATTCCTGCCGGTATTGGGTTTGAAAGGCTGTCTGAGCCATTTTGGTTACCTCATTGGGTTACATGAGGCACTGGCAGATTCAGGTTGTCCGACGAGGCGCGCGGGTTATCCTTGCGGAGCCGATATCGCGCTGGTGTCGGGTCATTGTCCGAAGTGCGGGGGTAGTCTGTGCGTGAGCCGTTTCCGGGTTGTCACGCTTTTCCGGGGGCGAGTTTCGCGCGTGCATCAAGCAACTGGCGATATCGCTCTTGGATCTTTTCGTTGCGGTTGTATGCGGGGCGATCTGTCCGCATCATGGTTTCGATCTTGCTGATTTCCGTCTCAACGCCTTCGATCTGGCTTGCGCCATCGCCGGGTTGAATGAATCCAGCAGGATTTGCTTCGCTGGCCAAGCTTGCCAGCCATTTGAGCGCCGTGGGATTGTCACCCATCAGCGATCCATCAGAGAGCCGCGCGCCCAGCATCAGATCCTTGAGCGGCGTGCCGTCAGGTGTTGCAGGGGCGGTGCCGAGGAACGCCTTGATCGAGTTGACGTTGCCGCGATATTCGTTGCCCCATTCAGCGCGCAATTCATCCTGCGCTGTTTGGCCATAGGTCTTGTCGGCTTCGGCTTGCGCCGCAATGGTTTCCTCTTGCTGGCGGTAATACCAATCCAGCGCCTTGGCCACGACAGCAGGCGGGGCGTTCTCGCCATGCACATCGGCCAGAAAGCTTTGCAACATCGGCTTGTCGTCATCGCCGATCACCAGACCGGATGGCAGCTTTTCCAGATAGCCATCGGGCTTGTCGGGAATACCATTGTCGGCCCGGTAGGCTGCGAGTTGCTCCGGGGTTGCGGCATCGGGCAGCTTGGCCTTGAGCGCGCCGGAACTGATTTTCTTCTGCGCTTCCCGGTAAGCCACCCACACATCGACGGGGCTTTTCATGCGCTCGAGTTGCTTGCGCTCTTTTTCATCGCCGCCCGCAAGCTTGTCGCGCCAGTCATCGCGCCAATCGGGAACAATGACCTTTTCTTCAACAACAGCTTCGACAACTGCCGGGGTTTCTGCAACTTCCGGGTTATCCGCTTCCGGGGCCGGGGTGTCAGTATCAAGCATTTTCGCTCCTGAGTTTCGCCACCACAGCGGGCGGCATGTTGATCATCTTGACGATCTGCGACCCGACAAAGCGCTTGCCCAAGGCAAAGGCTGTATCGCGTTCGCCGCCGTCCACATCGGAGCGGTAAGGCTCGTCGTAGGTTTCAGCGGCCTTGTTGATCACCCATTCCAGCACACGGCGCTGTTGCGCGGGGTCGGCGATGCCTGCGTAGAGAGCCTGCACTGCCTGCACATCGCCCAAGCTGTAATCAGCGGGCAACCATGGCGATGGGCGCGGCTTTCTCACTGCACACCAAGCGTCTGGCTGGCGCGGCCCAGCGTTTCCGCCACATCAGCGCCTTGCTGCATGGTGCCGAGCATGGCCGATGCCTGTGCTTGTGCGTTCTCTGCGTCTTGCGCAGCCTGCACGTCCTCGGGCGACCGCAGCCATTTGGCCGGGGCACCAATGCCATTGAGCACGTCCCGCAGCGTGGTTTTGAAGTCCATGATCTGCGAAGCGCTTGGATCGACAGCGGTGGCATCGGCAATGATTGCCTTGGCCTCCAAGAACTTCTGGCCCTTCTGGCGCTCAATCATCTGAGCCAAAGGCGATTCAAATGCGAAACTCACATCCTTGCCGCGAATTGCTTCCGGGATGTTGTCGGGCGGGCCGAATCCACCGCCGCGCAAGAGGGTTTCAAACGTGATATCGCACAGGCTGGCGTTGTAGTCGTTTTCCATCGGCTCAAAGAGCGGCAGGGCGTTGCGGATGTATTCCTGCACCCGCTGGCCGACCTCATAGGCCGTCATCTCGCCACCGCCCGAGGGTGGCATTGAGAGCGTGTTGAGATAGAACGCTTCCCGCAGCATTTGCGCGGTGCGATCTGATAATTCCATCCCAAACGTCAGGCCAGATTTGTCTTGTGTCAGAGGCCGCAGCACCTCACCCAAGCGCTCGTCGTATTCCGCATCGACAGCCGTGAAGCCGCCAGGGAAGATATTCAGATCACCGCGAATAGCCTCTGATACGCCCACCATCGGCGGGTTGGCGGCGCGTTCGCCAGCATCCAGCAGAGAAAGCGTCATGGCCTGCAACAACCTGGCATCGGGCAGCGCGATCAGTGACGCGGGGCTATAGGCGTATTGCGACCCAGACAGAGTTGCCCAACGCGGGATGGTGTAAATCATCGTCCACGAGCCGCGTTCTTCCAGAATGTGATTGTTTTCGCAGTCGATAAACAGCGAAACCCACGGGTATTTGTATTTACCGTCGCAGTAGTTATCCGACCGGATGACGCAGTGGCGAATATCTGCCTTGGAGTGCGGCTCTTTGGTGGAACGCTCGACCATCTTAGGATGCGCCGTCTTGAAGAACGTGCAGACTTCCTCGACGGTTGGCTTCCAGTTGCGGTGAACCTCGCCAATCTGCCCGTAGCTGTCTTCTGCCCATGCGGTATCGCGCAGATGCCAGCACCGATAGAGCAGCGTGTTATCGCGGCGGTTCAATTCGGTTGTGATCACCGCCCCACCAAAGGCTGCAAAGTCGTGATCTGCCTCTTTCGTAGCGCGTGTGAACAGCGACTTGCGATCATACATCGCGCGGCGCATGGCGTTGGTGGACGCCTCCAGCCACTTGGTGCCTTCGTGATCTTCATCATCCTCGCGGCCAGCGCGGACATGAAACCACGGCTGGCCTTTCGGGCGCAGCATGGAGCCAAGGGAGTTGCCAAGATCGCGCCGCACCATCGACGGATAGCCGGTTGTCAGGTGATCAGCCCAATCATCTCCCAAAGAGCGAGACGCCGTGAAGTCGGCACGCTCGGGGTAGAAATGACTGGCAATGTCCTGATTGCGGCTGTCCAGCGGGGCTTTCTGCGAAAACAGCAGGCTTCCCCGTGATACAAGCGATTTGGCGTCGGAGTGCATCAGCCGCCCAGCGTTTCCCGGCCACCAGCCGAAAGAATGGTAGACTGCGCACCGCTAGACTTGGTTTCCGTCGCAACGCGCTTGCGCCGCGATTGCGTAGCTTGCGCCTCATCCGGCATTGGCGCAGGCGGCTCAATCGCGGGCATCTTGGGCGTGGAAAACAGCTTAGCCATCGGACAAATCCCCCGGTTGTTTGACGGTATCGGACGAAGCCCCCGGCCCGGTGATAGGCGGCTCATACGCCTCAATCGGCGGGGCCTTTTCGGGCAGTGGTGCCTTGCGTGCTTTGGCCATCATTTTCTCCGAGCGTTTGCGTGGCTTTGAACCACATTGACCGTCTTGCGGCCCGACGATTGGCCGCTGAATTTTCGCCAGTCGTTGCCGTGGGTTTGCAGCTTCGGCCCGTAGGCATTGGCCATCACAACCGCATCGCCCTTGTCGGGGGATCGGCCCAGCCGCTCGATGACCGATTCCTTGCTTTCTACCTGCACGCCGCGCGCCGTGATCTGGTAGCGCGGGGCGGTTAAATCGCTGACAAGTTCAGGATCATCCGGCAGCGCAATCATTGATCCGCCGTCCTGCGCAGGATCGAGCGCTTCCCGGAATTGCCAGTAAATCTGCGACCGCTTGTTGAAGAATCCGAATTGCTGATCCGCAGATCGCCGCGCCGAGGCTTCCGCGCCCTTGTGGCCAACAATGCCTTCCATCCCGTTATCCTTGAGGCGCATCATCGTAGCGCCGCCATAACCGCCGCCCATGTCCAAAATCACGGTGGCGTTGTTGCGCCGATTGGCGATGATCAGGCCCGCCACTTCATTGCCGGTTGGCGTTTCCGCACCGGGGAATACCAGCGCCCGAGGGAACCAAGCGTCATAGCGGGCTTGAATGATTGTTTGATCCGCGCCGCCTTGGGCAATGTCAGCAGCGATTGCGCTCATTGGCGCGTGAGACGGCGGGTCTGGCGTCCATCGCGCCTGCGCTTCCCTGATCCACTGGGTTGGGATAACCTGCCAAGCGTCGTCTTGCCGAGCCGCCATGAAGTTGCCATCGCGCGCCGATGATCGGTAAGGCTCAGGCAGTGCGTCCAGTTGCTTTTGGTAATCCGAAGTCTTGATGAACGGGTTGTCGAGCAGCGACCCCGGTATGAATGTGCGGCTTGTCGGGATCAGCACTTGCCCATTGCGATCAACGGGCGTTGGCCCATCCACTTCATGATCACCAGTGCCATCCGTGATGAACCACCGCAACTCGCCATGTTTAGCCGGGTTTGGGTGCGTCAGATCCAGCCAAGGCCGAAACATGGCAATCACCCACTCGCCCACAGCCGACAGCGGCGGGTTGGTGGCAAACACGGCGCGGGTGCGCTGGCCTTCCTTCACTGTCCGAATCCAGCCCATCAGGAACCGGATTTGCGTTTCCGCGAATTGCGTGGCCTCATCGACGCCGAGCAAGTCACGCGCGCGGCCTTGGAATTTCTGTTCATCGCCGATATTACCAGCGGCCCCGAATGTGATGATCCTGCCATCATCTGTGCGCAGCGTTGGTGGCGCGGAGCCGTTGAAGCCTTCCCGCGTGCCATTCAGTCGCAGCAAGTCCTCAATCAATCCGCCGCCGCCGTGAAGGTCGACCCCATTGCGGCGCATCAAAAGTGATTGGTGGTGTTGCTCTAGGGCCAGCCCGCAAAGGATGCCCGATTTACCTGACCCGGCCTGACCGCCATACAGCAGCACGTCGGCCTTGCTAAACCATGCGTCAGTCTGCGGCCCCGGCGATGGGATGAACTTGCGGCCAGCCGTCGCCTTTGCTGCGTCCGCTGCGATTTCCGCTTGCTGTTCTGGCGGCAGGGCATTGAGCCGCGCCAGAACATCGCTCAGTTGCAATTACGCGCCCTTGCTTGCCTCACCACACACAAGGATAAGCGTTCGATCAGCGGCTTGGTTGACCGCCGCCCCCGATGTGCCGGATCGAACCTTGATGTAGCGCCACGGAATGAAGTCGTTGAACTCCAGATTGATATGCGCGCCAGCCGCCGTCAGGGTATAGCTGACCTCACCAAGCTTGTTCCACACATCGCCGTAAATGGTGCCAGCAACAGATGCTTGGAACGTCAGGCCCGCAGCCGTCCAGCCCGCCGCTGGAATGATGATGCCGCACAGGATACGCCCGTTCAGGTTCATCCCCGCCGATAGGCTTGCCCCACTGGCGATCAGCAAGGTTTCGTAATCGCAAAGCGACTGGACCGGGGAAAGCGTCATTCGGGTTGCTCCTGTACCGCAGATGCCAGCATGAAGGCGATGCGCCGCGCCGTTTCTGTCGGTGAAGTGGTGTCTTTGGTTTCGATTGCGCCGCCGTCTTTGCCGGTGACTTCAACGCGGGATGGCTTATCCATGCCTGACAGCTTAACCTTGCCGGTAACGGCAGCGATTGCCGCAGACGGATTTTTCTCTGTCATCGCCATGGCGCGGGCGTCCTCGTATTCTTCCAGCGCCTTATTGCGCGTGTAAATCGAGTGCCGTTCTGCCTGCTCTTGGAGTGATTTTAGCCTTAGGGTAATCTTAGGGTGGTCAAGAAGCTGGCATGCTTCGACATAAACCCATGAATCACGATCTTCGGTTGTTACGCCATAGGCCCTGCGATACGCCTCAGCCGCATTGCCCGTCTCGAAAAACGCGAGTGCGAAAGCCTCTTGCTTCGGCGTCATGCCGTTGTCTGGCTTATTTGCTGCCTTGGCCATGTTGATATTCCCGCCTTCCGGCTTCCCCGCTCTCATGAAAGCGCCCCACGGGGTTGACGCCATTACAGCGCAGCTTGGGCAATTTACGGCTGTGCGGGTTAGCCGCGAGGATAGGGGAACGCAAAAAGCGCGCCGGTTTCCCATGCGCGCCATTCATCTGATTGTGGTAATTTACACCCATTCTAATTTCCGTCAAGCCCCAAGCGTTGCAACGCCATAACCGCTGTTCGCCCGCTACCTGTGGGCTGTCTATCCCGCCATAGCGCACCCTCGCCCAGTGACCCGCGATAGGCACCACGCAAAGCCCATTTGAACTGCGGTGCGGGGAGTGCGTTAATGCGGGCTTCCCACCCTGCCCATGATGTTTTTGCAGCGTGAACCTTTTCGTCATGGCTGCGCAAATCAACTCGCAAGGATTGGTCGGTTTCCATCGGCTCCGGGATCATTGCCATTGTTGACCCTTTGGCGTTACCTGTCTGTCCGAGGTAAAACAGGCAATAGCGGTTCCATGACGCGATCAGGTTAGACCATATGCGCAAGAGTTGCTCTTGTTCGTCGCCCTTCGTTACCGCGATGATGCAGCGGCCCAGATCATGCTCTAGCGCGGGGTTGTTGGGGTCGTCACCGCCGCAGTGATGTTTCCGTGCTGCTAGGGCTACAATGCGGGGATCTTGGGTTGGGGGCCTGCCTGCTGATTTCTGCATTGGTGCTGTCTCGCCGCCTGGCATGCTGATCCGGCGTTTGGCGCGTTTGCGTGCTGCTTTGCTCATTCTGTCCCTCGCTGCCGTTTTCCGGCGCTTACTGTGCCTCTTGCAGGATTTCCGCCGCGACGATGTGCAGGACGCCAATCGCGGTTGCCAAGGATATCCGGCCCGAGAATTCGTAGATCACGTCCTTGA
>JBKJTI010000185.1:0-4954 GCA_046590425.1 Cypionkella sp. | reverse complement strand
AGATGATCCATTTGCAGCACATCCTCAAGGGTGAGGGCGGCGATTCCAAGGCTGCAATCTGACGAAACACGGTTAAGTGTAGCCTCAACTACGGCAGCCATCTGCATGAAGCCAAGCTCGCCCGCGATGAAATGATCCAAGGCGACCTCTTTGGCCGCGTTGAACACCGCCCCTGCGAGGCCGCGCGTGGCCATCACATCGCGCGCCAGACGCAGCGCGGGGAAGCGGGTCTCGTCGGGGGCGCGGAAGGTCAAGCCGCCCAAAGCGGCAAGGTCCAGACGCGCCACGGGCAGGGATTGGCGGTGGGGCCAGTGCAGGGCGTAGCCGATCGGGTGGCGCATATCGGGCGCGCCCAGGTGGGCCATAACCGCGCCATCGCGGAAACCGACCAGCGAGTGGATGATCGATTCGGGGTGGATGATTACTTCGATCTGGGCGGGGTCCACGCCGAAAAACTCGCGGGTTTCAATCACTTCCAAGGCTTTGTTGAACATGGAAGCCGAGTCGATGGTGATGCGTGCGCCCATAGACCAATTCGGATGTGCGAGGGCTTCGGTGACGGTGGCACCCGCCAGACGCGCCATCGGCCAATCGCGCAAAGCGCCGCCCGAGGCAGTCAGGATGATGCGTTCGACCGCCGCAAGATCCTCGCCCACCAAGGCCTGAAAGATCGCCGAGTGTTCAGAATCGACAGGCAGCACCGTGGCTTCGTTGGCGGCAGCCGTCGCCATCAGCAACTGACCAGCGGTGACAAGGCTTTCCTTGTTCGCAAGGGCCAGCTTGCCGCCGTGACGCAAAGCCCGCATCCCCGGCACCAGCCCAGCAGCGCCGACAATCGCGCTCATCACCCAATCGGCGGGGCGGTCGGCGGCGTCATGCACGGCTTGGGTGCCAGCAGCCACGGCAATGCCGGTGCCTGCCAAAGCATCGCGCAGTGGGGCCAAGCACTCATCAAAGGCGGTGACGGCGATCTCGGAGCGCAGGGCAATCGCCATCTCGGCCAGCCGCGCCACATTTCGCCCCCCCGTCAGCGCAACAGTGCGATAGGCGTCCGCCCCGCCCTCGCGCATCAGAAGATCAAATGTGCTTTCCCCCACCGATCCGGTGGCACCGAAAACCGAAATCGAGCGCATCTAGCCCCCAATCGGCAGATCAATGAGCCGCGTCAGCAGCATCACCAGCACCATCGCCCCGGTCAAGGCGTCAAAACGATCCAGCACGCCGCCATGGCCGGGGATCAGATTGGAGCTGTCTTTTGCCCCCACCCGGCGTTTCAGCCAGCTTTCACCGATGTCGCCCATTTGCCCCGCGAAGGCGACCAGCGGAGACAGCAGGATCAGCCAGATCGTGCCATGCCCCGCAGCGACAAAGCCAGCGCCCAGTATCGCCGCGCCAATCCAGCCCGCAATCGTGCCCGACCAGGTTTTCTTAGGGCTGATCGCAGGCCAGAATTTCGGACCGCCCAGCATACGGCCCGCGAAATAACCCATCACATCCGAGACGATCACCACGCCCAGCAGCCACAGAAAGGCCATGATGCCCGCCTCATCGCGCAGCACGAACAGGCCATGTCCTGAAACCAGAATAGCCACCGAAATCGCCGCAACCGCGTTTTGCTGGCGGCGACGTGTGACCATGAAGGCCAAAGGCACCAGCGGAAACACGATCCAAGCCGAGATGGACGGCCAACCCTCATCCGCGATCATGCAGAGGGCAGCAAGTGTTGCGATGGCCAAGGCCAGACGCGATTCAGCGGGCTGCGACAGCCGGGCGAGTTCCCAGATCATCACGGCGGTCAGCAGGGTGATCAGGATCAGGAACCACCAGCCGCCGAGCCAGATTTCCACCGCGCCCACAGCCAGCATCACAAGCGCCGACAGCACGCGCGGCTTCAGGTCGCCCCACTGCGCGGATTTCAGGCTCATGCCGAGGCCGCGCCGCCGAAACGGCGGTCGCGGTGGCCGAAGCGGGCAAGGATGGCGACGAGTTCATCAATGGTGAAATCGGGCCACAGGGTTTCGGTAAACTCATATTCGGCATAGGCGGCCTGCCATGGCAAGAAATTCGAGGTGCGGGTCTCTCCAGAGGTGCGGATCACCAGATCGGGGTCGGGCAGACCCTTGGTATCAAGATGCTGGCTGATCAGCGCATCATTGATCTGCGCCGGATCAATACGGCCCGCAGCGGCTTCGGCGGCAAGCGCGCGGACGGTGCGGGCGATCTCATCGCGGCCACCGTAATTGATCGCGACGGTCAGATTGAGGCGGGTGAGGTTGGCGGTGCGCGCCTCAATCCCGGCCATCAGGCGTTGCAGCTTGGCATCAAGCTTGCTGCGGTCGCCAATAAAGCGCATCCGCACGCCGTCGGCGGCCAAACGGTCGGCCTCGCGTTCGATATAGCGGGCGAAGATCGACATCAGGCCAAGGACTTCTTCTGTGGAGCGTTTCCAGTTTTCGGTGGAGAACGCATAGATCGTCAGCCATTGGATGCCGATCTCTGGGGCGGCGCGGACGATTTGTTTGACGCGCTCGGCCCCTTTGCGGTGGCCGACCAGCCGGGGCCAACCGCGATTGGTGGCCCAGCGGCCATTGCCATCCATGATGATGGCAACATGTGCCGCCTCGCGGGTCTTCGTGTCGGATTTGTCGCCCAAGGACCGCGCCCTACCTTGCTCACAGCGCCCGAAACCGGGCAGTAAAGTTTTACATAAGTGTGAGCGCGCGGGGTTGGCCGCGCGCCCGGTGGCAAGGCGTTAGACCTGCATGATCTCGGCTTGTTTGTGCTCCAGCGCCCGGTCGACGGCAAGGATGGCTTTATCGGTGAGGTCTTGCACCTCATCCGACCACATCTTCTGGTCATCCTCGCCCATGCCAGCGACCTTGGCTTTCTTGATCTGGTCCATGCCGTCGCGGCGCACGTTGCGGATCGCGACTTTGGTGTTTTCGGCATAGCCCGCGGCAACCTTGGTCAACTGCTTGCGGCGTTCTTCGTTCAACTCGGGGATCGGCAGGCGGATCAAGGGGCCGTCGGAAATCGGATTGATGCCGATGCCAGATTCGCGGATGGCTTTTTCGACCTTGGCAATCATCGCCTTGTCCCAGACGTTGATCACCACCATACGCGGTTCTGGCACGTTGACGGTGCCCAACTGGTTGATCGGGGTCATCTGGCCATAAGCGTCGACCATGATCGGCTCGACAATCGAGGCCGAAGCGCGGCCAGTACGCAGCGAGGCGAATTCCACCTTCAACGCATTCATCGCACCGTCCATCCGGCGCTGGATGGCGTCGAGGTCAATTTCAAGATCGTCCGACATAGGCTCTTCCTTCGTGTCTTCGGCCCAAATGCGAGGGCTTTTGCCGTTCTATAACAGCAAGTGCTTTGGCAGGTATAGGGAAAGCTTGGGTGAAATCACCCAAGCCTAGCCATGCACGCGGGTATAGGTGCCCTGCCCGGCAAGGATGGTTTTGAAGCCGCCGGGTTCATCCAAGCTGAACACGATGATCGGCAGGTCATTGTCGCGCGCGAGGGCGATGGCGGAGGCATCCATCACGCCAAGGTGTTTTTGCAGCACTTCGTCATAAGTGACTTTATCATAGCGCTTGGCGTCAGCGTGTTTCTTCGGGTCTTTGTCATAAACGCCGTCCACCTTGGTGCCTTTGAAGATCGCTTGGCAGGCCATCTCATTGGCGCGCAGGGTGGCGGCGGTGTCGGTGGTGAAATAGGGGTTTCCGGTGCCTGCGGCGAAGATGCAGACGCGCTTTTTCTCAAGGTGGCGGACGGCGCGGCGCCGGATGTAGGGTTCGCAGACCTGATCCATCGGGATGGCAGAGATCACGCGGGTGAACACGCCGATGGATTCGAGTGCCGATTGCATGGCAAGCGCGTTCATCACCGTCGCCAACATCCCCATATAGTCGGCGGTGGTGCGCTCCATGCCTTGGGCCGAGCCTGCAAGGCCGCGGAAGATATTGCCGCCGCCGATCACCATGCAGATCTCAACACCCAGATCGCGCACGGATTTGACCTCTTCGGCGATGCGCTGCACGGTGGGCGGATGCAGGCCATAGCCTTGGTCGCCCATCAGCGCCTCACCGGAGATTTTCAGCATGACCCGGTTGTAGGTCACTTTTGGCTCGCCGGGGTGAGACATGGGGTATCCTTGGATTGGTATGGATTGACTGGGGCGTAAAATGTCGCAAAACCGGGGCAGGTTCAACGGGGGAAGCGACATCGGGTGTCGGTTTGCGTGGTTGACCACTTGGGGGTTTCACACCCCCAAACCCCCGTGGAGTATTTTTACCAAGATGAAAGGGCTGAAGTGGACGTGGATTTGAGCCGGATTTCTTGCGAGGCTCCGGTGTTGATTGCCGGGCCTACGGCGAGTGGCAAATCGGCTTTGGCGCTGGAATTGGCGGCGCGGGATGGCCGGTTGATCGTCAACGCTGATGCGTTGCAGGTTTATGACTGCTGGCGCGTGTTGTCGGCGCGGCCATCACGCGCGGATGAGGCGGTGGCGGAACACGCGCTTTATGGGCATGTGGCGCGCGATCAGGCTTATTCGGTGGGGCATTGGTTGCGGGAAGTGCAGGCGGTGCTGGATCGTCCGGTGGTGATTGTCGGCGGCACGGGCCTCTATTTCGGCGCATTGACCGAAGGGTTGAGCGAGATACCGGCCACGCCGGTGCAGGTGCGGGCGCTGGCGGATCAGCGGTTGGCGGAGGAGGGCATTGCGGCGCTGCTGGCCGAGTTGGACACGGTGACTTCAGCGCGGATTGACCCTTTGAACCCAGCGCGGGTGCAGCGGGCTTGGGAGGTGCAGGCGAGCACCGGGCGAGGTTTGGCCTCGTGGCAAGATGCAACCGGGCCTGCGGTGTTGCCGCTAGCCGGGGTGGAAGCGCTGGTGATCCGGCCTGATGTCGCTTGGCTCGATGCGCGAATCGCGCAGAGGTTC
>JBKJTI010000125.1:0-10672 GCA_046590425.1 Cypionkella sp. | reverse complement strand
CCATGCTGCAGGCTTCACCGACATCCTCTATGCGGTGGGGATCGCGCCGCAAAAACTTGCGCGCGTGTAGGCTCTGCGCGCGAAAGGTTGCGATTTGGTTGTGATCCTCGACAGGATCGAGCAGGCCAGTACGGCCGCGCAAGCGGGCGTGCCTGCGCTGATCGAGATCGATACCGACGGCCATCGCGGCGGTCGCCGACCAGATGAACCAGTACTTGTCGAAATCGGCCGCATCCTGCACGCGAAGGACGCGCAGCGCGGCGTGATGACCCATGCGGGCGAAAATTATAATGTGAGAGGCAATGCAGCGCATGCCGAATTTGCCGAACGGGAACGCAGTGCGGCCGTCAGCGCGGCCCATGCCTTGCGCGGGGCCGGGTTGCCCTGTCCGGTTGTCAGCGTCGGCTCAACGCCGACGGCCCATGCCGCCCGCGATCTGATCGGCGTCACTGAACTGCGTGCCGGGGTCTACATGTTCTTTGATCTGGTGATGACAGGGATCGACGTCTGCACGGTGGACGACATAGCGCTTAGTGTCCTGACGACTGTCATCGGGCATCAGCAAGATAAGGGCTGGATCATGATCGATGCGGGCTGGATGGCAATATCACGCGACCGCGGCACGGCGGCGCAGGAGGTGGATCAAGACTACGGCGTTGTTTGCGATGCTGACGGGCGCGTGATCGATGATCTGATTGTTAGCTGTGCCAACCAAGAGCACGGGATTATTTCTCTGCGCCTTGGTGCGAAAGGTCCGTTGCCTGAACTGGTCGTTGGGACGCATCTAGGCATCCTGCCTAACCATGCCTGCGCAACTGCCGCCCAGTATGACCGCTACAACGTCCTTCTCAGCACAGGTGGTGCGTTGAAAGTCTGGCATCGTTTCGGTGGTTGGTAAGGAACATTGCATGATCGTCATCACCGAGGCACAGCCCGCCGCGCTCGTCACCCATGAGCTTGCCTTTGATGCCGTGCGCCGCGCCTTCATCGCGGCCATCGGGCTGAATGCTTTCAGCTTTCCGGTGGTCATCGCTCATGCCAGCGATCCGCAGAACCGGTTCACCGTCAAAATGGCAGCAGGAACCGATCTTGCCGGGCTCAAGGTCGGCGCCTATTTCCCCACCAATGATGCTCGTGGCCTGCCGCGCCATGCCTCGACTATCTTGCTAATCGACCAGCCATCAGGCCGCATCGGCGCAGTGGTAGAGGGCTCGACCCTGAACTGCTATCGCACTGCAGCGGCTGATGCTGTCGCGACATACGCCTTGGCTAGACGAGACGCTGCGGTTCTGACGGTTTTCGGCACAGGCCATCAAGCCGGTTATGAGGCCGAAGCGATTGCCCGCATCCGCCCACTGTCCCGTATCTGGGTGGTCGGCCGCGATCCGTCCCGCGCTGCCGCGTTCGCCAAGACGCTGCAAGGCCGGGGGTTGCCTGCCGCGAATCGAGAACCCGAAGCCGCCGTCAGAGCCGCAGACATCATTGTCACAGCAACCACGGCTACCGCCCCCTTTGTGACGCGAATTGGGTGCAGCCGGGTACCCACATCTCGTCCATGGGGTCGGATTCGCAGGGCAAGCAGGAACTGCCCCCGATACTTTTCCCCCGCGCACGGCTATTCTGTGATCTGCCGGATCAATCGACCCGCATCGGCGAGTTTCAGCATGTGGCCTCCGGCGCCGTCCTGACTGCTATCGGCGCGGTGCCGTCTGGGGGTGCGAGTGGTCGGCAGAGTGACGATGATATAACCATTTTTGACAGTTCTGGCATCCCCCTCCAGAACCTTTACATGGCAAAAGCCATCCTTGATGCCACCGGCGCGGCTGAGACACATTGCGGATGATTGCGTCCTTGCTTGAACTGACTACGGGCAAGGACGCCGCCGCCGCGACGGCACAAGCTGTTTAGGTCACCGTTCCAACGAAGGGCCGTATCCGTCGTCAGTCAAAGTACCTTATCGAGGACACTGCCAGCATTCTCATGCAAGACCAACGCAGGAAAGCAGCATGAAATTCACCGAACCTTGTCCTTTTTCGCATGTCAGCCGCAGTCGTCAGCCCATTCTCACCTATTGGCGTTAGCGCCATTATGGTCTTCGGCCAACTGTCTGGCGGCAACTGGACATATTGACGGCGTCAAGGCGTGCGGGGCGACCTGATGAAAGTGCCTTAGTCAGGAGGTTTTCAGCAAATCTTCCCGTTCCGACATTGCCCATTCTTGAAAAATTTGCGCTTGACGGGTGACAATTGGTGCCGCTGTCGTGGAAGACAATAGATAATAGTTGAAGCCGTCGTCCTGCAATCGTGGTGAAACCTGGACAAGGCCGCCCGACTTCAGATCATCCTCGATCATGGCCTTCGGGCATAGGGCTACGCCCTGCCCTGATAGGGCTGCTGCGCGAAGCAAGTTGAAATCCTCAAAGGTCGTACCCTCATAGGTGGGCGCGAGCGTAGGGTCCGATGCAACGTTGTCCAAGAGCGACAGCCAGTTCGTCCATCCCGTCTGTGTGCCGTCATGCAAAAGACGCAAGGTCAGAAAGTCGGCAACGGTTTCAGGTTTGCGCCCAAGGCGGGCCAATGCAGAAGGGCTACACACCGGCATGCTTTGCCCGCCCAAAAAGAAGTGCGCCCCGATCGTCGGCGGCTCTTTCGAAAAGACAAAAGCAAGATGGACATCGTGAAAGTTTACCTCGCGTCCATGCATGGCATAAACGATCCGGATTTCGATTTCCGGATGGGAGGTGCGAAACCGGCTGAGGCGGGGAATCAACCAGCACATCGCCACCGAGGGAATCGCCGCAATAACAAGGGCCTGACTGATATTGCGCGCCCGGTTGCAAGCTGCTTCGATCTCGGCCAGCGATCCTGCCAGACTGCGCGCCAGATCGGCCCCATGTGGCAAAAGCCGGGTCCGGTTGCCCTCACGCTCAAACAACGGCTTTCCCAGCCAATCCTCGACATTGCGGATCTGGTGGCTGACAGCGGATTGGGTGACGAACAGCGCCTCGGCGGCAGCGCGGAATGACCCCAGGCGGGCGACCGCCTCAAAGGCGCGCAGGGCATTGAGGGGCAGTGTCGTCATGGTACACCTAAGCATGAGAAAAACTGATGCTATCGTGAAAAATGGTCTTTTGACAAGGCCGTTCAACGAGGGCTTGATCGCCCGCAATCGGGTCAATCTCGGCCCACCAAATCTTTGGAGGATTCGATGGAACGTGAACGCTTGCAGAACTATGTGGACAATGGCGAAAAGGCCGTTTCAACGTTTTCAGACAGCGAAATGCAGCGGCGTCTTGATGCGATTCGCGGTCATATGGCCAAGGCCGGCATTGATGCCGCGCTGTTCACCAGCTACCATTGCATCAACTATTATGCCGATTTCATGTTCTGCTATTTCGGCCGCCGCTATGGCTTTTTGGTTGATCACAACATCGCCACATCGATCAGCGCGGGCATCGACGGCGGCCAGCCGTGGCGCCGCACGTTCGGGGGCAAGAACGTCACCTACACCGACTGGCAGAAGGACAATTATTTTCATGCCATTCGCGGCCTGACCGGAGGCGTCAAGCGCTTGGGGATCGAGTTCGACCATATCAACATCGACACGCTGAACCTGCTGAAATCCGAATTCCCGGGCATGGAATTCGTCGATATCGGCGCGGCGTCCATGCGCCTGCGGATGATCAAATCGGCCGAGGAAATTGCGCACATCACCAAGATGACCCGTATCGCCGATATCGGTGGTGAGGCCTGCGTCGAGGCGATTGCCGTTGGCGTGCCAGAGCATGAAGTGGCACTGCACTCCACCGCGACGATGGTGCGCGAGATTGCTAAGGTCTGGCCGCATGGCGAGCTGTTGGATACCTGGACCTGGTTTCAGTCGGGCATCAACACCGATGGCGCGCACAATCCGGTGACCAGCCGCAAGATCGAAAAGGGCGATATCCTGTCGCTGAACTGCTTCCCGATGGTTGCTGGCTATTATGTGGCGCTGGAGCGCACGCTATTCTCGGAAGAGGCATCGGACGAGCATACGCGCCTGTGGAACATCAACTGCGCGGTGCATGATCGTGGCAAGGAACTGCTGGTGCCTGGTGCCAAGTGCAGCGACATCGCCAAAGAACTGAACGAGATGTATGCGGCCGAAAACCTGCTGCAATACCGCAGCTTTGGCTATGGCCACTCGTTCGGCGTTCTGTGCCATTACTATGGTCGTGAAGCTGGTCTGGAACTGCGCGAAGATTGCGATACCGTTCTGGAAGAGGGCATGGTTGTGTCGATGGAGCCGATGATCACCGTGCCGAACCATCTGCCGGGTGCAGGCGGCTACCGCGAGCATGACATTCTGGTCATCACCAAGGAAAACAACAAGGGCAACACCAACATCACCGGTTTTGCCTATGGCCCCGAGCATCTGATCGTCAAGAAATAAGACCGAAAACAATCCCGCTGCGCCCCGGCACTGAACCTCTGGGGCGCAGCAAATTTGACAAAGTCGTTGATGCGAGGCTGGTCACCGAAGTGACCATGGCCCGAACGTACTGCGTTTGTGACGATGTCTGCGCGCAAAAGGTGGATGAAAACCGCGAAGGGCCTTTTCCGACCAATCCCTTTGTCGTTAATCGCTAAGGTTAGAATTTAGCGTCACGTAATCATGCAGAAAAGCGCAACTTGGGATGCCGTTCCAGATGTCACCGCGTGACCTGTTTCTTGCTCTGCTGCCTCCGATCCTCTGGGCCACGGGTTATTCGTTCGGCAAGGGGGTATTGCTGCATTTTCAGCCGCTTTTCACCACGGCAATGATGTATGCGATTGTCGGCGCGATCCTGTTTTGGCCCCGGATCGGGGTGAGAACCCCATGGCGCTGGTTGCTCGTCAATATGGTTTTTGGCTGCGGTTTGTAAAGCGGGCTGATCTTTTTCGGGGGTGTCCCTCGTCGATACCTGGCTGGCCATTCTGGGGATTGCGGTGGTGGTCGGCGTGCCAAAGCCTGGCAATGCCTATGTTGGCCTGATCTGCATTCTGGTCGACACCGCAAGCTGGGGCCTGGGGCAGGCGCTGATCCGCGTTCATTCGCGCGATGCGATCTGGCAGTTGGTGGGGGCGATGTCGCTCTTAGCGGCACCGCAGCTTCTTGCGGTGTCGTTGATTGTTGAATCTGATCACATCACGCTATTGCAGACGGGTTCGGCCTATGAATGGTCTGGTGTGCTGCTTCTGGGTGTCGGTTCTTTCGTCTTGGCCTATCTTTTGTGGTATGGACTGTTGAAGCGGAACCGGATGGACCAGGTCGCGCCTTTTGCCCTGCTGATGCCACTGGTCGGCATGTTCAATGGGTGGTGTTCTCCGACGAGACGCTAACCAAGGATTTCCTGCTGGGCGCGGCGCTGGTCCTGTCGGGATTGGTGATCGCGATCATGGCCCGCGATGCCCGCGCCCGAAACGGGGCACCGCCAGACCTCAACACTCTGGCTGATTGACGGCAAGGCCCCCGGTCGAGGTTTCCGTGTACTTCACATTCATGTCGATGCCGGTCTGGCGCATCGTCTCGATGCAATTGTCCACAGGCATGAAATGCGTGCCATCGCCACGCAGGGCAAGACTGGCGGCAGAGACCGCCTTGATCGCGCCCAGACCGTTGCGCTCGATGCAGGGCACCTGCCGTCGGGACGCAGGTCATGCCCAGATGATGTTCAAGCGCGATTTCGGCAGCGTTGTCCACTTGTTCATTGGTGCCGCCAAGGGCCGCGCACTGCCCCGCCGCCATCGCCGCTGCACTGCCCACCTCACCCTGACAGCCGACTTCGGCCCCCGATATCGAGGCGTTATGCTTCATTAACCCGCCAATTGCGGCTGCAGTCAGCAAAAATTGGTGGATACCGGCATGCGTCGCGCCAATGCAATGGTCGCGGTAATAGCGGATCACCGCAGGAACCACGCCCGCCGCCCCGTTGGTGGGCGAGGTGACAACCCGGCCCCCGGCGGCGTTTTCCTCATTCACCGCCATGGCATAGACCGATAGCCAGTCATTGACGACATGTGGCTGACTTTGGTTTTGTCCGCGTTCGGCCAAAAGCTGTTCGTGGATCGCCTTGGCGCGGCGCTTGATCTTCAATCCCCCGGGCAGAATGCCGTCCTTGCGCAGCCCCCTTGCGATGCAGGCATCCATCGCTTGCCACAGCGTATCGAGGCGTTCCTCCAGACCGGGCCCGGAATGCACCACCTCGTTTGCGCGCTTCATGTCGCCATGGGTCAGGCCAGTTGCCTGACCCATGGCGAGCATTTCCAGCGCATTGCCGAACGGGTGCGGATAACCTTTTGCCGCCTTCTGCGCGTGCAGATTGCCGGATTTCGACGCCTCCAGTTCCGCCGCTGTCACAACAAACCCGCCGCCGACCGAGTAATAGGTCTGGGTCAGATAAGGATTTCCCCGTTCGTCAAAAGCCCGCAGACCCAGCCCTTTGGCATGGCCGGGCAGGGGGGCCATAGTCGAACACCAGATCGCGTTCGGGATCAAAGGCCAGATCACCCAACCCCGGCGGCGCGATGCGCCCACTTTGACGGACTGCGGCCCCCAGCGCCTCAGTCGCGTCGGGGTCCAGCGTGTCGGGGCGAAAGCCCAAGAGCCCCAGCACCACAGCGCGGTCGGTGGCATAGCCTTGCCGGTAAAGGCAAGGCTGCCGTGCACGCTGGCCCCAAGGCGCGCCAGTCGCCCTGCGCCGGGGATTTTTTCGGCCCCGCCTCGCAGATCATCCAGAAATCGCGCGGCGGCGGTCATCGGCCCCATCGTATGGGACGATGACGGACCGACGCCCAACTTGAAAATATCAAATACCGACAGAAACATCGGATCAGACGCCCGTGGCATGGATTGGGTGCGCGGCACACGATGCCCGCACCTCGGCCAGAACCGCCGCTTCAACTGCGGCGTCGCCGTCGGCGTTAGCCGACAGCGCGTCGATCACCCGCAAGACCAGTTCGCCCACCTTGCGGAATTCGGCCTGGCCAAAGCCGCGCGTGGTGCCTGCCGATGTTCCAAGCCGCACACCCGAAGTCACAAACGGCTTCTCCGGGTCAAACGGGATCGAGTTTTTGTTGCAGGTCAAACCGGCACGTTCCAGCGCGGCTTCGGCGGCCTTGCCGGTGACACCCTTGGGGCGAAGATCGACCAGAACCATTTGGCAATCGGTGCCGCCAGATACGATGCCAAGCCCGCCTGCGACCTGCACCGCAGAAAGCGCCTGCGCATTGGCGATCACGGCCTTTGCATAGTCCTTGAACGACGGGTCCAGCGCCTCGCCAAAAGCCACTGCTTTGGCGGCGATCACATGCATCAGCGGGCCGCCCTGATTGCCGGGAAACACTGCTGAGTTGAACTTCTTGCCCAACGCTTCGTCATTGGTCAGGATCATGCCACCATGCGGGCCGCGCAGGGTTTTATGCGTAGTTGTCGTCACGACATGGGCGTGGGGCATCGGGTCGGGGTATTCCCCAGCCGCAATCAGGCCCGCGTAATGCGCCATATCCACCATCAAATAGGCGCCCACCTCATCGGCAATCGCGCGGAAGGCGGCAAAGTCGATGTGACCTGGATAGGCCGAAGCCCCGGCGATGATCAGCTTGGGCTTCTTCGCCAGCGCGACTTCGCGCACATTGTCCATGTCGATCAACTGGTTGTCGGTGCGCACTTCATAGCTGACCACATCGAACCTCTTGCCAGACATGGTGACGGGCGGGCCGTGGGTCAAATGCCCGCCGCGGGCAAGGTTCAGGTCCATGATCCGGTCGCTCGGCTGCAACAGCGCCAGAAACACCGCCTGATTGGCCTGCGCGCCGGAATGCGGCTGCAGGTTGACAAAGCCCGCCCCAAAAAGCTGTTTCGCGCGGTCAATGGCGATCTGTTCCACCACATCGACATGCTCGCAGCCGCCGTAATAGCGCTTGCCTGGATAGCCCTCGGCATACTTGTTGGTCAGCACTGACCCTTGGGCGCGCGGCACGTCAAGACTGACGATGTTTTCCGACGCGATCAGCTCGATCTGGCGATCAAGCTCATGCCCGATGGCCTCGGCGATGGCCGTGTCGGTGATCAGGGATTTCAACATAGCAAGGGGCCTTTCAGGTAAAAGCGGGGGTGCGCGCCGGAAAGGTGCGTCATGATTTCTGCTAGGGCGCAACGGCGTCAGAGACCGCAGGCAAACTCGCGCAGGGCGATGTCCAGAAGCTCGGACACATGCGGGAAGAACGACCGCCAGACCTCGATACGGAACGCATCGTCGGCTTAGCGGATCAAAACCACTTGTGCGCTGTCAAACAAAGTGCGCTTGGCGGTGCCTGGGACCATGCCTGACAGGTCCAGCGGGCAGGCGACTGATAGCAGCTCCTGCGCGCGGGGGCCTGTGATGGCGATGGTAAATTCGCGGTCCGAAATCACCGTCAGGCTGCGCGGGGCCTTTACTCGCGCGGTTGCGAAATCGGCCACGATGGCTGTCTGTTCGGCCTCGGGGCCATGCAGCAGCCATTCGTCGGGGCTAAGGCACCACGCGGCACGGCCATTTGCGGCGACACGCTGCCCGATTTTGCCGGGAAGGGGCAGACCAAAGGCCGCCGAGGCCACCTCCAGATTGGCAGGGGCGATGCGCAGGTTCAGCCGCGCCACCGCGGGCAGAACAGTGACCGATATGGCGTCAAACGATTTTATGGAGGCGTTCATTCTGGCATCCTCCTCATTCAACTTTCAGCCGGTCACCGGCGGGGTCATCGAATACGCTCCCCGTGACCTTTGCCGCCTGCGAGCCGCCATCCGCCGTGGGGATATGCAGCGTGTCGCCCATCCGGTCAAAGCCACCCTGGACCACCGCCATGGCAATCGAGCGTCCCAGCGCCTCGGACCAATAAGAACTGGTCACATGGCCGATCATCTTCATCGGTTTGGGCTGCTTTGGGTCCAGCACGATCTGTGCGCCCTCAACCAGCGCGTCTTTCGGGTTTTCGGTTGAAAGGCCGACCAGTTGCTTGCGCCCCTTGGCGACGATGTCGGGCCATGCGAGTGACCGCTTGCCGACGAAATCGGGTTTCGCCTTACCAATGGCCCAGCCGATCCCGGCATCTTCGGGAGTCACTGTGCCATCGGTATCCTGACCTATGATGATATAGCCCTTTTCAGCGCGCAAAATGTGCATGGTTTCCGTGCCATAGGGGCAGACGTCATAGGCTTTGCCGACTTCCATCAGCTTTTCCCACAGGGCACGACCATGGCGGGCGGGGACGTTCACCTCGAACCCCAATTCGCCCGTAAAGCTGATGCGGAACAGGCGCGAGGGAAAGCTTGCGACCGTGCATTCGGCCACCGACATATGCGGGAATGCGGCGTCAGACATATTCTGGCCTTCGACCAGGGGTGCCAGCAGTTTGTGCGCATTCGGGCTGACCTGCCCCCCGGTCGTCCCTCGTTCATAACGAGAGTCCTTTGGGTTGATAGTCATCGGTTGCGGGTTGGGCAAGCGCGCCGTGGGCGTTGCCATCAAATAGCTCGAGCGCTCGGCGCGCTTCTGCCGGGGTCTTGTTGCCGAGGGATGAGTGCGGCCTGACGTTGTTGTAGTCGTAACGCCAGAGCGCCAGTATTTTACGGGCATCAGCCAAGGTATCGAATATCTCCTCATTGAGGCATTCATCCCGAAGGCTGCCGTTGAATGACTCGATGTAACCGTTCTGCTGCGGCTTACCCGGATCGATGTAGTGCCACTCGACCTTGTTGTCGTTTGCCCACTTCAGGATCGCCTTGCTGGTGAACTCGGTGCCGTTGTCAGAAACTATGCAGGCAGGCTTGCCATAGATCCTGATCAGTGCGTCCAGCTCCCGCGCCACGCGTGCCCCAGAGATGCTGGTGTCGGGGACCAGGCATAGGTTTTCGCGACAGCAATCGTCGTTGACGGCCAGGATGCGGAACTTTCGGCATGCTCCGAAGGTGTCGGACAGAAAGTCCAAGGACCAGCGTTGGTTCGGGCGCAATGGGATTGGCATCGGTGTGCGGCTGCCTCGTGCGCGTTTTCGGCCTCGACGGCGCCGCACTGACAGGCCCTCTTCCCGGTAAATCCGATAAAGCTTCTTTTCGTTCATAATCATGCCCACGCGCTCCAGCAGGACGCCAATGCGCCGATAGCCAAATCGGCGCCGCTTCTCTGCGATCTTGTTCATTTCCAAACGAATTTCCGGATTATCCGGCGGATGCTCACGCCGCACCGTCTTCGGATCAACCCCGATCAGGACGCAGGCCCGACGTTGAGAGATCAAATGACCCTTCATCGCCTGCAGCACCGCATCCCGCCGTTGCATCGGGGTCGTTAAGGCTTTCCCAGCAAATCCTTCAGCACAACATTATCCAGCATCACATCCGCCACCAAGCGCTTGAGCTTGCTGTTCTCATCCTCAAGCTGCTTAAGACGTTTGGCATCAGACAGGTCCATCCCACCATACTTGGCCTTCAGCTTGTAGAAAGTCGCGGGGCTCAATCCATGCTTTCGGCATAGCTCAGCGGTTGGCAAACCAGCCTCCTGCTCTTTGATCATCCCGATTATCTGCGCATCGGTAAAACGGCTTTTCCTCATTCGTCTGCTCCTTCAGGGATGGGCAGACTCTACATCAGATCGAGGGAACTTCCGGGGGGCAGGTCA
>JBKJTI010000042.1:0-22699 GCA_046590425.1 Cypionkella sp. | reverse complement strand
TTCGAGGATATCTTCCTTGGCCATGGTCTCTCCAATAGGATTTAGCCCGCGGAAGCCGCAGGCATTGCGGGCGATATGGACTTGTTGGGGGGGATTTTCAAGGGGGAAAATCGGGGGGAGGGTTGGTAGAAACAGAGCCTCCGGCGGGGATATTTTAGCACAGAGGATGCGGGAAAGAAGGGGTGGTCCCAACTCGGGACCTTTTTTTATTGTGGAATAACAAGGGGGTGAGGCTGTCAAATTTACAGTTTCTTAACGATTTCCACTGTTTGCGCGGCGCACAACGCTTGTTCTGGCCAGTGTTGGTGGTTGAAAACCGAGCCTGTGGCCCGCACGATTTCGATGGCGGAAATGTCGATTTCGGCGATGGCCCAGCCGGGTTCGTTCAGCGCGGTCTGGGCGAGAATCCCGGTCTCGGGGAAGCCTTTATCCGCAGGCCCGTAGATCGCGGCAGCGCCTACGTTTTCGTCCACAGCGGGGCAGAAATTGCACAGACCCACAGTTGGAGCGTGAACAACGACGCATTGACCTTCCAGTGCTCGGGCCATGGAGCCTACTTTCACACGGGTGTATCCCGCAAGGGTGTCGGTGCAGGACGGCACGAGGATGATTTGCGCGCCAGCTTCGATCAGCGCGCGGGCGAGCAGGGGGAACTCGCTGTCATAGCAGATCAGCACGCCGATTTTGCCTAAGGGCGTGTCGAACAGTTGCAGCGGGTTGCCTGCGATCACGTCCCAAGTCTCGCGCTCAAACCGGGTCATCATTTGTTTGTCTTGGTAGCCGATTATACCGTTCGGGCCGTAGAAAGTCGCGCAATTGGTCGGGCGTTGATTGCCGAAATACGGGGCCGAAGCGCCTAAGATGTAGAGATTGTGTTTGGCGGCGAGTTGGCAGTGCAGGGCATCGACGGCAGGGCCATGGCGGGCGACTTCGTGCAGGGCGGCTTCAAGGTCTTCTGAGACTTCGCGCGGGGCGAGCGAAGCCAGTTCCATACTGCCGTATTCCGGGAACACCAGCAGATGCGCTCCTGCGGCTACGGCATCTTCGACCCAAATGGTCAGTTTGTTGGCGTATTCCGCGAAATCGACAAGCGACGAGAGCGGGTAGGCTGCGGCTGCGAGAATCATTTTGGGCCTATGTAGGGTGCGTGATCTCACGCCCATTTGCGGGGAAGTGCGGTGCGTGAAATCACGCACCCTACAGTTTTCTCATCCAGAATTGCAGCGGTTTTACGGTTTCTTCACTGTCGCCCAGGTCTTTCCATGCAAATTCGGCCAGCACGCCAAGGAGCGGTTCATAGCCCCGGCCCATCCAGAACGCATCGTTTGAACGGGCGTTTTCTGGTTTGAGCGGGTGGCTATCTGGGCGTTTGACAGAGCAGAACGCGACATAGGCGCGCTGCATCGCGCGGGCGTGGTCTTCGCGCAGGTCAATGAAGCGGTGGCCCAGACCGATGCCGCGATAGGCGGGCAGCAGAACGGACTCGGCACCGTAGAGGATTTGCGTGAGGGGGATGTTCAGCGCGCGGAACGGGGCGGAGAACGCCTCGGCATGGTCCTCCATCAGGGTCGAGGTTGAGGCCCCGACCAAGCGACCTTCATGGAAGGCCCCGACCAAAAGGGCGCCCGGATTGTCGCGGTAAGTTTGCAGGTAAGCGCGTTCGTAGTCGAGGTTTCCGTCGTAAAGGTACGGCCAGTCACGGAAAATCGCGATGCGCAGGGCGGCGACGCCATCCAAGGCGGCCTCAAGTGCGGGGCCGGTCAGGGCGCGGACTTCGATCTCGGCGGCCAGATCTGCGGTCATGCTGAGACCTGAGCGATCCAGTCGTTGAGATTGTAAAAGGTGGTGATGCGGGAGATTTTGCCGTCCTTGAGGTCGAAGAACGACCCGGCGGGCAGAATATATGACTGGCCTTTGGCTTCGGGCAGGCCGGGGTCGGTTTTGAGATATGCGCCGTGGACGGTGAATTCGGCAGCCGCGCGGGTGCCGGATTGGTTGACGAAAATTTCGATATCTTTCAACTGCTCGCGGTAGGACACGCCCATATGGGCGCAGAATTCGGCGAATTTTGCAGCCCCCAAGCGGATGCCGGCTTCGTTGACGCGATGCTCGATGTCATCGGTGACGCAGGCCAGCATGCCTGCGGGATTCTCGGCGTTGAAGGCCGTGTAATAGGCGGTGACGGTGTCGAGCGAGGATCGGTGGGCGGTTTGGGTCATGCGGGCCTCATGCAGAATCTGGCGCATGGTGGCACGCGGGGGCGGTCCGGTCCAGACCGGGATCGGCAGGATGGGGTTGGTTTGCGACAGGGGCTTGCCCACTGTCGCTAGGCGCTTTCGGCGCGCTTACAGCGCGGCTTTGATCGTTTCCGCGATCGGTGCGGTCGGGCGGCCGATCAACTTCGACAGGGTGTGGCTTTCATCCAGAAGTGATCCGGTTGCTGCGGTATCATCGCTGTCGGCGAGGATGCCTGCGAAGGCTTCCGGCAGGCCGAGGCTTTGCAGGATGCCCGCGTAGGTGTCTTTCGGCAGAGTGTTGAACGGGATCGCCTTGCCGGTCTGCTTCGAGACTTCAGCGGCGAAATCGGCCATTGTGTGGGGGATGTCGCCTGCCAGTTCATAGGTCTTGCCGGCGTGGCTGTCGTCCAGCGCCGTCACCGCAATGGCCTCGGCATAATCGGCGCGGGCGGCAGAGGCGATGCGACCGTCAGCAGAGGCCCCGATCAGTGCGCCGTGCTCGACCGAAGCTTTCAGCGATCCGGTGTAGTTTTCGGTATACCAGCCATTGCGCAGGAGGGTGGCCGGGATGCCGGAGGCTTTGATGGCAGCTTCGGTGGCGATGTGGTCTTGCGCCAGGATCATCGGCGAAGCCTCGCCTTTCAGGATCGAGGTGTAGAGGATGCGCTTGACGCCTGCGGCTTTGGCAGCGGTGATGACGGCGCGGTGTTGCCCCGCGCGGTCGTTGAAGTCATTCGATGAAATCAGCACGAGGGTGTCGATGCCTTTGAGAGCCGGGGCAAGGGTTTCGGGCTTGGAATAGTCAATGGCGCGGGCCGGGGTGCCGGTGATTTTGGCCGGATCGCGCGCGAGGGCTATGACATCGGCCTGTGGCGCGCGGGCCTTCAGGGCTTTGAGGGCAAGTTGGCCGAGAGCGCCCGAGGCGCCGGTGATTGCGATGGTCATTTTGGTCTCCTGTTTGCGGTGGGTCAGAGATACGCCTTTACTTCTGAAAGGGAAGTACATACATTTTTGTTAGTATGAAGTTTTGCCGCACAGGAGATTTGCGATGAATGTCGAGGGGGCGTTTCCACCGAATGTGCTGGCGGCAGACTGTCCCTCGCGGGCTGTGTTGAAGCATTTGACCAGCCAGTGGGGGGTGTTGGTGATGCTGGCGCTGCAAGATGGCACCTTGCGGTTCTCGGCCCTGCGCCGACGGGTGGGCGGCGTGTCAGAGCGGATGCTGGCGCAGACCTTGCAGGCGCTGGAGGGCGACGGGTTGGTGCTGCGGGTGGCGCATCCGGTGATGCCGCCGCATGTGGAATATACGCTGACCGGGTTGGGTGTTGAAGCCGCCGAGCGGGTGGGGGCTTTGACCGGGTGGATTGAGGCGAATCTGGATCAGATACAGGCAGCGCGGGCTGAAGCCTAAGATTTGGGGGTTTCACACCCCCAAACCCCCGTGGAGTATTTTCGCCAAGATGAAAAAATTTTAGATAAAGTTTAGCGGCTTACAGGACCGTTGGTGGGCCGAAACGGTCCAGCATCCGGGTTTTGATCTGGTCGCGGGCTTGGCGGTAGGCAGAGAGTTTGGCGTCGCGGCCTTCGCCAATCGCGGTGGGGTCGATGATTGGCCAGTATTCGACCTCAAGATGGTAGGATTTGGTCAGATCAAGCGCTGCGTGCTGACTGGCAGAAGACAGCGCAATGATCAGATCAAACTGGCCAAGATCGTCGCCAAAATTCTGCATTTCCTCAAACGACCGCGCACGGTGGCGGGCGAGTTCGATGCCGAGTTCGGCGCAGACGGCGATGGAAAAGCCGTCGACCTCCATATCGTTCTTCACCCCCGCCGATTGCACATAGGCGCGTTGGCCGTAGAACTTCTTCATCATCGCTTCGGCCATCGGCGAACGGACGGCATTGTGATCACAGCAAAACAGCACCGAATGTGGAAATGCCATCATCAGCCCCAGTGCAACACGCAGATCAGGGTGAACAGCCGCCGCGCGGTGTCGATATCGACCTCGGCCTTGCCATCGAGCCGTTCCTGCAACACCCGCGCGCCTTCGTTGTGGATGCCGCGCCGCGCCATGTCGATGGCTTCGATCTGAGAAGGGGGCAGGCGTTTGACCGCTTCGAAATACGACTCGCAGATCTGGAAATAGTCCTTCACCACTTGCCGGAACGGGCCGAGCGACAGATGAAACTCGCCAACCTTTTCGGTGGCCGCGTTGGCAATATCAAACACCAGCCGCCCTTCGCGAATTGCCAGCCCCAATCGGTAGGGGCCGGGAACGGTAGGGCGATCTTCGCGGGTGGGCAGCGCGAAAGAGTTATCCTCTAACAGATCAAAAATCGCGACATTGCGCTCTTGCTCAATCGTTGGTGTGACGCGGGCGAGGCCCTTTTCGTCAATGTCGATGGCGCAGATGCGGTTGGTCATGCCGCACCCCCATTCAAACGGTCCAGTCGTGCGCGCACCGAAAGCCCATGCGCCTGCAGGCTTTCCGAGATCGCCAGCCGTTCGGCAGCAGGCCCGATCAGCGCCAAGGCTTCGGGCGTCATTTTGGCCAGGGTCGTGCGTTTCACAAAATCCATCACACTCAATCCAGAAGAAAACCGCGCCGAGCGAGCGGTGGGCAACACATGGTTCGGCCCGCCAACGTAATCGCCGATGGCTTCCGGTGTCCATGCCCCTAGGAAGATCGCCCCGGCATGGGTTATTTCTTGGGAGAGCGCCTCGGGGTCGGCGGTGCAGAGTTCCAGATGTTCAGGGGCTATGCGGTTCGACAGGGTGGCCGCCTCGTGCAGATCGCGGGTGAGGATCACCGCACCATTGTCGCGCCAAGACGCGCCTGCAATGTCGCGGCGATGCAGTGTGACAAGGCGTTTTTCGACGGCCAGTGCAACAGCTTGGCCGAAGGCGGCATCATCGGTGATCAGAATGGATTGCGCTGAGGCGTCGTGTTCGGCTTGGCTGAGCAAGTCTAGCGCGATCCAGTCGGGGTCATTGTCGCGGTCGGCAATCACCAGAATTTCCGAGGGCCCGGCAATCATGTCGATGCCGACGCGGCCAAACACCCGGCGCTTGGCGGCAGCGACATAGGCGTTGCCCGGCCCGGTGATTTTGTCAACTGCTGCAATGGATTGGGTGCCATAAGCGAGGGCCGCCACCGCCTGAGCGCCACCGATGCGGTAGATGGTATCGACACCCGCGATGCGCGCGGCGAGCAGCACCAGCGGGTTGACGATGCCGTCGGGGGTGGGGCAGGTGATCACCAAACGCTGCACACCAGCCACCTTGGCGGGGATGGCGTTCATCAAAACCGAGGATGGATAAGACGCGGTGCCGCCGGGGACATAAAGGCCTGCCGCAGATACCGGCGTCCAACGCCAGCCAAGGCTTGCGCCCGCGCTGTCAGTCCACATTTCATCCGTGGGCACCTGCCGGGAATGATAGGCGCGGATGCGGTCCGCAGCGAGTTCCAATGCCGCGCGATCCTCGGGCGAGACTTTGGCACATTCGGCCTCGATCTCCGCTTGGGAGAAGGCGAGGGTTTCTGCGGTCAGCGTCAGGCGGTCGAATTTGGCGGTCAACTCCAGCACGGCCGCATCGCCACGCGTGCGCACATCGGCGATAATGCCTGCCACGGCCTGATCGACATCCTCGGCCTCCTCGCGCTTCATGCCCAAAAGGGCTGCGAAACGCGCTTCGAAATCGGCGTCACGGGTCGACAGAAAGCTGGGCATGGCGGCCTCCGGGAATTGCTGCGCTTGCATAGCGGCTGGGGCAGGGTGCTGCAAGAAAAACGCGGCGGGCAGGCGCTGATGCCGCATCCCAACCGCGCGTCAGCGCTGAAGAGGCTTGCGGCGCAAGCCGCTCCGCGAGATCAGACCAACAGCCGTGCAGAGCGGTTCAGGTTTGCAAGGGATCGGAAATCGCTGCCTTTCGTTTCACCCGAACGGGTTTTCCGATGCGCCTGCTTCCATAAAACCTGAACCGCTTTAGCCGCCGAAATGCGAAAATCGGTAGGGTGAGGTGCCGTATTTCTTGCGGAAGCTTTTCGAGAAATGCGAGGTGGAGGCGTAACCGCAGGCGACCGCCACCTCGGTCACTTTCAGATCGGTTTCTGCCAAAAGCGCGCGGCCGCGGGCTAGCCGCAGGTCGTTCATATAGCGCACCGGGGTGATGTTAAGGTAACGGTTGAACAGCCGCTCGATCTGGCGGCGCGACAACGACAGATGGGCTGCACAGGCGTCAAGGTCGAAGTCTTCCTCGATATGCGCCTCAAGATAGGCAGCCGCTTGCAGCAGCTTGTCGTGGCGGGTGCCGAGCCGGGCGGCAAGCGAGGTGGTTTGCAGATCCTCCTCTTGCCGCAGTTGCGTCAGCAGGCACATGTTCATCACCTCTTGCCCCAACGCGGGGCCGAAGCGATCGTTGATCAGCTTCAGCATCAGATCGGCGGCGGCCACGCCCCCCGCGCAGGTCATCACCCGGTCGTCAATGCAGAACACTTGCCGGGCGGGGAGAAGATCGGGGTGGTTCTCGGCAAAGGCGTCGATGTTGTCCCAATGCATGGTAAAGCGGTGGCCCTTCAGGATGCCCGCCTGTGCCAAGGCATACGCCCCGGTGCAAAGCCCGCCTACCACGCGCCCGCGCCGCCAAAGTCCGCGCAGCCAGTCGCCCAAAGCTTGGCTGGCTTTGCCTTCGGGTTCCACCCCCGAGCAGACCAGAATGATGCCTTCCGGTTTCGCCTGCCCCCAAGCGCCATCGACCATGATCGGCACGCCATTCGAGCAGGCCACCGGTGCGCCATCATCCGACAGCACCTGCCAGCGAAACAGCACCTGCTGCGCCAGTTGGTTGGCCATCCGCAAAGGCTCAATCGCCGAGGAAAACGCCAGCATGGTGAACTTTGGCAGCAGCACGAAGGCCACGTCCAGCGGCTCGACTTGCCCCGGCAAGATCACATGCGCCGAGCCTTTGGCGACGTATTTCTGCGCATCGGACATTGCGGCCCCCTCGGAGGGCAGCATAGCAGAAAGGACGTCAGGCTGCATCAGCTTCGGATGCCGGCGAAGCGTTGCTGCCAGTCGGCGCGTTCTTCATCGGTGATCTTGCGGAACAGGTTTTCCGGCACGGTGAAGGCGTGGCCTGCGGGCAGGGCGGTCATCGCGATTGCCACATCGTCGGGCCATGTCCAATCGTCCGATCCCATCGCTTGCATCATCGTGGCGGCGGCATCGGGGATGAAGGGCGCCGACAGGATCGCATAGACACGGATCAGATTGAGGCTGAGGCGGATCATCGCTTGTGCGCGTTCGGGCTCGGTTTTCACCACCGTCCAGGGTGCTGCGGCTTGCAGATATTCGTTGCCGATCACCCAGATCGCGCGGAGTTCTGCGCTGGCCTTGCGCACCTCCATCGCCTCCATGCAGGCGGCGTAGTCTTTGATCCGGGTGCCGAGTTCTTCGATCAGTCGGGCCTCTTGTTCGCCGAACTCGCCCGCAGATGGCACTTCGGTGCCGAATTTCGCAATGCAGAACTTGGTGACGCGAGAGACGAGGTTGCCCAAAACATCGGCGAGGTCTTTGTTCACCGAAACCTGGAAATTCTCCCAAGTAAACTCACTGTCTGCCGATTCCGGGGCGTGGGACAGCAGCCACCAGCGCCAGTAATCCGAGGGCAGGATTGACAGGGCCTGATCCATGAACACCCCGCGCCCGCGTGAAGTGCTGAACTGGCCGCCGTCATAATTCAGGTAGTTGAATGACTTCAGGTAATCGACCAGCTTCCACGGCTCGCCCGACCCCAGAATTGTCGCGGGGAAGGAAAGCGTATGGAACGGCACGTTATCTTTGCCCATGAACTGGTAATAGGTCACGTCCTGAGCGCCCTTGTCGGTGCGCCACCAGCGTTGCCACGCCTCATCGCCAAGGCCCTGCGCGTCGGCCCACTCGGCGGTGCAGGCGATATACTCGATGGGCGCGTCGAACCAGACGTAGAATACTTTGCCCTCCATCCCCGGCCAAGGCTGATCGCCTTTTCTCACCGGTATACCCCAGTGCAAATCGCGGGTGATGCCGCGATCCTGCAAGCCATCGCCGTCGTTCAGCCACTTTTTCGCAATCGAGGTGGTCAGGATCGGCCAGTCCTTCTTGCTGTCGATCCATGCCCCCAGCTTGTCGCGCAAGCTGCGCTGCATGAGATAGAGGTGCTTGGTGCTGCGGACTTCAAGATTGGTCGAGCCGGAAATCGTCGAATGTGGATTGATAAGATCGGTCGGATCCAACTGCTTGGTGCAGTTGTCGCATTGATCGCCGCGCGCGGATTCGTAGCCGCAATTCGGGCAGGTGCCTTCGATATAGCGGTCAGGCAGGAAGCGGCCATCGTCGATGGAATAGACCTGAGATTCCTCAACTTCGCGGATCAAGCCGGCCTCGGCCAATCTGCCCGCGAAATGCTGGGTCAGCCTGTGGTTGCGCTGGCTAGACGAGCGCCCAAAATGGTCAAAAGACAGGCGGAAACCGCGCGCAATCTCGGCCTGCACATCATGCATTTCAGCGCAATATTCGGCAACTGGCTTGCCCGCTTTGGCCGCCGCAAGCTCGGCAGGGGTGCCATGCTCATCCGTGGCGCAGATGAACATCACCTCATGGCCTCGCGCGCGGTTATAGCGCGCGAACAGATCGGCGGGCAGTTGGCTGCCCACAAGATTGCCCAAGTGCTTGATGCCATTAATATAGGGGATCGCGGAGGTAATCAGAATCCGTGCCATTGTCATGCCTTTCGTCCCAGTCCGCGCTCATTTAACGCGGGCTGGGGCGAAGGGCCAGTGCTAAGGCGGGCTAATGGGCTATTGCGCCGTGTATCCGCCATCAACAAGATGATAGCTGCCCGAGATGAAGCTGGCCTTGTCCGACAGCAGGAACAGCACCAGATTGGCGACCTCGTCGGCGGTGCCAAGCCGCCCGATCGGGTGCAGGGCGGCTAGGCCCGCTTTGGCTTCGGGTGGCAGGGCAGTCAGCAGTGGCGTGTCGATAAAGGCGGGGCCGACGGCGGTGGTGCGGATGCCCTTGGCGGTATATTCCAGCGCAGCGTTCTTGGTCAGCCCCAGCAGTGCGTGTTTGGCTGCGACATAGGCCGCAGAATTGGCAAAGCCGACGCTGCCCAAAATCGAGGCCATGTTGACGATGGCACCCCCGCCCGCTTTCAGCATTTCCGGGATGGCGAAGCGCATGCCATAGAACACCGCGTTCAAATTGACGTCGATCACCTGTTTCCAGCCGTCGAGGGGATATTCGCCAACCGGGGCTTGCGGCCCGCCGATGCCTGCATTGTTAACCAGCAGCGTCAGCGCGCCACCTTTTTCCACCGCCAGTGAGACCAGTGCCTGCACCACGGCAGGATCAGATACATCGCCGCCCGCAGCATGGCCCTGCCCGCCGCTGGCGGTGATCTTGTCGGCCACTGCCGTTGCCTTCACCATGTCGCGGTCGGCCACGATGACCCGTGCGCCTGCGGCGGCAAGGCCAAGCGCCACTGCCTCGCCGATGCCCGAGCCGGCCCCGGTGACAATCCCGGTTTGTCCGCTAAAGCTGATCTGCATGCTGCGCTCCTGTAATGGGTTCGGGTGTAGGGTGCGGCACATCCGCACCCTGTGCCTTGATATGGGTCAGCCTTTGCCAGATCGCCGCAAGATGCGCGGAAAACCGCCGCGCTTTGGCTTGGGGCCAAGCTTTGAGCGGGGTTTCCTTGTTGGGGTTTGCCGCATAGGTTGGCGACAAATCAGGAGGGCGCGATGCGGCAAGTGCGATTGGGGCAGACGGGGCTTTCGGTGTCGGCGATTTGCTTGGGCACGATGACCTGGGGCAGCCAGAATTCGGAAGCCGACGGCCATGCGCAGATGGATATGGCGCTTGGGCAGGGGGTGAATTTCTGGGACACCGCCGAGATGTATCCGGTCAACCCGGTGCGCGCCGAAACGGTCGGACGCACCGAGGAGATCATCGGCACTTGGCTTGCGGCGCGCGGAGGTCGTGATCGGCTGGTGCTGGCGACCAAAGTGACCGGAGAGGGTCAGGACGCGGTGCGCGGCGGTGCGCCTTTGACCGGGGCTGTGATGCGGGCGGCGGTGGAAGATTCTCTGCGGCGGCTGAAAACCGATTACATCGACCTTTATCAACTGCATTGGCCCAACCGCTCGGCCTATCACTTTCGCGACATTTGGCACTTTGATCCGCGGGGTGGAGATAAGCTGGGCATCGAAGCGCATATGCTTGAAATGCTTCAGGTATCAGCCGATCTGATAGCAGAGGGAAAAATCCGCCATATTGCACTTTCCAATGAATCGGTTTGGGGTGCTGGGCGCTGGCTGGCGCTGGCGGACAAAAATGGCCTGCCACGGATGGCGACAGTGCAGAATGAATACTCGTTGCTGTGTCGGCAGTTTGACAGCGACTGGGCAGAGCTTTCGGCGCTGGAGAACATGCCGTTGCTGGCGTTTTCGCCGCTCGCAAACGGACTTCTGACGGGCAAATATGCGGGCGATGTGATCCCGGAAGGCACGCGGCGCGCGCTCAACCCGACGCTGTCGGGGCGGGTGACGCCGCAGGTGTTTCCGGCGGTGGCGGCCTATCTGGGCATCGCGGCGCGGCACGGGCTGAACCCGGCGCAGATGGCGATTTCGTTCTGCATGACGCGGCCGTTCCCCTGTATTCCGATCATCGGGGCCACTGATCTCGCACAGCTTGAGATCGCCTTGGGGGCTGCGGAAGTGGTGTTGGACGCCGAGGTTCTGGCCGAAATTGATGCCGCGCACCGCGCGCATCCGATGCCGTACTAGGGGCGCGGGATGCGGTTTTGCCTGATTTTGGCGGTCGTGTTGGCGGGCTGCACCTTGGGCGGCGGCAAGCTGGCCAAGCCCGGCGAAGGCGCCAATCCGATCACCGGCGATGCGATTGAGGTGACCTCGCTGGATGCGCCTGCGGCAGCGGGTGCGGTTGATCCGGCCAGGTCTGCGGCGGATGTGGCGCAGCCCGCAAAGCCTGACCCGGCGGCTCAACCTTCACCAACGCAGCCCGTTCCTGCAGCCGTCGAACCCACCGCGCCACCGGTTGCCGAAGAACCGGCGCGGGTGCTGGTGCCGGAAGAATTGGCCTGTGTTAAAGAGGGCGGGCAATGGTCTGTCGCGGGCAAAGCGGGCGGGATGAGTTGCGTGCGTGTGATGCGCGACGCCGGCAAATCTTGCCGCAAGAAAAGCGATTGCGAGGGCGATTGCCTTGCCAGATCAAACAGTTGCGCGCCAATCGCTCCCTTGTTTGGCTGTAATGAGATTTTGCAGGATAATGGCGCGATGGTGACCCTTTGTATCGACTGATAGCCCTTTTGCTGCTGAGCGCCTGCGCGGCAGCCCCGAAAACCGTAGCGGTGGGTCGCTACCGCGCGCCCGATGCGCCGATGTATTCAAACGCGGTGATGGATCAAAACCGTCTGGTCGGCACCTGGAGCCAAGTGGCGGCGTTCGGCGGTGAGGGCTGCAAGCCCGGTGGTGCCGAGATTTTGCAAGGCGCGGGCGGGCTGCAAATCCGCTACCGTTTGTGCGAATCCGGGGTTCAGATGGCGGGGGCAGGGGCGATGCAATCCGACACCGTCGGGCGGTTTGCGGTGCCGGGGCAGCCGGGGCCGTGGTGGATCCTGTGGGCGGATGGCGATTATCGCACGCTGGTGGTCGGCAGCCCGAACGGGCGGCTGGGCTTTATCCTGAACCGGGGGGCGTTTCCGCCGGATCGGCTGAAAGCGGCGAAGGATATCTTTGAATGGAACGGCTATGATCTGCGGCGTTTGACGGTTTACTGATCTATCACCCGCTGCAACCGCGCCAGATGATCGCGCACGCCGCGCGCGCCGAACGGGGCGGCGCGCACCAGCCCGTCAAAATGTTGCAGGATGGATTGCACCCGATCAGGGTCGCGGAACACGATATACTGTCGGCCGAGATAGACGGCGGCAAGGTGGGGGCCGAACACCGTGACCGGGCTGGAATAGACCCGATGCGCGTCGAACAGATACAGCCGCAGCGCGGGATAAAGTGTGTCGCACATCGCAATCAGATGTTCCATCTGCGCTTGGCGGGCGGCGAGTGGCAGGCCAGACCAATAACCTAAGCCTCTGGCAAAGTTTGATATTTCATGCAGCGGCAGGGCAATTTCATAATCGGAATGTGCCGATTTCATCCAATCCAGTTGATCCTGAAATGCCGCAATCGCCTGTTCAGCCGAGCCTCCGAGATGGTCGGCATATTCCCAGGCCACCACCTCAGGCGTCTTCAGCATATCGGGCAGACTGGCAGGAACATGGCGAATTTTGTAGCCCGCAGCTGCGTGGTGCCAACCAATCAGCTCTTGGTCAAATAGCGCGCGCGGCGCATCAGTCAGGGTGACAGAACTGGCGAGCAGCGCGTCCACCGGCTCGGGTCGATCGGTCAGACCCAACAACCAATCACACGACACACCCAAAGCCGTGGCGCAATCGGCGGTCAGTTGCGCATTGGGCAGACGGATTCCGGGGGCGAGCAGCGCCGAAACCGTCGAGCGATCCGCCCCGGTGGCGCGGGCCAGACCGGCTTGGCTTATGCCACGTTGCGCCATCGCCTCGGCAAGACGGATGCGAAACAGCGGGGCGCGGTCGCGTTTGTCGATAAAATCCGGCATCTGTTCTATATTATCCACGATGGTGACGCGATGTTGCATATCCTCTGAGTTCCGCAGCCACTTGGCAAGTGGTAGCATGCGCCCATAACCCATTGATGAGGAAAGATATGCCGCAGACTCGCGTTATTGAGTGGCCGACTGTGGTGGTTTTGCTGGGAACATATGCACTCTTTGCGGTGGGCGGTTGGGTCTGGTCCAGCTTGGGCATGTTGTCGATCTTTCTCACCGCGATCGCCTTGGCGCAGTTTTCGTCCCTGCAGCATGAGGTGCTGCATCGCCATCCGTTCCGCGCGCAGTGGCTGAACGAGGCTCTGGTGTTTCCAGCCTTGATGCCCTTCGTGCCCTATTTGCGCTTCAAGGACTTGCACTTGCAGCACCATTTCGATCCGGCGCTGACCGACCCCTATGATGACCCCGAGTCGAATTATCTTGCGCCTGCGGTATGGCTGAAAACCGGACCGCTGCTGAAGGTTTTGTTGCGCTGGAACAATACCTTGGCGGGGCGGATATTGCTTGGCCCCGCTTTGGGCACTTACACCTTTCTGCGCGGTGAGCTGGCGTTGCTGCGCGCGGGCGTTGGCCGGGTTTTGCTGGCTTGGGGGCTGCATCTGATCGGGCTGGTGCCGCTGTTGCTTTGGCTGCAGTGGGTGGGGATGCCGATCTGGGCCTATTTGCTGGCGGTCTATCTCGGCACGGCTTTGCTGAAAATCCGCACCTATCTGGAGCACCGTGCGCATGAGGCGTTTCGCGCCCGTACCGTGGTGATCGAGGATCGTGGGCCACTCAGCTATCTGTTTTTGAACAACAATTTTCACGTTGTGCATCACATGCACCCGGCGGTTCCGTGGTATGAATTGCCCGCACTTTATGCCAGTCGGCGCGAGCACTATCTGCGCCGCAACGAGGCATACGTCTATCGCAGCTATGGCCAGATCATCCGGCAGTATTTCTGGCATGCGAAAGACCCGGTGCCGCATCCGATCTGGCCGGTTCGGCACGACGCGGCTGGGCAAGACCAGTTGTAGCGGCGGCGCGCGGCCATTGCAGCGGAGAATCGCTACAGAAGTGATTCGTGACCCCTTGTTTCTGCTGGCCTTTGTGATTCGTTTTGGCTAGTCTTGAGGTCAGACCGGGCAAACCCGGCAGGATCGGGGAAACCCGATATTGGCAGAGCAGACGGCAAAACAGGCGGATTTTCCATGACTGAGATGGTCTATGGCTCGATGCCCAGCAGGGTATCGGAACCGGTGATTCCCCGCTGGTGGCGGACGATTGACAAATGGACGTTGACGGCGGTGCTGGTGTTGTTTGCCATCGGGCTGTTGCTGGGGCTTGCGGCCTCGGTGCCCTTGGCCGAACGCAACGGGCTCGACCCTTATTACTATGTCACACGGCAGGCGTTTTTCGGCGGCATGGCGATGGCCGCGATCTTTGGCGTGTCGATGATGTCGCCCTCGATGGTGCGCCGTTTGGGGGTGCTGGGGTTTGCGGTGTCGATGCTGGCGCTGATGCTGTTGCCGATGTTTGGCACCGATTTTGGCAAGGGTGCGATCCGCTGGTTCAGCTTTGGCTTTGCTTCGGTGCAGCCATCTGAATTCCTCAAGCCCGGTTTCATGATCGTGATTGCCTGGCTGACGGCGTCAAGCCAAGACATCAACGGCCCCCCGGGCAAGTTCATCTCTTTTGCGCTGACCGTGACGGTGGTGCTGTTTCTGGCGTTTCAGCCCGATTTCGGCCAGGCCATGCTGGTGCTGTTTGGCTGGGGTGTGATTTATTTCGTCTCGGGCGCGCCGATGATTTTGATCGTGACGGTGATGGGGCTGACGGGCGTGGGGGGCTTTGCGGCCTATCATTCGTCTGAACACTTTGCACGCCGGATTGATGGCTTTCTGACCTCAGATGTCGATCCGCGCAGCCAGATGGGCTATGCGACGAGTGCCATTCAAGAGGGCGGTTTCTTTGGCGTCGGCGTGGGCGAGGGCCAGGTCAAATGGACGCTGCCCGACGCGCATACCGACTTCATCATCGCGGTCGCAGCGGAGGAATACGGCCTTGTCCTGGTGCTGGTGATCATAGCGCTTTACGCGACGGTGGTGGTGCGCAGTCTGGTGCGTCTGACGCGCGAGCGCGATCCGTTCACCCGGTTGGCGGGTACTGGTCTGGCGTGTATTTTCGGCGTGCAGGCGATGATCAACATGGGGGTGGCGGTGCGGCTGCTGCCCGCCAAGGGGATGACCTTGCCCTTCGTGTCTTATGGCGGCTCGTCGGTGATTGCGGCGGGCATCACGGTGGGGATGCTTCTGGCGATGACGCGGTCGCGTCCGCAGGGCCAGATGTCTGATATTTTCAAGCGGGGGCGCTGATGCCCTTGCTTTTAATCGCAGCGGGCGGCACCGGCGGGCATATGTTCCCGGCGCAGGCTTTGGCCGAGGCGATGATTGCAAACGGCTGGCGGGTTAAACTGTCGACCGACGCACGCGGCGCACGTTATGCGGGCGGGTTTCCGAAGGCGGTTGAGATTGTGGAACTTTCCTCAGCCACCTTCGCGCGGGGTGGGCTGGCGGCCAGGCTTGCGGTGCCGTTTCGGATTGCGGGCGGCATCGTCTCGGCGCTGCTGTCGTCTTTGCGCGACAAGCCCGATGTGGTGGTGGGATTTGGTGGCTATCCGTCGATCCCGGCGCTGACGGCCGCTTGGGTGCTACGCAGGCCCCGGATGATTCATGAGCAGAATGGCGTGTTGGGCCGGGTGAATACGGTGTTCGCGCGCCGTGTCGATAAGGTGGCCTGCGGCACTTGGCCGACCTCTTTGCCGAGCGGCGTCGAGGGCGTTCATACTGGCAATCCGGTGCGGGCCTTGGTGTTGGAGCGCGCGGGCGCAGGCTATATCGCGCCCGGCGATTACCCGATGGAATTGCTGGTGATCGGTGGCAGCCAAGGCGCGCGGATACTCTCGCAAGTGGTGCCAGCGGCGGTGGCGGCATTGCCGGAAACCCTGCGCCATCATCTGCGGGTGGCGCATCAGGCGCGGGCCGAGGATTTGCCTACGGTCGTCGCGGCCTATGCCGAGGCAGGCGTGCGGGCGGAAGTGGAGCCGTTTTTCACCGACATCCCCCGCCGGCTCTCTGAGGCGCAACTGGTGATCTCACGCTCTGGTGCGTCCTCGGTCGCGGATATTTCGGTGATCGGCAGGCCCTCTATTCTGGTGCCTTTTGCAGCGGCCACGGGCGATCACCAAACCGCCAACGCCCGCGGCTTGGTTGACGCTGGGGCAGCCGTGATGATGACAGAGGCCCAGCTTGACGCCGCTGGCCTAAGTGCCCAAATGGCGGCTGTTTTGCAAAATCCGCAGCGTGCGGAAGATATGGCGCGCAAAGCGCAAGCGCAGGGGCGGCCCGATGCGACCGACCGGTTGGTGGCGCTGGTTGAGGCTTTGGCGAGTTAGGATGAGACGATGAACGCGACGAAACTTCCGATGGAACTAGGGCCGATCCACTTTGTGGGCATTGGCGGCATTGGCATGTCGGGCATTGCCGAAGTGCTGATGACGCAAGGCTTTGCGGTGCAGGGCTCGGATGCCAAGGCCAGCAAGATCACCGATCGGCTGGTGGCTTTGGGTGCTGTGTTCTTTGAAGGTCAAGCCGCCAGCAATATCGGCGACGCTGCGGTTGTGGTGATTTCTTCCGCGATCAAAAAGGGCAACCCGGAACTGGAGGAAGCGCGCAGGCGTGGCCTTCCCGTCGTGCGCCGGGCCGAAATGCTGGCAGAACTGATGCGGCTGCGCTCGAACATCGCCGTTGCGGGCACGCATGGCAAAACCACCACCACGACGATGGTGGCGACCTTGCTGGACAAGGGCGGCTTTGATCCGACCGTAATCAACGGCGGGGTGATTCATGCTTATGGGTCCAACGCGCGGGCGGGGGCTGGCGAGTGGATGGTGGTAGAGGCTGATGAGTCGGACGGCTCGTTCAACCGCCTGCCCGCCACGATTGCCATCGTGACCAATATCGACCCTGAACATATGGAGCATTGGGGCACGTTTGATGCCCTGCGCAAAGGCTTCTACGATTTTGTGTCGAACGTCCCGTTCTATGGTTTGGCGGTGTGCTGCACCGATCATGCGGAAGTGCAGGCTTTGGTGGGCAAAGTCACCGACCGCCGCGTGGTGACCTTTGGCTTCAATGCTCAGGCCGATGTGCGGGCGGTGAACCTGACCTATGACAATGGTGTGGCGCATTTCGATGTGGCCTTGCAGGGCGAAGGGCAGGGCGCGGTGATTGAGGGCTGCATCCTGCCAATGCCGGGGGATCACAACGTCTCTAACGCTTTGTCGGCGATTGCCGTCGCGCGGCATCTCGGCATGAAGAAAGAAGAAATCCGCGAGGCTTTGGCCGGGTTTGCAGGGGTGAACCGTCGCTTCACCAAAGTGGCCGAAGTAAACGGCGTGACCATCATCGACGATTACGGCCATCATCCGGTGGAAATTGCCGCCGTACTGAAAGCCGCACGGCAAGCCACAAAAGGCCGCGTCATCGCCGTGCATCAGCCGCACCGCTATTCGCGGCTGTCCAACCTGTTCGAGGAATTCTGCACCTGCTTCAACGAGGCCGATGTGGTCGCGATTGCCGAAGTTTACGCGGCAGGTGAAGAACCCATTCCTGGTGCTTCGCGCGATGATCTGGTGGCGGGCCTGATCTCCCACGGTCACCGCCACGCCCGTGCGATTACCGATGAGGCCGATCTCGCGCGTCTGGTGCGCGAACAAGCGCAGCCGGGGGATATGGTGGTGTGTCTTGGCGCAGGCTCGATCTCGGCTTGGGCGAACGGGTTGCCTGCACGGCTGACGGGCAAAGCCGCATGAGCCTGCCGCTGCTCATGGGCTGCCTCTGGGTGATCGCGGCCACGATCACGGCACTGCTGCCGATGAAGCAACAGATGGTGCCGGGGATGACATTGCTGGTGCTGGCCCCGGTGCTGCTTTTGTGGATCGGCCTTGCGCATGGCTGGCTCTGGGTGGCGCTGGGGCTGTTTGCCTTGCTGTCGATGTTCCGCCGCCCGTTGATCTATTTCGTCCGCCGTGGCCTTGGCCTGCCCGTCGAACTGCCGCCGGATTTGCGGAAATGATCTCACTGGTCGCCGGGCTGATCTGGCTGGTGGTGGCCAATCTTACCGGCATGTTGCCCAGCAAAGACCACCACTGGCGTAACGCCTATGGCCTGATCGCCGTGGGTCTGCCGCTGCTGCTCTGGCTGACCTTTGACAACGGCCCGTGGTGGGGCCTCGCCTTTTTGATCGCCGCAGGATCGGTGCTGCGCTGGCCGCTGAGGTATCTGTGTCGTTGGATTAGAGCGCGCATGAGCGCTTGAGCCCCGTTCGGACTTGAGGCTGGCGGCAAATCGCCTAAAAAGGCGGGCATGATATACACCCTCCCCCCCGTTCGTGGCACCCTGACGCCGCATCGCCCTTTGGCGGACCTCACCTGGCTGCGCGTTGGCGGTCCTGCGGATTGGCTTTTCCAGCCTGCGGACGAGGCGGATCTGTGTGAATTCCTTGCGGCAATTCCGCCCGAAGTTCCGGTGTTCCCGATGGGTGTTGGCAGCAATCTGATCGTGCGCGATGGTGGTTTGCGCGCCGTCGTGATCCGGCTGGGGCGGGGGTTCAACACGATCACCTGCGACGGCACGGTGACGGCGGGCGCTGCGGCCTTGGATGCCCATGTCGCGCGTAAGGCGGCAGAGGGGGGACTGGATCTCACCTTCCTGCGCACGATTCCGGGCAGCATTGGCGGTGCGGTGCGGATGAATGCGGGCTGCTATGGGTCGTATGTCGCCGATCATCTGATCTCGGTGCGCTGTGTGACGCGGCAGGGTGAGGTGGTGGAACTCCCCGCCGCCGATTTGCAACTTGCCTACCGTCAAAGCACTTTGCCCGATGGGTGGGTGATCACCCAAGCCACCTTCAAGGCCGCACCGGACGTTCCCGCAGCGCTGGATGCCCGCATGACGGATCAGATCGCCAAACGTGACGCCAGCCAGCCGACGAAAGACCGTTCGGCGGGGTCCACCTTTCGCAATCCGGTCGGCCATTCCAGCACCGGACGCGCCGACGACAGCCACGAGCTCAAAGCCTGGAAAGTCATCGACGATGCGGGCATGCGCGGCGCCACACTGGGCGGCGCCCAAATGTCGCCGATGCACTCTAACTTCCTGATCAATACCGGTAGGGCGACATCCGCCGACCTCGAAGATTTAGGCGAGGAAGTGCGAAAAAGGGTTTTCCAACAGAGCGGTATCACGCTAGAGTGGGAAATTATGCGGGTCGGTCAACGTAACGCATAAATAACAATATCATGGACCAACAAAGGTCTGGATGAGGCAGTACATGGCGGGCGGCTTATCAAAAGCGGCTTCCAAAGTGGCGGTGTTGATGGGTGGGCCTTCCGCAGAGCGCGAAGTCTCATTGGTCTCGGGTCGTGAATGCGCGGCCGCGTTGCGGGAAGCAGGATATCAGGTGGTTGAGGTCGATTGCGGCCCCGATCTGCCTGCACGGTTGGCTGAAATCAAACCCGATGTGTGTTTCAACGCGCTGCATGGTCGCTGGGGCGAAGATGGCTGCGTTCAGGGCCTGCTCGAATGGCTGAACATTCCCTACACCCATTCCGGCGTACTGGCCTCGGCTTTGGCGATGGACAAGGCGCGGGCGAAAGAAGTGTTCGCGGCGGCTGGTCTGCCCATCGTGCAATCCGTATTGGCTGCACGGGACGACGTGAGCAAAGGCCATATTCTACCGCCGCCCTATGTGGTGAAGCCGAACAACGAAGGCTCATCTGTTGGGGTTTACATCGTGCGCGAAGGCTCTAACGCGCCGCGTCTGGCGGAAACCATGCCCGAGCGGGTGATGGTGGAAACCTATGCGCCGGGGCGCGAGTTGACCTGTGCGGTGATGGGGGATCGCGCGCTGGGCGTGACCGACATCATCACCAACGGCTGGTATGATTATGATGCGAAATACAAAACCGGTGGATCGCGCCATGTCATCCCCGCGGATGTGCCCGCAGACATCACCGCAGCTTGCCTCGATTACGCCCTGCGCGCACATCAGGCCTTGGGCTGCCGGGGCGTCAGCCGCACCGATTTCCGTTGGGACGACACCCGCGGTCTGGATGGCTTGATCCTGCTGGAAACCAACACCCAGCCGGGGATGACGCCGACCTCGCTTGCGCCCGAACAGGCGGCCCATCAGGGCATCTCCTTCTCCGCGTTCTGCGCCTGGATGGTGGAGGATGCCTCGTGCAATCGCTAAGCCGCACCCGTCCGCTTCCCGCCAATGGCGTGCGCCGCGATCCCGCGCCAAGCCGCTGGCAGTATCGTATGCAGCGGCTGTGGCTGACGCCTGTGTTTCGGGTGGTTTGCCGTTTGGGTCTGCCGCTGACCGTGGTGGCGTTGATCGCCACCGGAGTACTCTACAGCGACGCTCGCCGTGCTGCGATCGTGCAAAGCTTTGTCGATCTGCGCACCAAGTTTGAACAGCGGCCTGAGTTTCGTGTGGGTCTGCTCTCGGTTGAGGGCGCCTCGCGCGATCTGACTGACGCCGTGCGCGCCAAGCTGGCGCTGAAACTGCCGCAGTCCTCATTTGATCTGGATATCACCGAACTCCGGGCTCGTGCGGAGGGTTTGGATGCCGTCGCCTCTGCCGAATTGCGCGTGCGCTCGGGTGGCGTGCTGCAAGTGATCGTGGCTGAGCGTGTGCCCGTAGTGGTGTGGCGCGGTCCTGCCGGTTTGCAACTGCTCGATGCCACTGGCCACCGTGTTGCGGGCCTGTCTGCGCGCGCCGACCGGGCGGATTTGCCATTGGTGGCGGGCGAGGGCGCAGATGCCGCAATGCCTGAAGCCTTGGCAATTTTCGACGCCGCCCGGCCGATCGCTTCCCGCGTGCGCGGGCTGGTGCGGGTGGGCGCGCGTCGCTGGGATCTGATCCTTGACCGCGATCAGCGCATCCTGTTGCCCTCAGGGAATCCGGTGGCGGCTGCCGAGCGCCTGCTGGCGCTGAACGCCGCTGACAAACTTCTGGAACGCGACATTCTTTCGATAGACCTTAGAAATCAAGACCGCCCGGCGATCCGGCTGGCTCCGTTTGCAATGAACGAAGTCCGCCGCGCGCAAGGGCTGGCACCGGTAACGGAGAGCGGATTATGACAGACCTTTACCAATCCCAACGCGCGATGCGCCATATGCGGCGCGCAGCGATGCAGCGCGGTGTGGTGGCGATTTTGGATGTCGGCACCTCGAAGATCGCCTGTCTGGTGCTGCGGTTTGACGGCCTTGAAGACGAGCGCGATAGCGATGGCGTGGGGCCGATGGCCGGTCAGTCGTCATTCCGAGTGATTGGCGCTGCCACCACGCGGTCGCGCGGTGTGCGGTTTGGCGAAATCGCGGTGATGAATGAGACCGAGCGGGCCATTCGGACGGCTGTGCAGGCCGCGCAGAAAATGGCGAATGTGCGGGTGGATCATGTGATCGCTTGCTTCTCGGGGGCAGAGCCGCGCAGTTATGGCTTGGCTGGCGAATGGGAATTGCAGGATTCGGTTGTGACCGAACAAGACGTGGCCCGCGTGCTGGCCGCCTGTGATGTACCGGATTTCGGCGACGGGCGCGAGATTTTGCACGCGCAGCCGGTCAACTTCGCTTTGGATCACCGCTCAGGGTTAGGCGATCCGCGCGGGCAAATTGGCAACCGTCTGGCTTGCGATCTGCATATGCTGTCGGTGGATGCGAGCGTGGTGCAGAACCTGCTCTATTGTATCAAGCGCTGCGATCTTGAACTGGCCGGAATTGCGTCTTCGGCCTATGTCTCGGGGATTTCCTCGCTGGTCGAGGATGAGCAGGAACTGGGCGCTGCCTGCGTCGATATGGGCGGCGGCGCGACTGGCATCTCGATCTTTATGAAAAAGCACATGATCTACGCCGATTCCGTGCGAATGGGTGGCGATCATGTCTCCTCGGATATTTCCAAAGGCCTGCAAGTGCCGCTGGTGGTGGCCGAGCGCATCAAGACCAAACATGGCGGCGTCCATGCGACGGGCATGGATGATCGCGAGATGATCGAGATGGGTGGCGATTCGGGCGATTGGGAGAAAGACCGTCGCCAAATCTCGCGCACCGAATTGATCGGCATCATGCGGCCACGGGTTGAGGAAATTCTGGAGGAAGTCCGCGCGCGTCTGGATGCGGCGGGTTTTGACAGCCTGCCCAGCCAGCAGATCGTGTTGACGGGAGGCGCAAGCCAGATTCCCGGTCTGGACGGATTGGCCAGCCGCATTCTTGGTCAGCGGGTTCGGATGGGTCGCCCATTGCGGGTGCAGGGCCTGCCGCAAGCGGCAACCGGGCCTGCGTTTTCCAGCGCTGTCGGGCTTTGCCTGTTCGCAGCCCATCCGCAGGATGAATGGTGGGATTTCGACATTCCGACCGAGCGTTACCCCGCACGCTCGCTGAAACGCGCCTTCCGTTGGTTTAAGGATAACTGGTAATCCGCTAAATCCGGTATCGTTGGCGAAATACCGCTAATAGCTGCATCACTGGCCCCATATTTTGTGGGGCCAGTATGTTTTTTGCGTGACCTTTTGGCGATCTGTGGATAGAATCGAGGATAATTCGGCGGACTCTGCTTCGGGACAGGTGGGGAACAGACCGATACGGCAAACCGGCGGCAGAAGCCCGCGTATAAGAACAGGCGGATAAAAATGGCATTGAATCTGATCATGGCCTCGG